>NZ_JAWZTE010000007.1:0-359811 GCF_033875155.1 Actinocorallia sp. A-T 12471 | reverse complement strand
CGGGGGGGGGCCGCCCGGGGGCGGCCGGGGCCCCCCGGCCCCGCGCCCGCCGGGACGGGCGCGGAACCGTCGGCCGCCGCCGCCCGGGAGATGGCCGGGCGGCGGCAGCGGCCTCAGGAGTGCGCCACCCCGCCGATCCAGACGCGCTGGACGGCACGGGTCGCGCGGATGTCGGCGACGGGATCGCCGTCGACGAGCACGAGGTCGGCACGGTTGCCGGGGCGGATCGCGCCGCGGTCGTACAGGCGGAACGCCCGCGCGGGCGAGGCCGTCGCCGCGCGCAGCGCCTCGACGGTGCTGAGCCCGGCGTCCACGAGCAGTTCGAGTTCCCGGTGCAGGCTCGCGCCGAAGGGCGGGTGCACCGGGATGCCGGGCGTCGCGTTGGCGTCGGTGCCCGCGAGGATCAGCGCGCCGGCCTTGTGCAGCGCCGCGACGCCCGCCCGCGCGGACGCGTAGGCGTGGCCGGGGACGCCGAGCCCGGCGAAGCCCTCCATCATCGTCAGCGTGGGCACGGCGGCGGTCGCGCCGCGCACGTAACGCGCGGCGGTCGCGGCGGTGACGGGCGCGTCGAGCGGCACGTGGTGGATCATGTCGACGCCCGCGGTGAGGGCGCGGTCGACGGCCGTGGCGGTCGTCGCGTGCGCCATGACGAGCCTGCCGAGGCGTTGCGCGGCCTCGGTGAGCGCGGTGACGGTCGCCTGGTCGAGGCCGGAGTCGTCAACGATGATCTTGATGTGATCCGCGTGCTCGGCGAGCCGCGCGGCGACGAACGCGTCGGCCTGCTCGGGGCCGATGACGACGCCGGACTGCGGGAACGTCGGCAGGCCGCTCTGCGGGCTGCCCGGCGCGACGGCGGGGGTGCCCGCGCTGCGAAGGTCGGTCAGCCCGGGAATGCCGCGCAGCGGGGTGAGCGCGCCCGCCGGGAAGCTCGCCATGTCCAACGCGGTCGTGACGCCGTGCGCGGCGAGCGCATCGAGGGCCGTCATGTCGCGTACGTGGACGTGGGAGTCGATCAGGCCGGGCAGCAGGACCGCGCCGCCGCAGTCGACCTTCCGCGCGCCGACGGCGCTGAGCCCGATCACCCCGTGGTCGATGACGACGGTGCGGGGACCGGTCAGCCCGTTGCCGTCGAAGACCCTGACGTTGGTGAGCGCGACCCTCGGCGCGGGAATCCGCCGCGCGCGGGCGCGCGCCACCGCCGCGACGGGCGCGGAGGCGGTCGCGACGGCGGTGCCGGCGACGGCGGCGGGCATGGCGAAGTCGCGTCGGATCCATTCGTTGACGCACATCGCGATGCCTTTCGTGGGGGCGGACGGTTTTGCCGACGTCCTCGCCCTTTCCGAGTAGAGTCCCGGAAAGGAACGGCGAATCTCCTTAATGCATGGAAAGGAGTCCCGCCGAGCGCGCGCGGCAATTCCGGTGCGCGTCGCGACGCTCCTGGGAATTTCGATACCGCGGGGGTGGGTGAGACGTTCGCGCGACAGCGGGGGATTGGGCTGCCGTGCGGAAACCAATCATGCGGTGTTCCCCGGGGAGACCCCGGGGCGACACCGGAAAAGTAGCAGCTATATTTGATAACAGCAAGGGTGTGCCGCCCGGAGAATCCCCGGGCGGAACCCCACGGCGGCCTAGGCCGCCCCGACCGCCCTGCGGACGATCGCGGCGGCGTCCGGCACGTCCGAACCGCGCCAGGCGACGTGCTGGTCCGGCCTGACCAGGACGAGCGGAGCGCCGAACAGCTCGACCCACTCGGGGCCGCGCAGATCGAGCTCGGCCACCGGGACCGAGGCCGCGCGCGCCGCGTCGAGCAGGCTCGCCGCCTCCGGCGACGACAGGTCGCCCACGAGGGTGAACTCGGGACCGAGGCGGTCGTACAGCGAGTCGCCCTCGGCGAGCCAGCGGTGCGGCAACCGGTGCCCCGGCGCGGCCGTCGGCCGGTACACCCTGTCCTCCGACGGCGTCGCCGCGCCCGGCTCGTCGGCCACGATCGGGGAGCCCGCGTAGTGGTAGCCGAGCGTCAGCGGAAGGCTGTGGAACTCCTGCGCCTTGGAGGTCTGCACCGCCGCCGCGACCGCGGGCACCGCCTCCTGGAACTCCGCGTCGGACCCGAAAAGCCTCGGGTCGGACAGTTCGGGCGCGAGGGTGCTCATGTTCTGCGCGGCCTCGTCGATCGTCTGCGCCGCGATCGGCCTGCGCTCGGCCCCGTAGCTCTCGAGCAGCTCCGCGGGGGCCCACCCGTTGACGACCGCGGCGAGTTTCCAGCCGAGGTTGACGGCGTCGCCGATGCCGGTGTTGAACCCGTGGCCGCCCCACGGCGGGTTCTGGTGCGCGGCGTCGCCCGCGATGAACAGGCGGCCGTGGCCGTACTCGCTGGCCAGCAGCATCCTGGCGCGCCAGGCGTCGGTCGCGAGGATCTCCACCTCGACGTCCGCGCCGGTGACGGCGTGGACGAGCTCGGCGGGGGTGAGCGGGCAGGTCTCCGGCTCCACGCCCTGGGCGATGCACCACCATGTGTCGTCGAGGTCCAACCGTCCGATGAGTCCCGGCTGGTCGGGGTTGAGCACCCAGTAGTGGACGGCCGGCCCGAACGCGACGTGCTCGGCCAGCTCGGGCGCGCGGAACACGATGCTCAGGTTCGGCCGGCTGGTGTCCACGCCCTCGTACTTCGCGCCGAGCGCCGCGCGCACCACGCTGCGGCCGCCCTCGCACCCCACCACGTAGTCCGCCCGGACCGTGTGGCTCACGCCCTGCTCGTCGATGACCTCGACGGTGGCGCCGTCGGCGTCCTGCGCGACGGTGTTCACCCGGTAGCCGGTGGCCAGACGTGGCCCGACCGTCTGGCGCATGAGGTCCTCGACCACCGGCTGCGGCACCTGCTGGCCGGGCTCGGCGGCGAGGTCGGAGCCGGTCAGGTCGAGGCCGAGGCAGCCGGTGAAACGGGTGATCTCCCGGCCGGTGAGGCTCGTGCAGAACACCGCCTCGTCCGACCAGCTGACCGGCAGCGGCGCGCCCTTGCGCAGCGCCTCGGCGAGCCCCCAGCGGCGGAAATGCTCCATCGTGCGGGTGGAGGTGGTCTTCGCGCGCGGCCGCAGCCACGAGACCGCGCCCCTCGGCTCGACCACAAGGCACTCGACGCCGTGGAACTCGAGTTCCATGGCGACGGCGAGGCCGACGGGACCGGCGCCCGCGATCAATACGGGGACGTGGTGGGGCAGCGCGTCGGCTACTGTCATTGGTTCCTCATTCTCCGGTCACAGCTCTCGAGAGTACGATCTCTCGAGCTCCTCTCTAGCTGTTATCACATATATCTGTTAACTTACAGCAGGTGTCAGCGGGTCACCAGTACCCCCACCCCCGATCCGCACAGTCAGGAGATCTCCATGGAAGAGCGAGTCATCGTCGTCGACGACATTCCGGTGGCGACGAGTTTCCATCGGCCCGGCTTCGAGGCGGCCATGCCCTTGCTCGTCTGCCTTCACGGCGGCACTTACACCAGCGCCTATTTCGGAGTCGCGGGCGGACCGCTCGGCTCCTTCATCGACATCGCCCTGCGCAGCGGCTTCCCCGTCCTCACGATCGACCGTCCCGGATACGGCGGCAGCGGCACCCTCGAGGACGAGGAGAACGACTTCGCGCGGCAGGCCGAGATCCTCGACGCCGTCATCAGGCAGAAGGTCGCCGAGCTCGGCGCGAGCGGCGTCGTCCTCGTCGGGCACTCCATCGGCGGCATGATCGCGCTCGAGGTGGCCGCGCGCCGCCCCGTGTGGAACCTGCTCGGCGTCACGGTCTCCGGCATGGGCGCGCGGATCCCGGCGGGCGGCGCGTCCGAGCAGCTCGGCGCGATCCCCGTCACCGGGATGATCGACCTTCCGGTGCCCGAGCGCGACGCCGTCATGTTCGGCCCCGAGGGGACCTTCAGCGAGGAGGCGCGCAAGGCGGCGCACACGACCTACGCGCTCACCCCGATGATCGAGTTGAAGCGCGCGCCCGTCTGGGCCCGCGAGCGGCTCGCCAAGGTCGCCGCCCAGGTCGAGGCCCCCGTCCAGAACTTCCTCGCGGAGTTCGACGCCCTCTGGGACACCTCGCCCGCCGCCCTCGCCGACTTCATCGAGTACTTCGCCGACGGCGCCGGCGCCACCTCCGAGATCGCCCCCCGAGTAGGCCACTCCCTGGACCACCACCTTCTCGGCGCCTCCATCCACCTCAAGCAGCTCGCCTTCGCCTACACCTGCACCACCCCCACCTCCGCCTGACCCACGAACCAACCCCCAGACCGGCCGGGCCCACCCCACTCCCCCGGCCGGTCACCCCACCTCCCCACCCCACCCACCCCCCACACCCGCCGTGCGAACCCGCCGAGCGGGCCCGCCGCATGCACCCACCGCGCAAACTCCCCGCACGCGCTCACCGCGCGCGGCTCGCTGCGCGAACCCACCGTGCGGGCTAACTGCGTGCGCTCCCCGCACGAACCCAGCGCGCGGGCTCGCCGTACGAACTCGCCGCGTGCGCTCCCCGCACGGGCTCGCTGTGTGCGTTCTCCGCGCGGGCTCGCCCCGAACTAGCCGCACGGCCTCGCCATATGGGCTCACCGCGTGGGCTCGCTGGTGCGTTCGCCGTGCGAACCCGGCGTGTGGGCTCGCCGTGCGAACTCGCCGCACGGGCTCACCGCGTGCGTTCGCCGTGCGGGCTCGCCGCGAACTAGCCGTGCGGTCTCGCCATACGGGCTCGCGGCGCGAACTCGCCGCACGGGCTCGCCATTCGGGGGCTCGCTGGGCGAACTAGCTGCGCGGGCTCGCCGTACGAGATAGCCGTGCGGGCTCGCCGTACGAGATAGCCGTGCGGGCTCGCTGCGCGAACTCGCCGTGCGCGCTCGCGTGCGGCTCACTGTGTGGGTCCTACGTGGGCGCTTGCTATGTGGGCTGTGGGGTGAGGTGTGGGGGTCGGGTGGAGTCGGGTGGAGTCGGGTGGGGGTTGGGTGGGGGTTGGGGGTGGGGGCGAAGGCCCCGGCGGCGAGGGTGTGCCGTCGGGGCCTTTCGGGGAGACCGCGGCGGGATGGGCCTTGGTCGGGTGCTGTGGGGGTCAGGCGGTGAAGGTCTGGCGGAGTTCGCCGATGCCCTCGATGCGGCTGACGAGCACGTCGCCGTCGGCGAGGAAGAGCTGGGGGTCGCGGCCCAGGCCGACGCCGGCCGGGGTGCCGGTGAACAGGATGTCGCCGGGCAGCAGCGGGATGATCGCCGAGAGCTTCGCGATGAGCGTGGGGACCGGGAAGATCAGGTTCGAGGTGCGGCTCTTCTGCATCTCTTCGCCGTTGACCGCGCAGGACAGCTCGACGTCGTCGGGGTCGGCGAACTCGTCGGGCGTCACCAGCCACGGGCCGGTCGGCGTGAAGCCGGGGAAGGACTTGCCGAGGCTGAACTGGGGCGCCTGCCCGGCGAGCTGGGTGATGCGCTCGGAGATGTCCTGCCCGGCGGTGAGCCCGGCGACGTACTCCCAGGCCCGGTCCTCGCTGACGTCGCGCGCCTCCTTGCCGATGACGACGACGAGCTCGACCTCCCAGTCGGTGTTCCCGCCCTCGGGCAGCCGCACCTGGGTGACCGGGCCGGTGATGCTGCTGGCGAACTTGGTGAACAGCGGCGGCAGGCCCTCGGGCACCCCGAGACCCGCCTCCTTGGCGTGGTCGCTGTAGTTGAGGCCCACCGCGATGACCTGACGCGGCGCGGGGGCGGGCGCGCCGAGCGCGTCGACCTCGAACGCCTCGCCCTCGGGCAGGGTCGCGGTGGCGGCCCACTCGCGGAACCGCGCCCAGTCGCCGTACACGGCCTGCGGGTCCGAGCCGAACGCACCACCGCTGGCACGCTCCACATCGACAGCCCGGCCGTCGGCGTCGATAAGGGAGAGCCGTCCCCCCACATTGGCGATACGCATGACAATTCTCCTTATAAACGACGACAAATCACATGAGTCACGACAAACCGCAAGCCAGACGGGCCGGGGGCGGCACCGCGCCGCACCCGGCCCCGTCACCTGCCGTGCCCCGGGGCTCCGCGAGCCAGGGGCAGGGTCAGGCGCCGAGGAGGACGCCCATGGGAGCCGGGAGGTTCTGCTCGATGGACCAGGCGCGGCCGGTGAGCTCCTCGACCGACGCGCCGGCGGCGCGGGCGGCGAGCAGGCGCTCGGGGTCGAACGCCGGGCCGACGGAGTCGCCGGCGTACTCGGGGCCGTTCATGTAGCCGGTCGCGTCGTCGGGCTCGGCGAAGTTGTCGATCTGCATCTCCACGAAGTTGCCGTCGGGGTCGCGGTAGTACATCGACGTGGTGACGCCGTGGGCGATGCATACCGCGGGCGTGATGCCCTTGTCGCGGAGCAGTACGTACCGGTCGAGCAGCTCGTCGATGTCGGCGAAGGTGTAGGCGACGTGGTGCATCGCCGCGGTGGTCGGGCTCTTGCGCTCCAGCGGCATCGGCGGGGTGAGCAGCGCGATCCGGTGGTGCTCCTCATCGAAGGTGATGAAGCACAGCGCCTGGTCCTGGTAGACGGTGTGCCCGTCGAGAACCGTGCAGTACCAGTCGCGCATCTCGGTGGGCTGACCGGTCTGGAGGACGACGTGAGCGAATTTCGGGGTGGCCATCGGGAACCTCCTGGTGGGGACTGCGATGTCGGCGGCGGGACCACGGTGTGACCCACTGCACAAGGTAGTAGCTATATTTGATAACAGCAAGCCGGGGATTCGTTCGAGCGGGTACTTCGAACGAATTGTCGAGAAGATCGGGTTCAGGCGGGGATGAGCTGCCGGTAGGCGTCGCGGACCGCGGGGAGCAGCGCGAGCGACGCGGCGGGGTCGAGCCGCGACTCGCGGAGCTTGAGGATGTTGCCGCCCCGCAGCTCGGGCGGGACGTCCTCGCCGCGCGCGCTGATCAGCACGTGGAAGTGCCGGTGGTTCTCGCCGAACGCCATCAGGTACGTGGCGGGCGCGCCGGTGGCCGCGGTGACGGCCGCCGTCAGGTTCCTGGCGCGCACCCCGAACGCGGCGAGCTCGGCGTCGTCGAGCCCGGTCAGCAGTTCGGCGTGCCTGCGGGCGCGCAGCACGAACCATCCGGGGACGTCGTAGCCGGGCGCGATCTCCGCGGCCCACAGGGGATCGCGGAAGACGACGGAGTCCTCATGCGCGTCTTCGAGCGCGCACATGAGGCAGGGGGCGGTGGTCATGGGTCTCTCTTTCGGTTCAGCGCAGGTCGAGTGCCGCGGCCACGACGCTGTCGGCGTCGAGGCCGTGGTGGCGGTACACGTCGTCAAGGTCTCCGGACTGCCCGAACCGCGTGACGCCAAGGTGACGCGCCCGCTCCCGGTGGATTCCGGCGAGGAAGGCGAGGGTGTGCGGGTGGCCGTCGAGGACGGTGACGAGAGGGGCCTTGCGGTGGGCGGGGAACGCCCCCTCAAGGACCGCGGAGTCGCGTTCGTTGAGCGCCTCGAACAGCAGTCCGGGGCTCGTCACGCAGACGACGTCGGCGGGCATGCCAAGGGCGGTCAGCCGGTCGGCGGCGGCGAGGGCCTCGGTCATCACCGCGCCCATCGCGGCGATCGTCACCGCGGGCGCGCCCTCGCAGCGGCGCAGCAGGTAGCCGCCCGCGACGACCTGCTTGCGCCGCAGCTCGCGCGCGGCGGGGTCGGCGGGCACGTCGGCCAGCGACTGGTCGACCGGGCGGGTGGACAGCCGCAGGTACGCCGAGGTGCCGTCGGGACGGCCGAGCTTGGCGAGCGAGGCGAGCAGCGTCCATTCGACGTCGATCGCGAACGCGGGCTCATACGTGATGCACCCGGGCTGCTCAAGCCCCACCGACGGCGTGGTGATCGACTGGTGCGCGCCGCCCTCGGGCGCGAGCGTGACGCCGGACGGGGTGCCGACGAGGATCGACTGGCCGCCCGCGTAGATCCCGAAGGACCACGGCTCAAGCGCGCGCTGGACGAACGGGTCGTAGACGACGCCGATCGGCAGCAGCGGCTCGCCCCACCGGCTCCAGGTCGCGCCGAGCTCGCCGAGCAGGCCGACGAGGTTCACCTCGGCGATCCCGAGCTCGACGTGCTGGCCGGTCGGCTTCTCCCGCCAGTGCAGGATCGTTTCCGGGTCGTCGCCGAACCAGTCGTGCCGGTCGGTGGCCGACCAGACGCCGACCTTGTTGACCCAGCCGCCAAGGTTCGTGGACGAGCTGACGTCGGGCGCGAGCGTGACGATCCGGCGCGCCGCGTCCGGCGCGGCCCTGCTGAGGTCGAGCAGGGTGCGGCCGAGCGCGGCCTGGCTGCTCGACCTGCCGACCGGCGTGCGGCCGATGTCCGACGGGATCGCCGGGACCGCCTTCACCTCGGGCGCGGCACGGCGCAGCCGGGCGGCGGTACGCGCGCACAGCAGGGACTCGGGGGAGCCCTCCGCGAACTTCGCCCACGGCTGCTCGGGGGAGACGCCGACGCGCGCGGCGAGCTCGGCGATCTGCTCGCCGGTCAGCAGCGACGAGTGGTTCTGCGGGTGGCCCTCGCTGGCCAGGCCGTAGCCCTTCACCGTGTAGGCGAAGATGACGGTCGGGCGGGTGTCGTCGATGGCCTCGAACGTCTGGCTGAGCACGTCGAGGTCGTGGCCGCCGAGGTCGCGGATCGCGGCGTGGACCGTCGCGTCGTCAAGGGTGTCGAGCAGGGCGCGCACCTCCGCCGCGTCGGGCCCGACGCCGGGAAGGCGGTCGCGCAGCTGCGCGGGCGTGCAGCGGATGAGCCGCTGGAACTCCGGGTTCGACATCTCGTCAAGACGCCGGCGCAGCGCCTGCCCGCCGGGCCGCTCGAACAGGGCGCCGAGCAGGCCGCCGTACTTGGCGGTGAGGACCTGCCAGCCCGCGGACTCGAACATCCCGCGCAGCCGGTTCGCCCCGATCTCGGGCACCACGCGGTCGAGCGACTGGCGGTTGACGTCGACGATCCAGCAGACCTCGCCGAGCTCGCCCACCATCGGGTCGAGGATCGCCTCCCAGACCGCGCCCTCGTCGAGCTCGGCGTCGCCGACCAGCGAGTACTGGCGGCCGGTGCCGACGCCGCCGATCCGCGCGTCGAGGTAGCGGCGCGACAGCGCGCCCCAGATCGGGGCGGTCGCGCCGATGCCGACCGAGCCCGTGGAGTAGTCCACCGGGTCGGGGTCCTTGGCGCGGCTCGGGTAGCTCTGCAGGCCGCCGAACTCGCGCAGGGTGGTGAGGTACTTCTCCTCGAGCTCGCCGATCAGGTAGTTGATCGCGTGCAGGACCGGCGAGGCGTGCGGCTTGACCGAGACCCGGTCGGCGGCGGTGAGCTGCTCGAACCACAGCACGGTCATGATCGAGACCATCGAGGCCGAGGACGCCTGGTGGCCGCCCACCTTGAGCCCGCTGGGGTTGGGGCGCACCCGGTTGGCGTGGTCGACGATCGCGGTGGAGAGCCATAGGACCCTCTCCTGCACCGCGCGCAGCACCTCGAGCCGATCCGCGTCGCCCTCCGTCAGGGTGATCGTCGCTGTCGTCATGAAACCGCCTCCTTTCCGCATAGTGTTATCACATATAGCAGAGACTTCTCTGAAGGGACAGACGCTATAGTTGATATCTCCAGCGGTCATCGGAAGGACGGCGCATCCACGTGGGTTCATCTCGAGCGACGGTGCGTCCCATCGCCTCGCGGTCGGTCGTCGAGCAGGTCACCGAGGAACTGCGGCGCTCGATCCTGTCCGGCGGGCTGGCCCCCGGCGGAGAGTACTCGCTGCGCGAGCTCGCGGGAATGCTCGACGTCAGCTTCATCCCGGTCCGCGAGGCGCTGCGCAGCCTCGAGGGCGAGGGCCTCGTGCACAACCGTCCCGGCCGCAGCGCCATGGTCGCGCCGCTCGACCTCGAGGACCTGCAGGGCATCTACCAGATGCGCCGCGTCCTTGAGCCGTCGATCGCCCGGCGCTCCTGCCTCGCCCTCACCGACGCCGAACTCGAGGCGCTCCAGGCCGAGGCGGCGGGTTTCGGCCACGAGACCCAGGCGATGGGCGACATCTACGAGGACCACCACACGTTCCACCTCGCGCTGCTCGCCCCCGCCGCGAGCGCCTGGGACATCCGCGTCCTGCTGACGCTCTGGCGCGCCGCCGAACGCTACATCCGCATCGGCTTCGGCAAGCTTGACCCCGACCCGGCCGAGCACCACCGCCGCGGCGAGGCCCACCTCGAACTCGTCGCCGCCTTCCGCACCCGCGACCCCGACACCGCGGCCGCCGCCATCGAACACCACCTGGCCCGCAACGAACGCCTCGCCCTCAGCGCCCTGGCCTCCACCGAAGCCCCCATCCCCCAACCCTGACGAGGCCCCCGCAGCCGGCGCATCAGCTCGCGGTCAACTCAAGGGTGACGAGCTCGGAGAAGGCGGCGAAGCCCTCCGGGTAACGGGCGACGATGTGGAACTCCAGTGTCATCTGCGGGCCCCAGCCCGCGCCGTTCCACACGTAGGTACCGTCGGGACCGGACTCGACATTCCCATAGACCGACCACGCGGCCTCGGCGTCGCCCGCCGGACGGCCGTAGACCATGAGGGACGGTGACGGGACAGGCTCCCACGCGCCGTTCTTCCGCACCTCGACAAGCCCGGTCAGGGTCGGCGGCGTCGACGCCGTCGCGGCGTTCGCGGCGACCGACACGCGCAGGTCGCTCGCCTCGCCCGCGGGCGGCTGGTGAGCCCCCGGCTCGAGCACGACGGGTCCCGCGGACGCCTGCGGGAACGGGCCGCCGTAGTAGGCGGTGATCCTGAACTCGGTGGGCCGCTGGATCTGGGCGGGCCAGGAGAAGTCGCCGACGCCGGGGGTGGCGGGGAGCGCGGCGTAGGCGATCCAGGGCGCGCCGGGAAGGTCGACGGGGCGGCCCTGGATGTTGACCATCACCTGCGGCATCGAGCCGATCGGCCCCCAGACGCCGTCCCGCTCGAGCTCCACGAGCCCGGTGAGGGTCGGTGGGGTGGCGCATCCGGCGGGGACCGCGGTGAGGGAGACGCGGAGGTCGGTGACGTTAGCCGAGGCCGGGACGGGGGCCGGGAGCACCGCCGCGAGGAGGGCGACGACGGTGGCCGCGAAGAATCGCATGAGGGTCCGCCTTGCTGTAGATCGACACTTTCCTACCGAGATCTACAGGCATGTGTGATTCTCACTTGCGGCAAATGGCGCAGACTTCGCGATCTTTCGGTTGGTTAGGGGGTGCGGTAGGCGGGGGCTCGGGGGGTGGGGGTGGCGGTGGTGGTGAGGAGGGGGGTGGTGCGGGGGTGGATGAGGGGGGAGAGGGCTATGACGCTGGTGGAGCGGACGATGGAGGGGGATTGGTTGAGGCGGACGAGGACGTCTTGGAGTTGGGTGTGGGAGGCGGCGGCTACGCGGCAGACGACGTCGTGGGAGCCGGTGGTGGCGTGGGCTTCGATGATCTCGGGGATGGTGGCGAGTTCGTCGGCTACTTCGGTGAGCGCGCCCTGGGCGATTTCCAGGCTGACGAAGGCGTGGACGGGGAAGCCCGCGGCGGCGACGTCGAGGGTGGGGGACCAGTCGCGGATGACGCCGGTGTCCTCGAGGCGGCGCAGTCTGCTCTGGACCGTCGCGCGGGCGACGTTGACGAGGCGGGACAGTTCGAGGTCTCCGGCGCGCGGGTGTTCGGCGAGCGCGTTCAGGAGCGCCAGGTCCAGGGCGTCGGGACGGTGTTCGGCGGCCATGGGTCCAAGCTAGGCGATCTGACCAGCGTCCATCCTGTCGAACTCGACAATCCGCACAGGTGAACCGGGACGAGCGCGGCGGGTTGTGCAGTGCGCTCCCGCATATTTCGGGGAGGCCGGGGCGGTCGACGCCCTCGCCGACGACGGCGTCGAGTTCCTGCCGCCCCCGACAGCTACCACGACGACACCGCGCGGGATCGGCCGCGTGCGCGTCCCGATCGCCGAGCTGAAGGGGTGCGGGGTCCCTGAACCGCCGTTCTCACCGTCCGAACACGCCCGATTCGGCGGTTTGGGAACGTTCCGTTCAGGTCAGGGAACGGTCCACCGCGTCGGGGGCGAGGGCGTCCTCGATGACGAGCACGGCGGCGCCGACGACCCCGGCGCGCTCCCCGGCGCCCGACACCCGGATCTGCAGGTGGGCCGTCGCCAGTGGAAGCGACCTGCTGTAGACGCGTTCGCGAACCCCCGCGATCAGGTGTTCCCCGGCGTCGGCGAGTTCCCCGCCGACCACGATGAGGTCGGGGTTGAAGAAGTTCACCAGTGACGACAGCACCTCGCCGAGGTCGCGGCCGGCCTGTCTGACCAGGGCGAGCGCGGTGTGCTCGCCGGCCCGCACGTGCCGGACGACGTCCTCGGCGGTGCGCGCGGGAAGGCCGGCCTCGTTCAGCCGCGCGGTGAGCGCCGCGCCGCCCGCGACTGCCTCGAGGCAGCCGGTGTTCCCGCACCGGCAGACGGTTTCCGCCCCGACGGCCCCCGGCCGGACGGTCCGGATGTGGCCGATGTCCCCCGCCGCGCCCTGCGCGCCGCGGTGCAGCCGGTGTTCGGTGATGACGCCGGAGCCGATGCCGGTGCCGAGTTTGACGAAGAGCATGTGCTCGACGGCGTGGCCGCTCACCCAGTGTTCGCCGAGCGCCATGATGTTGACGTCGTTGTCGACGAGGACGGGCACCTCGCGGTCGGCGGTGCGCAGCCGCGCGCCGAGCCAGCCGGGGACGTCGAAGCCGTCCCAGCCGGGCATGATCGGCGGGTTGACGGGCCGTCCCGTGTCGTGTGAGACGGGCCCGGGGAGGCCGACGCCCGCGCCGCACACGTCGGCGAGGGTGTGACCGCTGTCGGCCAGCAGTTCGGTGAAGGTGTCGACGAGCCAGCCGAGGACCTTCTCGGGGCCTTCTGCGATGGCCATCTCGGCGCGGTGTTCGGCGATGACCTGCGCGGACAGGTCGGTGACGGCCGCGCGGGCGTGCATCGCGCCGAGGTCGGCGGCGAGGACGACGCGGGCGCGCGGGTTGAACGCGAACGCGACGGCAGGACGTCCGCCGGAGGAGACCGACGGCCCGGCCGGGGTGATCCACCGCTGGTCGAGCAGGCCGTCGAGCCGGATGGTCACGGTCGACCTGGCGAGGCCGGTGAGCCGCATCAACTCGGTGCGCGTGCGCGCCTGGCCGTCTCGAAGGATCGTCAGCAGTGTGCCGGCTCCTGCTGTCTCGGTCGTCAAGTCACCACCCCTTGTTCCTGCTTCTGATGATCCCAGGTTTTGTTCCGACATGTCACGTCAGACTTTTGCTTGACGAGAATCATAAGTCCCATCTAGCCTCCGCAGATATGGAGACCAAACGGCGACAGTCACCACAAATCCGGGTAGGCGTCGTGGGAACCGGGTTCATGGGACGGGTCCACGCGAGGTCGATCAGGCAGTCCGGGGCGCGCCTCGTCGGCGTCGCGGGATCGACCGGGGAACGCGCCGCGGAGGCCGCCGCGGCCTGGGGCGCGGAACGCGCCTTCGCCTCGGCCGAAGCCCTCATCGACTCGGGCGCGATCGACGTGATCCACGTGTGCGTGCCCAACCACCTGCACGCACCCCTGACGCTCAAGGCGCTCGACGCGGGCCTCGCCGTCGTCTGCGAGAAGCCGCTCGCGACCGACGCCGAGACCGCGGCGCTCATGGCGGCCCGCGCGTCCGACGAGGGACTGCTGGGCTTCGTCCCCTTCGTGTACCGCTTCCACCCGATGGTCCGCGAGGCGCGCGCCCGCGTCCGCGACCTCGGACGGCTCAGCCTCGTCCAGGGCGGCTACCTCCAGGACTGGCTGCTCAGCCCCGAGGACGACGACTGGCGGGTCGACCCCGACCTCGGCGGTCCCGGCAGGGTCGTCGGCGACATCGGCTCGCACTGGTGCGACCTCGTGGAGTTCGTCACCGGAGACCGGATCGCGAAGGTGAGCGCGCAGACCGCGGTCGTGGTGCCCGAGCGGGCCACCCACGCGCCCGTGCGCACCGAGGACGTCTCGACAGTCCAGTTCACCACCGCGAACGGCGCGCTCGGCACCGCCGCGGTGAGCCAGGTCGCGCCGGGCCGCAAGAACCGGCTGTTCCTGGAGATCTCCGGCGCGGAGGGCAGCGTCGCCTTCGACCAGGAACGCCCCGACTGGCTCTGGGTCGGCGGCCGCGAGGGCTCCCAGCTCGTCCAGCGCGACCCGGCGTCCCTGTCGGACGCGGCGCGGCCCTACTCGCCGCTGCCCGCCGGCCACCCGCTCGGCTACCACGACTGCTTCGACGCCTTCGTCGCCGACGCCTACACCGCGCTCGGCGGGCAGGTCCCTGACGGCCTGCCGACCTTCGCCGACGGTGCCCGCGCCGCCGTCATCACCGCCGCAGTCCTGGAGTCGGCCGAGACGGGCGGGTGGGTGCTGTGCTGAAGATGTCCGGCATCGGCAAGAGCTTCCTCGGCGTCCGCGTCCTGCACGGCGTCGACTTCGACGTGGCCGCCGGGCAGGTCCACGCCGTCATCGGGGAGAACGGCGCGGGCAAGTCGACCCTGATGAAGATCCTCGCCGGGGTCCACCAGCCCGACGAGGGACGGATCGAGCTCGACGGCGTGCCCGTCTCGTTCAAGCATCCGCTCGACGCGCAGCGCGCGGGCGTCGCGATCATCTACCAGGAGTTCACGCTGCTGCCCGAGCGGACCGTCGCCGAGAACGTCTTCCTCGGCCGCGAGCCCACCCGGCGCGGCCTTGTCGACCGCAAGGCGATGGACAACGCGACGGCCGAGCTCCTGCGCTCGCTCGGCGAGGACTCCTTCGGCCCGCGCGCGCTCGTGCGCAGGCTGTCGGTCGCCCAGCAGCAGGTCGTGGAGATCGTGAAGGCGCTCGCGGTCGACGCGCGGATCGTCGTGATGGACGAGCCGACCGCCGCCCTGGCCGAACACGAAGTCGAACTGCTTTACGGGCTCGTCCGACGGCTCAAGGAACGCGGCATCGCCGTCGTCTACATCTCGCACAGGCTGCGCGAGATCTTCGAGCTCGCCGACCGCGTCACCGTGCTCAAGGACGGCGCGCTCGTGGCGACCGAGGACGCCGCCGACCTCACCACCGGACGGCTCGTCCACCTCATGGTCGGCCGCGAGCTCACCGACTACTACCCGCCGCGCGCGTCCGCGCCGCCCGGCGAGGTGCTGCTGTCGGTCGAGGACTGCGGCAACGACGTGCTGCGCGACATCACCCTCGAACTGCGCGCAGGGGAGATCGTCGGGCTCGCCGGGCTCCAGGGCTCGGGCCGCACCGAGCTCGTCAAGGCGCTCTACGGCGCCGAGCCCTTCACCCGGGGCACGATGACGCCGGTCAGGCCGCGCGGCGTCCGCGAGGGCATCGCCGCCGGGATCGGCCTGGTCACCGAGGACCGTAAGGCCGAGGGGCTCGTGCTGCGGCAGTCGGTCAGGGACAACGCCCTGCTCGTCGCCCGCGCCGGACCCGCGCGCCGGATGACCGACGTGAACTGGACGCTGCGCAGGGTGCGGCTGTCCCCGCCCGACCCCGGCAAGGAGGCCGGCTACCTGTCGGGCGGCAACCAGCAGAAGGTCGTGCTCGCCAAGTGGCTGACCGTCGGCCCGAAGGTGCTGCTGTTCGACGAGCCCACGCGCGGCGTCGACGTCGGCGCGAAGGCCGCGATCCACGAACTCGTCAGGGAACTCGCCGAAGGGGGCCTCGCGGTGCTGCTCATCTCGTCGGAACTGCCGGAGCTCATCGGCATGAGCGACCGCGTCATCGTGCTGCGGGACGGCGCGATCGCGGGCGAGCTGCCGGGGGGTCCGTCGGAGGAGGCGGTCATGCGTCTGGCGGCCGCGTCATGACCCAGACCCAAGTCACGCCAAGGCGGTCGCCGGTAGCCGCGCTGCGCGGCATCGGCGCGGACAACCCCGCGACCCCCGTCTTCCTCGCCCTGCTCGCCCTCGTGGTGGTCGGCTGGGCGGTCGTCGCCGTCGACGGCGGACAGCTGTTCAGCCAGGAGAGCATCGTCGGCATCCAGCAGCGCTCGGCGGCGCTCGGGATCGTGGCGATCGGGCAGACCCTCGCGATCCTCGCCGGGTCGCTCGACCTGTCCGTCGCGTTCCTGATCAGCCTGTCGTCACTGGTCGCGGCGGAGACGATGGTCCAGTACGGGGTCGTCGCCGGGATCGGCGCGGTCCTGGCGATGAGCGCGCTCATCGGACTCGCGAACGGGCTCATCATCACCGTCCTGCGGGTGCACGCGTTCATCGCGACGCTCGGCATGGCCCTGGTGATCCGCGGCATCCTGGAGAACCGCTACGACGGCCCCGCGGGCGGCGTCCCCGAGTCGTTCCAGCGGCTCGGCTACGACAGGATCGGCCCGATCCCGGTCTCCGCGCTGCTGTGGGCCGCGATCGCGCTCGCCGCGTGGTTCCTGCTGCGCCGCACCCCGCTCGGCTACCGGATCTTCGCCGTCGGCGGCGGACCCGAGGTCGCGCGGCTGTCGGGCGTGCGCACCGGACGCGTCGTCGTCGCCACCCACGTGCTGTGCTCGCTGTGCGCCGGGATCGCCGGGCTGCTGCTGGCCTCACGGCTCGGCGCGGGGTCACCGACCGTCGGCTCCGACGGCGGCTACGACCTCGAGTCGATCGCCGCGGTCGTGCTCGGCGGCACGGCGCTCGCCGGAGGACGCGGGGGAGTGGCGGGCACCGTCGGCGGTGTGCTCGTGCTCGCGGTGCTCGACAGCGTCTTCAACCAGATGGAGGTCAACTCCTTCGCCAAGGACGTGGTGCGCGGCGTCGTCATCGTCGCGGCCCTCGCCGTCTACGCCCGTGGAAGGCGGTCCCGATGAGACCCACCCAGGACAAGCGCGGCACGGCGGCCGACCTCCCGGCCCTGTCCCTCGCCGAGCGCATCGGCCCGCTCGCCGCGGTGCTGCGCAGCAGGACCCTCCCGATCTTCCTCGTGCTCGGCGTGCTGCTCGTGCTGATCGCCCAGGCCAACCCGTACTTTCTCGAACCGCCCGGCTTCCTGGCGTTCGTGAAGCGCGCCGCGCCGCTGGCGATCCTCGCCGCCGGCCAGTACTTCGTCATCGTCTCCGGCGAGTTCGACCTGTCGGTCGGCGCGCTGGTCACCGCCGAGGTGGTGATCGCCGCCCGGCTCATCGACGGCGACCCGGCCGCCACCTGGCCCGTCCTGATCGCGCTGCTCGTCTTCGGCGCGCTGGTCGGGCTCGTCAACGGGCTCGTCAGCACGCTGCTGCGGGTGCCCTCGTTCATCGCGACGCTCGGCATGATGCTCGTCCTGTCCGGCGCGGTCTTCCTGTGGACGGGCGGCGCGCCGCGCGGCGCGCTCACCGAGGAGTTCCGCATGTTCGGCAGGGGCAGCCTCGGACCCGTCCCGTGGTCGGTGCTGATCCTGCTCGTCGTCGCGATCGCGATGGTCGCGCTGATGCGGGCCGACTACGGCAAGACCCTCATCGCGACGGGCGACAACGACAGGACGGCCGCGCTGTCCGGCGTGCGCATCCACCGGGTGAGGATCATCGCGTTCGTCGTCTCGGGGGCGTCGGCGGCGGTGTGCGCGATCCTGCTCGGCGGCTTCGCCGGGGTCTCCGCCCAGGTCGGCCAGGGCCTCGAGTTCCAGGCCATCACCGCCGTCGTGCTCGGCGGCGTCGTCCTGGGCGGCGGGCGCGGCGCGCTCGTCGCCGCACTCGCCGGGGCCTTCACCCTCGAGGCCCTGTTCACCCTCCTCAACCTCCACGGCGTCTCAGGGGCCCTTGAGTACACCGTGCAGGGCGTCATCCTCATCTCCGCCGTCGCGCTCGGGTCGCTGAAGCTGCCCGCGCTGCTGCGGCGCACCTGATCCCCATCCCGACCCATCCCCACCTATGGAAGGAACCCCCCAAAATGCGGAACACCCCCCGCAAACTCCTCGCCGGAGCAGCGGTCCTCGCACTGACCGCAGCGACGGCGTGTGCCAGCGACAAGCCCTCCACCACCCCCGCCGAGGCCGACAAGACGGCCACCACCGGCGACCACTCCAAGTTCTTCGACCAGTCGGCTTACGAGGCGCAGCTCGCGGCCCGCTCCAAGACCGCGACGGGCCCGGCCGACAAGCCGTGGGAGCAGATGATCGAACCCGAGCTGGTGGACACGTCCAAGTACAAGAAGGACGGGCCCTACAACCTGTGCTTCTCCAACGCGGCGGTCAACAACCCGTGGCGGCAGGTCGGCTGGACCTCGATGCAGGCCGAGGTCGGCCTGCACCCCGAGATCGAGAAGTTCACCTCCCTCGACGCCGAGGGCAAGGACGACAAGCAGATCTCCGACATCGCCGAACTCCAGAAGAAGGGCTGTGACGCCCTCATCGTCTCGCCCAACACCACCGCGACGCTCACGCCCGCCGTGAAGGGCGCCTGCGCCGACGTGCCCGTCATCGTGTTCGACCGCGGCGTCGACACCGACTGCCCCGTCACCTTCATCAGCCCGATCGGCGGCTACGCCTTCGGCGCGGACGCCGCCGAGTTCCTCGTGGAGAAGGTCAAGCCGGGCGGCAAGGTCCTCGCGCTGCGCATCCTGCCCGGTGTCGACGTCCTGGAGACCCGCTGGTCGGCCGCGAAGATCGCGTTCGACAAGAGCGAGCTCGACGTCGTCGGCGTCGAGTTCACCGACGGCGACGCGGCCAAGACCAAGAGCGTCGTCAGCGACTACATCCAGCGCCACGGCCAGATCGACGGCATCTGGATGGACGCCGGCGCGACCGCCGTCGCCGCGGTCGAGGCGTTCGAGGACGCCGGCCTGCCCGTCCCGCCGATCAACGGCGAGGACCAGCAGGACTTCCTGCAGAAGTGGAAGAGCTCGAACCTCACCGCGATCGCCCCGACCTACCCGACCTACCAGTGGCGGACCCCGATCATCGCCGCGCTGAAGATCCTGAAGGGCGAGGAGGTCCCGAAGACCTGGAGCCTGCCGCAGCCGAAGATCACCCAGGAGACCCTCGACGGCTACCTCCAGCCGGGCATGCCGCCGCTGCACTACGCGCTGTGCGGCTGCGCCGACCTGCCGGGCTACCCCGCCAAGTGGGGCGGCAAGTAGTGCGCGCGATCGGCGTCAACACCTGGGTGTGGACCTCGCCGCTGACCGACGACGAACTCGCCGTCCTCGCGCCGAAGGTCGCCGGGCAGGGGTTCGACGTGATCGAGCTGCCGGTGGAGCAGCCGGGGGACTGGGACCCGTCCCGCGCCTCGGACCTGCTCGCCGCGTTCGGCCTCGCCGCCTCGGTGGTCCTGGTGATGCCGCCCGGCCGTGAGCTCGTCGCCACCTCCGCCGACGTCGTCAGGGAGACGCAGGACTACCTGCGGCACTGCGTCGACGTCGCGGTGACGGTCGGGGCCACGGCCGTCAGCGGACCCGCCTACGCCTCCGTCGGCCGCTGCTGGCGGATGGACGGCAAGGAACGTGACGCCGTCTACGCCGAACTGCGCGAGAACCTCGGCCCGGTCGTGGAGTACGCGGCCGAGCGCGGGGTCCGGATCGGCGTGGAACCGCTCAACCGCTACGAGACGAGCGTGATCAACACAGTGGAGCAGGCCCTTGAGGCGCTGCCCGCGGACTGCGGGATCGCGCTCGACACCTACCACCTGAACATCGAGGAGAAGGACCCGGCCGCCGCGATCCGCGCGGCGGCGGGGCGGATCGCGCTCGTCCAGGTCTGCGGGACCGACCGGGGCGCGCCGGGAGCCGACCACTTCGACTGGCCCGGCTTCTCCGACGCCGTCGCGACGACCGGATACGACGGGCCGTTCGTGATCGAGTCCTTCACCGCCGACAACGCATCCATCGCCACGGCAGCCTCGATCTGGCGTCCGCTGGCCCCCACCCAGGACGCGCTGGCCGTCGAAGGGCTCGCGTTCCTCCGGGCGCTCACGCGCCCCCAATAGACCCGGCTCGGGATCCCCGAGTCGTGGCCTCCCGGTCCGGCTGGCCCCGGGCCGGGAGGGTACCCACCCCCCGAAAGGTACCCACAAAATGCGCAGATCGTCAGTGATCCGTGCTGTAGCAGCCTCAGTAGCGATGCTGCTGACCCTCGTGCTCGTCCAAGCCGTCCCCGCGAGCGCCGCGCCCGCGTTCAGGGCGCTGCTGTTCACCAAGACCGCGGCGGGCGCGTACCGCCACGATTCCATCCCCGCCGGCGTCACCATGGTCGAGCAGCTCGCCGCCGCCAACAACTTCGAGGTCACCAGGACCGAGGACTCCTCGGTGTTCAGCGCGACGGGCCTGGCCCCCTACGACGTCATCATCATGCTGCAGAACTCGGGCATGGTCTGGGACACCGAGGCCCAGCGCACCGCGTTCCAGAACTACGTGCGCTCCGGCAAGGGCGTCGTCGCCGTCCACAACACCACCGACATGAACATCGAGGCCCAGTTCCCCTGGTGGGACCAGGTCCTCATGGGCGGCGCGCACATGCCGGCCCACTCCGCGACCGTGCAGGGCACCGCGAAGGTCGCCGACCGCGTCCACCCGTCGACCAAGGGCCTGCCTGAGCGGTGGACCCGCACCGAGGAGTGGTACAACTTCGACCGCAACTTCCGCGGCGACGCCCACATCCTGGTGACCGCCGACGAGACCACCTACGACGCGGGCGGGTCCAGGATGGGCCACGACCACCCGATCTCGTGGTGCCGCAACGCCGAGGGCGGCAGGATCTGGGCGACCGCCATGGGCCACCAGGCGTCCGCCTACTCCGAGGCGTCGTTCCGCACCCATGTGCTCGGCGGCGTCGAGTGGGCGGCGGGCGCGAAGCCCGGCGACTGCGGTCCGACCGTCGCGAACCGCTACCAGAAGGTCACCCTCGACAGCCAGCCCGCGCAGCCGATGGGGATCGACGTCGCCAACGACGGCACGGTCTTCTACGTCGAGCGGCTCGGCAAGGTCAAGATGATCAGGAGCCAGGGCGGCACCAACACCACGACCACGCTCGCCACCCTGAACGTCTACACCGGCGGTGAGGACGGGGTCATCGGCGTCGCGGCCGACCCGAACTTCTCCTCCAACAGGCGCATCTTCGTCAACTACTCCCCGGCGGGCAGCGCGGAGATCGTCAGGGTCTCGCGGTTCACGCTCAACGCCGCGGGGACCGCGCTCGACATGGCGAGCGAACGCAAGATCATCGACATCCCCGCATGGCGTTCGCCCGAGCCGGGCCACAGCGGCGGGAACATCGAGTTCGGACCCGGTGGGAACCTCTACATCGGCGTCGGCGACGACGTGAAGCCGTCGGAGTCGAGCGGGTACACCCCGATCGACGAGCGGCCGGGCCGGGAGAGATTCGACGCCCAGGGCACCTCCGCCAACACCAACGACCTGCGCGGCAAGGTGCTGCGCATCCACCCGGAGGAGGCCGGCGGCTACACGATCCCGTCCGGGAACCTCTTCGCGCCCGGGACCGCGCTGACCAAGCCCGAGATCTACGTGATGGGCTGGCGCAACCCGTTCCGCTTCAACGTCGACCCGCTGACCGGCTGGATCTCCATCGCCGACTACGGTCCGGACGCCGGCGCGGCGAACCCGAACCGCGGCCCGGAGGGCACGGTCGAGTGGAACCTGATCAAGGAGCCGGGGAACTACGGGTGGCCGTACTGCATCGGCCCGAACACCCCGTTCAACGACTTCAACTTCGCGACCAACACGTCAGGGCCGAAGTTCAACTGCGCGGCCCCGGTGAACAACTCGCCGAACAACACAGGGCTGACGAACCTGCCCCCGGCCAGGGCCGCGACGGTCTGGTACGACTACCACGCCGGATCGCCGTACCCCGAGATGGGCACCGGCGGCGGCCTCGCCCCGATGGGCGGCCCGTTCTACAACTACAACGCCGCGAGCACGTCCGAGCGCAAGTTCCCCGAGTACTACGACAAGACGCCGTTCTTCTTCGAGTGGAGCCGCAACTACATCCGCGAGATGCGGCTTGACGCCCAGGGCAACCTGCTCAAGATCAACAACTTCGCCCCCAACCTCGACCTCCGCTCCCCGATGGACATGGACTTCGGGCCCGACGGCGCGATGTACTACCTCGACTGGGGCATCGGCTGGTTCGAGGACCACTCCGACGACGGCGTCTACCGCGTCGACTACGTGAACGGCAACCGCTCGCCGATCGCCAAGATCAGCGGCGTGCCCGACTCCGGCAGGGCCCCGCTCCAGGTGGCGTTCTCCTCGGCGGGCTCGTCCGACCCCGACGGCGACGCGCTCACCTACGCGTGGGACTTCGACGGCAACGGCACCACCGACTCCACCGCCGCCAACCCCACCCACACCTACACCGCGAACGGCCAGTTCACCGCACGGCTCACCGTCCGCGACCCCGGCGGCAAGACGGGCTCGGCGACGTTCGCGGTCACCGTCGGCAACACCCGTCCGACGGTGATCTTCGACGACCCGCCGAACGGGGGAATCCTGCCCGACAACGGGACCCTCAGCTACCGGATCAGGGTGACCGACCCCGAGGACGGCACGGCGATCGACTGCTCGCGCGTCTCGGTCCTGTACGCGATCGGCCACGACGAGCACAGCCACGACGTGGACACCAAGAGCGGATGCACCGGATCGTTCGCCACCAACAGCGGCGGCCACGACCCGACGTCCAACTTCTTCCACGTCCTCACCGCCAAGTACACCGACGCGGGCGGCCTCGAGGGTTCCTCGAGCGCCATGTACAGCCCGCCGCACAAGCAGGCCGAGCACTTCACCTCCTCCGCAGGCATCCGGGTGATCAGCCAGGGCGGCGCGGAGAACGGGATGCGCGTCGGCGACATCTCCAACAACGACTGGATCGCGTTCAACCCCGTCAGCCTGCGGAACATCACGTCGCTGGCCTTCCGGGTGTCGACGCCCAACAACAACGCCGGATCGATCGAGGTCCGCGCGGGTTCGCCTACGGGAACGCTGGTCGCCAGCCAGACGATCCCGTCCACCGGAGGCTGGGACAACTACGTGACCCTGCCCTCGGTTCCGGTGACCGACCCGGGCGGCTCCCAGACGCTGTACTTCGTGTTCAAGACCTCGGGCGGCGGCGCGCCGTTCGACCTCGACGCGATCTTCTACAACGGCCCGGGGGTCAGCGGACCCGGCGGCGGCGGACCGGAGAACGGGTCGGCCTACCGGCTGACGGCGGTGCACAGCGGGAAGGCGGCCGACGTCAACGGCTTCTCGTCCGCCGACGGCGCGTCAGTCCTGCAGTGGCCGGTGAACGCCGGGACGAACCAGCAGTGGCGGTTCACCGACGCGGGCGGCGGCACGTTCCGGCTCGCCGCCGTGCACAGCGGCAAGTGCCTCGACGTGACGGCGGCGTCCACCGCCGACGGGGCCCTGCTCAACCAGTGGGCGTGCGGCACGGGCGCGCACCAGAGGTGGCGGTTCGAGTCGACGGGCACGCCCGACGTCTACCGGGTCGTCTCGGTGAACAGCGGCAAGTGCCTCGACGTCCCGAACGCCTCGACCGCCGACAGCGTCCAGCTCGTCCAGTGGACCTGCAACAGCGGGACCAACCAGCAGTGGCGGCTCACGAAGGTGAGCTGACCGGGGTCGGCTGACGAGGGTCGGCCGACGGAAAGGACAGGGGCCGGACGCGCGCACGGCGTCCGGCCCCGCACCCATGCCCGGGCGGCCTTGGGCTTCCATGGGCTGCCTGCGGGGTGGGGTTTGCGGTGTTCCGGCAAGGAATGTCCAGAGTTACGGGCGGGCGGGAGGAGCCTCCGGACCATGGACAGAACTGAGACCGGCGCCTGGACGGCGACCCCGGGGACGGCTCCCCGGGAGGTGGAGACGGCGCTCACGGTCAACGGGGTCACGCGTTCGGTACGGCTCGACACGCGCGTCACGCTGCTCGACGCGCTGCGCGACCACCTGGGGTTGACGGGGGCCAAGAAGGGCTGCGACCAGGGGGCCTGCGGGGCCTGCACGGTGCTCGTGGACGGGAAACGCGTCGTGTCGTGCCTGATGCTCGCCGCCCAGTGCGACGGACGCGAGGTCACCACGGTCGAGGGGCTGGGGGAGGGCGGGGAGGCGCACCCGGTGCAGGACGCGTTCGCCAGGCACGACGCGTTCCAGTGCGGGTACTGCACACCGGGCCAGATCATGTCGGCGGTCGCGCTGCTCGCCGAGGGCAGGGCGGGGTCGCGCGCGGAGATCGCCGAGTACATGAGCGGGAACCTGTGCCGCTGCGGGGCCTACCAGAACATCAGATCGGCCGTCGCCGACGTGGCGGGAGGCGGGTGATGCGTCCGTTCGAGTACCTGCGCGCCGACGACGCCACCCAGGCCGTCACCGTCGTCACGATCGACCCGCGCGCGGCGTTCCTCGCGGGCGGCACCACCCAGGTCGACCTGATGAAGGACGGCGTCGCCGCGCCCACCCGGCTCGTCGACATCACCCGGCTGCCGCTCGGCGGCGTCTCGCACGAGCGCGACGCGGTGCGGGTCGGCGCGCTGACGACGATGGAGGAGCTCGCCGCCGACCCCGTCGTGGCCGAGCGGTTCGCGTTCGTGCGCGAGGCGCTGCTCGCGGGCGCGTCGCCGCAGCTGCGGAACATGGCGACGATCGGCGGGAACCTGCTCCAGCGGACCCGCTGCCGCTACTTCCGCGACCCCGGCGTGGCAGCCTGCGACAAGCGCGACCCGGGATCGGGGTGCGCGGCGATCGAGGGCGTCCAGCGGATGCACGCGATCCTCGGGACGAGCGGGCGGTGCATCGCGTTGCACGCCTCGGACGTCGCGGTGCCGCTCACCGCGCTCGACGCGACGGTCCACGTCCAGGGCGTGGCGGGGCCGCGCCTCGTGCGGCTGACCGAGTTCTACCTTCCGCCGGGCGACACCCCGCATCTGGAGAACGTGCTGCGGCAGGGCGAGCTGATCACCGCCGTGGAGATGCCGTTGCCGCCGCCGGGGACCAGGTCGCACTACCTGAAGGTGCGCGACCGGGCGTCGTATGAGTTCGCGCTGACGTCGGCGGCCGTCGCGGTGGAGACCGACGGCGGCGTCATCGTCCGGGCAAGGGTCGCGCTCGGCGGGGTCGGCACGATCCCGTGGCGGGCCTGGGACGCCGAGGACGTCCTGGCCGGGGCGCGTCCCGGCCGCGCGGTGTTCGAACGTGCCGCCGAGGCGGCGCTCGCGGGGGCGCGGCCGCTTCCCGGGACTGCGTTCAAGGTGGAGCTGGCCGAGCGGACCCTCGTGCGGGCCCTGGAGACGGTGACGGAGGACGCGTCATGACCACGACGCCCACGAGGCCGAACGTCGGCCCGCCCCTGGAGCGGGTGGACGCGCCGCAGAAGGTCACCGGCCGCGCGCGGTACCCGAACGACTTCGACCTCCCCGGCATGGTCCACGCCGCCCTTGTCCACGCGACGGTCGCGGCGGGCCGCGTCGCAGGGATCGACGCAGCCGCGGCCGAGCGCGCCTCCGGCGTGCTGACCGTGCTCACGCACCGGAACGCGCCACGCCTCGCCGACGGCCCGACGACGGCGCTGGGCGGCTCGCCGCCCTGGCCGCTGCGCGACGACAGGGTCCTGCACCACGGCCAGCCCGTCGCGGTGGTGGTCGCGGCGAGCCCGGAGGAGGCGCGGTACGCCGCGTCCCTTGTGGAGGTCGAGTACGCGGCAGCCGAACCCGTCCTCGACATGGCCGATCCGCGGGCGACCGTGCTGACCGACCCGTGGGGCATGGACGTGACGCGCGGCGACGTCGCCGCCGGGCTCGCTCAGGCCGACACGGTGGTGGAGGGCGCGTTCACCACCCCGGACAACACCAACAACCCGCTCGGGCTGATGACGACAGTCGCGTACTGGAACGGCGACGCGCTCACCGTCCACGACGCGACGCAGTGGCCGCACGGGGTGCGCAGGACCCTCGCGACGGTGTTCGGGGTGCCGGAGACCGGCATCAGGGTCCTCGCGCCCTATGTCGGCGGCGGGTTCGGCGCGGGACTGCGGGTGTGGCCGCACGTGGTGCTCGCGGTGGCCGCCGCGCGCAGGGTCGGGCTGCCGGTGAAGCTCGAACTGAGCCGCCCCGAGATGTTCACCTCGGTCGGCCACCGCCCGAACACCGTGCAGAAGATCACGCTCGGCGCGACGCGTGACGGCACGCTCGTCGCGATCGACCACGAGAGCGTCGGGTCCGTCGCGATGGAGGACGACGACTTCGAGCCGTCCACCCGGTGTTCGGCGGTCTCCTACGCGTGTCCGAACGTGGTGACGCGCGACCGCCAGGTGCGGCTCAACATCCCGTGCCCGGGCTCGATGCGCGCGCCCGCCGAGGCACAGGGCAACTTCGCGCTCGAATCCGCGATGGACGAGCTCGCCTACGCGCTCGGCATCGACCCGCTCGACCTGCGGCTGAAGAACCTCGCGGAGACCGACCCGGTGTCCGGCATGCCGTGGTCGAGCAACGCGCTGCGCGAGTGCTACACCGAGGGCGCGCGCAGGTTCGGCTGGGCGGACCGCGACCCGCGTCCCGGCGCGATGCGCGACGGCCGCTGGCTCGTCGGCTACGGCCTCGCCGGGGTGTCGTACCCGAACTACCAGGTGCCGTGCCAGGCACGCGCCTCGGTGAGCCGCGACGGGTCGGCGTTCGTGCGCAGCGCCGCGACCGACATAGGCACCGGCACCTACACGGTGATGACGCAGCTGGCCGCCGACCTGCTCGGCCTCGACGTCGCCAAGGTGCGCTTCGACCTCGGCGACTCCGACATGCCGTACGCGCCGCAGGCCGGCGGCTCGGGCCTGACCGGCGCGCTCGGCAACGCCGTCCACTCGGCGTGCCTGCGGCTGGTGCAGGAGTTCTGCGACCTGGTTCGGCACGACGTGTCCTCGCCGCTGCGCGGGGCAGGGCCGGGCGACGTCGCGCTGGCCGCCGGACGGATTCACCTCGTCGGCGACCCGTCGCGCGGTGAGACGTTCGGGGAGATCCTTGAGCGGCACGATCTTGCGGAGCTGGCCGCCGACGGCAGGAGCGTCCCGCCCGACCCCGGGGAGCTGGGGATGGCGACGGCCGGGGCGTTCGGCGCGAAGTTCGTCGAGGTGCGGGTCGATCCCGGGCTCGGCGTGCTGCGGGTCGCGCGCGTGGTGTCGGCGATCGACGGCGGCCGCGTCCTCAACGCGCGGACCGCCGAGAGCCAGATCGTCGGCGGCACGGTCGGCGGCATCGGCCAGGCGATGTTCGAGGACACCGTCACCGACCCCGGCACCGGCCGGATCGCGAACGCGACGTTCGGCGACTACCTCGTCGCGGTCAACGCCGACGTCCCCGACATCGAGGTGGTCTTCGTCGGCGGCCAGGACAGGGCGACCGCGACCGGCACGAAGGGCGTCGGCGAGGTCGGTCTCGTCGGGATCGCGGCGGCCGTCGCCAACGCGGTTCACCACGCGACGGGCCGCCGCGTGCGCGACCTGCCCATCACCATCGACGACCTCCTGTGACGGGCCGCGCGACGCGGCCGACGGACAGCAGCCAGGCGATGCCGGACGCCGCCATGACCGCGCCGAGGAGCACGGGCAGCAGCCGGTGGCCGAGCGCGGTGAGCAGGACGCCGCTGACGGCCGAGGAGACGGTGAGGCTCGCGGTGGCGACGGCGCTCCACAGCGCCATGACGCGCCCGCGCACCGCGTCGGGGGCCTCGGCGAGCAGCGCGGCGACGGCCGTGGGCCCGTAGACGACGTCCGACGCGGCGGCCGCGCCCCACAGCAGCAGGGCGAGGACGGGCAGCGACGGCAGGCCGAGGAGCGCGGTGCAGACCCCCTCGGCCAGGCAGGACAGGCCGACGATCCGCAGCCGGGTGGCGGGCGCGGCGCGTTGCAGGCGGCCGGAGCAGGCCACGAGGACGACCGCGCCGACCGTGCCCTGGACCGCGTAGAACCAGCCGGTTCCGCCGTCGCCGAGATCGTGGACGTGCAGCGCGAGGTACGTCATCGCGGTGACCGTGCCGCCGAGGCCGAGGCAGAACGCCGCCTCGAGCCACAGCAGCGCGGACACCACGCGGCTGTGCCGCGCGGCGGCGAGCCCCTCGCGCAGCGCGGCGAGCCATGTGCCGCGCGCGCCGCCGCCCCGGCGGCTGCCCGAGGTGACCCGCGCGGTGAGGGCGAACGACAGCACGAACGAGGCGGCGTTGACCGCGAACGCCCAGCGCCACCCGGCGATCCCGATGACGGCGGCCCCGGCCAGCCCGCCGACGGCCTGGAACACCATGCCGTTGACCTGCACGGCCGCCGAGTACAGCACGTACTCGTCCGCGCGGACCAGCGACGGCATCCACGCCGCGCGGGCCGCCTGGAAGACATAGCCGACGGACGCCGACAGCAGCGTCAGCGGGTAGACGAGCCAGAGCGTCGCGGGGCCGTCGGCGAGCAGGAACGCCAGCGCGAGGACGGCGAGGACCGCGTCACAGCCGAGCATGACCGCGCGTCTGTCGGCGCGGTCGGCCAGGACGCCGCCCCACGGGCCGACGAGCAGGCCGGGCAGGTAGCGCAGCGCGAGCGTCGCGCCGGCGGCGAGGGGGCCGCCGCCGTGCGCGTAGACCATCGCGAAGACCGCGACGGCGCTGAACCAGCCGCCGCACACGCTGACGAGGTTGCCGAGCCAGAGCAGGCGGAACGCGCGGTTGGCCGACAGCAGTGCGAGGAGCCCGGGGGAGGGCGTTTTGAGGTCCGACTCCATGCCGAGCACTGTAGCGGGATTGACAATCGTTTTCATTATCGTTTTCAATACGGGGGTCCCACTCCGGAGATGACGGACATTCGGGGGGATGCGGTGCTTTGTCCTGTCCGCAGGTACTCGGGAAAGGAGGTGACCGGGATGAAGGTCTCCAAGCTGAAGGTCTCCAAGAGCCGCAGCCAGCTCCACTCCTCGAACCACGCCACGGCGCGGTCCTCGGCCATCGCGTGGCGATAGCCGTGAGTGAGTGAGCGAAGGCCGGGTGCGGGCGTGTCGGTAGCGCGCCCGCACCCGGTCCGACCAGCGTAAGGACTGAGGACGGTATGCGTGAGAGCAGATGGGCGGGCGGTGTGTCGCTCGTCCCCGACGGCGCGGGGTGGCTTGTGCACACCCCGGCCGAGGAGTTCCTGACCGTCGAGGCCGAGCCCGGCACGTCCGTCGACCTGACCTCGCCCGAGCTGCGCGACGCGTTCGCCGCCGAGGGCGTCGTGCTCGCGGAGCCCGTGAAGCCCGGTGCCGTCGGGCTTGCGGGCGACGGGACCGCCGCTGCGGCGGTGGCGAGGCTGCTCGCCGAGTCGGGCTTTGCGGTGCTGCGCGGGACAGAAGAGGAGTTGCTGGGACATGGCCCGGTGGCCGTCGTTTCCGCCGCCGACCGGCTGCCTGACCGGCGCTGGAGCGAGGTGGAACCCCTGATCCAGGCGGCGGGGACGCCGTGGCATCGCATTCACGCCGAGGGACGCCGCTGGTACGCGGGACCGTTCTGGACGGGGCCCGGGACCAGCGGGCATGGCGACACGCGCATCCGACGGCTCGCGGCGAGCCCGTGGCCGGAGCGGCTGGCGCAGTACTGGACCTGGCTTGACGAGGGCGGGACGCCGGAACCGGATGCGGCGGCCGCGCTGGGGGCGGCGGTCGTCGCGGCGTTCGTCGTCGCCGACCTGCGCGCGCTCGCCGATGGGTGCACGCCGACCGGGACCGACTTCCAGGTGGGCGTCGACCTCGCGGATGGGGTCGTCCGGCGGCACCCGGTGCTGCCGGTCCCGCGCGGGCTGATGCGGGAGACGCCGGCGTGAGCGTGCGGCTCGTGCCCGATGTGGCGGTTCCGATGGCCGACGGCGTCGCACTCGTCGGCGACCTCTTCCTCCCGGGCGGCGGCCCCGCCCCCTGCGTCGTCGTGCGCACGCCGTACGGGACGCCCGGCCTGTGGCCCGAGGCGCTGGCGTTCGCCGAGGCCGGGGTCGCCGCCTTCGTCCAGGACGTGCGCGGCAGACACCGTTCCGACGGCGTGTTCGTCGCGGGCGCGGACGAGACCACCGACGGCCTCGCCACCCTCGACTGGATCGTCACGAACCCCTGGTCCGACGGCCGCGTCCTGCTGTCCGGCCTCGCCTACGAGTCCTACACGGCATGGCACGCCTCAGCCCACCCGTCCGTCATCGCGGTGGCCTCCCGCCAGCCCTGGCCCCCCGACCCCCACGCCCTCGACGACGCCCTCTGGTGGCGCACCGACATGGCCACCGGCCGCACCCTCCGCCCCGGCCTCCACGCCCTCCTCCACTCCCTCACCCCCCTCCCCGCTCCGCGCACCGCTCAGCTTGTCGGCGCGGACGTGACCGAAGGGGAGGCCGAGGGAGAGAGGGCCGCCTGGGCGGAGCAGGGACGTGCGGTGCTGGCGGCGGTGAAGGCCGTGCGGTGTCCGACGCTGCACGTGGGCAGCTGGTACTGCGGGTCGGCCGCCGCGTCGCTGCGGCACGCACGGGCGACGGGCGGGACCGCGGTGATGGGCGGCTGGGTCTCCGCCCTCACCCACCGCCTCCAGGACGAGTGCGCGATCAAGCTGCCCGACGGCCCCGACCCCGCCGACCTGATGGCCGACTGGCTCCTCGCGATCGCGCACGCAAAGCCATGGTCGACCGAGACCCGCTGCCTCTTCCTCGGCGACGGATGGCGCGATGGCGATCCCGTCCCGGCTTCGCACCCCACCTACCGCGCGCTGGAAACCCCGGGCCGGACAACGCTGCACCACGACCCCGCGCACCCCGTACCCGCGCTCCCGCACTCGGCGGACCTCGGCCCTCCGGAGACCCGCCCCGACATGCTCGCCTTCGCCCATCCCGGCCCGCTCACCTGGCACGGCCGCGCCACCCTCACCGCCGACGTCACCCCCGCGCACAACGCGGAACTGGTCCTCACCCTCAGCCACGCGCGCCCCGACGGCGTCCGCACCCGCCTCACCGACGCCGTCACCCCGATCCCACCGAACGGCGGCCGCATCACCCTCCGCACCGCCCCCACCGCCGTCCACCTGCCCCCGGCCGACACCCTCCACATCGAACTGACCCTCGGCCGACCCCCACGCCACCCCACCCCCACCACACCGACCACCCTGCGCCTCACCCCCGGCCCCCTGCTCCTACCCGAGCCGAAGACCCCCTCCTGATCGCACCCGGCCCCGCCCCGATCACCGCGCGCGTCGCGCCCGGACCGCCGGAGGACCCTCGTGATCGGGCCGACCGCCGCGCCGATCACCGCGTGCGGCGTGCCGGGACCGTTGCTGCCGCCTGAGCTGAAGGACCCCCTGTGAACACCGAACTTCTTGTGGACGAGCGCACCGGCGTGATCGCGCGGCTCTTCGCGGCCGAGCCTGAACCATGGTGGCCGCCCGGTTTGAGCGTGAGCGCGACGCATGTCGGTGATCTCGCGGCGCTGCTTCCGTGGCCCGCCGACCGGGTTTCCACCGGGACTGCCTTCGCGGACCCGGGGCGGGCGCGTCGTGCGGCGGTCGGGGAGGCGGTCGAGCGTTACTGCGGCAACTTCGTGCCCGACGATCTTGTGCGCGCCTCGTATCGGGAACTCGACAGAGCGGGACAGAGTGCGCTTGACCCGGCGGATCTCGCGCTCTACTCCGAGGCTCAGTACGCGGAACCCGGCTGCCCTTTTGTCCCCTTTGCCGGGGATCTTGCGGTGCTCTGGGCGCGGGGGGTGCGGCTGCCGTCCGGGGAGCCCGCGCTGGTGCCCGCCTCGCTGGTCTATGTGAACTATTACCTGCCGCCGCGTGCCGGGGAGCCCGTGACGAACTTCGTCAACCTCGCGGGGATCGCGGCGGGGGCGGACGACAGGGCCGCAAGGACCGCGGCGCTCGAGGAGGTCATCGAGCGGGACGCGACGGTCGTCTGGTGGGCCAACCGGCTGCCCGCGCGGCCCGTGGACGTCGCCCACCCGAGGCTCGCGCCCCACCTCACCCCGGACCCCGAACGCGGGCCCGGATGGGCCGCCGCGACGGGGACGTCAAGCGGCTGCCGGTACCGGGTCGTCGCCCTGCCGACGGTCTTCGACGTCGCCGTGCTCGGCGTCCTCCTCGACGACCCCGACCTCAAGCTGACGGTGTTCGGCGTCGCGGCACGGCCCGACCCGGCCGACGCGGTGCTGAAGGCGCTCGCCGAGGCGGTCACCCTGCGCCGCTACGCCCTCGGCCTCCTCGACGCCGACGGCGACATCTGGACGTCGGCGCGCGAGGGCACCATCCCGATCGAGTTCTTCCACCCGCACCGCGCCGACCGCCGCTACCTCGACTCCTACCGGCCCGACTTCCGTGACGTCGCCGACCTGTCGTGCCACAGCCAGATCTGGCTCGACCCGAGGCTGCGCGCCGAGCTCGCCCCGATCACCCGGTCCGATCAGGTCATCTCCCTCGACGCCCTCCCGCGCATCGACGGCGCCGTGTACGAGGCGTATCTGGCCCGGCTCGACAAGGCAGGACTGACCGCCTACGCCGTCGACGTCACCACGTCCGACGTGGCCACGGCCGGTGTCCGCGTCGCGCGCGTCGTCGTGCCCGGGGCCTACTCGAACGCACCCGCCGCGTTCCCGTTCCTCGGCGGCTCCCGGCTGCGGACCGATCCGGTCACCCTCGGCCTGCGCGAGGCCCCGACCCGGGACGCCGACCTCAACCTCGTCCCGCTCCCGCACACGTGAGCGCCCTCGACCCACGGACGGGCATCGTCACCCGACTCGACCACGGGACGTCGCACGCCGTGCTGCACACCGCGACGGCCGACCTCGCCGCGACCGACGGCCACGCCCTGCCGCTCGGCAACCAGGTCGTCGGCGGCACCTCCTGGACGTCCCCGGAACGCGCCGCGCAGCGCGCGCTGGGCGAGGCGGTCGAACGCTACGCGGGCCACCTCATCGACCCGCGCCGCCTCCGCCGCGCGACCGCCGCCGCCCTCGGCCCGTCCGCAGTCCCCCTCGACGCCTTCGCCCTCTACCGCCCCGACCAGCTCACCCGCCCCGGCTTCCCCTTCACCGGCTTCGACCCCATCGCCGAACGCCTCTGGATCCAATCCACCCACCCCACCCCGCTCTGGCTCCCCGCCTCCCTGACCTGGCTCCCCCCAGGCCCCCACACCCAGGAGTTCCCGTCCTCGCGCGCGGGCTCTCGAACGCCGGAAGGTCCCAGCCCCCACACCCAGGAGTTCCCTTCCTCACGCGCGGGTTCTCGAACGCCGGAAGGTCCCGGCCCCCACGCGGGGGAGTTCTCGTCCTCGCGCGCGGGTTCTTCAAGGCCCGGAGGTCCCGGCTCGCGCGCGCGGGGGTCGGCGGACGCGTCGGGTGGGGTCGTGCATCTGCCGGTCGGGGCGGGGATCGCGGCGGGGCCGACGTTCGCCCAGGCGCGGGAGAGCGCGCTGGCCGAGGTGGTGGAGCGGCACGCGCTGGCCACGGCCTGGTATCGGGGGGACAGGTTTCCTGAGCTGCCGCGGCAGGCGGTGCCCGAGCCCGTCGGGGCCGAGCTGACCTGGTACGCGGTCCCGAACCTGCTCGGCGCGCCCGTCGTCGCGTGCGCGGCGCGGTCCGCGGCCGGGATCGCGCTGGGCTGCGCGCTCACCCCCGGCGCGGCCGACCCCGTCGCGACGTCGGCCCGCAAGGCCGCCGCCGAGGCGCTCCTCTCCCTCGACGCGATCGCCGCGGTCGCCGACGGCGTCCCCGAGTGGTCGGCGGTACTCCACCCCGTCCGGGCCGACCGCCGCTACGCCGACTCCTACCGCCCCGACCTCTCCGACGCGACCGACCTCGTCTGCACCCTCCAACTCCTCGCCGACCCCCGCATGACCGACGCCATCGCCACCCGTCTCGCCAAGGGCGACGACCGGAACACCCGGCATCCCGACCCGGCCCCGCACTGGCCGCCGCCCGGCGATCGAGGCGGGTGGCGTCCCGACCCGGTCGATCTCGACTCGGCGTCGCGGGCGGTGGGGCTGACGCCGTTGACCGTGGACCTCAGTCCGGCCGATCTGCCCGGCTGGTGCTGTGCGCGGGTGCTCGTGCCGGGTCTGCGGTCGGTCGGCCCCGCCGCGTTCCCCTTTCTCGGCGACGGGGTCGAGCCGCTGCCGCCCGGCCCGCCGAGCCTTCCCCTTCCCCACGTTTGACCCGTCCGGGTCCGCACCCCCCGTCGCGGCGTGAAATGACGCGCCGCGTCCAGGAAAGGAACATCTGTGTTGAGAAGAGTCGCGTCAGTCGTGCTGGCGCTCGGTCTGTCGCTCACCGCGTGCGCGGAAGGCGGGGAGGTGAAGGAGGCGGTCGACGCGGCGAAGGCCGTCGAGGTCGACAACTGCGGCGCAGCCTACACGTTCGCCGCGCCGCCCGAGCGGGTCGTCACGTCGAGCACCGTCGCGACCGAGGTGATCCTCGCGCTCGGCCTCAAGGACAGGCTGGCGGGCACGGTCGCCGCCAAGGACATCGTGCCCGAGTACGCCGACGGCCTCACCGGCGTGAAGGTGATCGCCGAGCAGGCGTTCCCGCCGCCGTCCAAGGAGGTCGTGTACTCGGTCAACCCCGACCTCGTCGTCAGCGGCTACCCCGACGACTACGGCGACAAGGCGATGGGTGACCGCGCGGTACTCCAGCGGGAGGGCGTCAACACGTTCCTGCTGTCGGCGAACTGTCCCGGACACAAGGCGAACGTCGATGACGTCCACGCCGACATCGCCGCCCTCGGCGAGATCTTCGGCGTCCAGGACCGGGCAGCCGAACTCGTCGCGAAGCTGAAGCGCGACAACGCGGCGGTGACCCCCGCCCAGAACGCGCCCAAGGTCTTCGACTACGCGGGCGGCAAGGACAAGCCCGCCACGGCAGGCTCATCCGCCCTGATAGACGACCTCATCAAGCGCGCGGGCGGCACCAACATCTTCCCCGAGGTCACCTCCTACAAGCAGGTGAGCTGGGAGGAGGTCGTCAAGCGGAACCCCGACGTGATCGTGGTCGAGGACCAGGCGTTCGAGCCCGCCGACGCCGCCATCGCGTTCATGAAGGCGTTCGGCCCGCTCAAGAACATCACCGCCGTGAAGGAAGACCGTTTTGTGGTGATCCCCGTCAACGACACCCAGCCCGGCGTCCGCAGCGCACGCGCGCTAACGACGCTCGCGGAGGGCTTCGGCGCGTGACGGTCCGGACCATCCCCGTGGGGCGCGGCAGCCCCACGGGGTTCCTCACCCTCGCCGGCCTCGTGCTCGTGCTCCCGGTCTCGCTCGTCGCGGCGGTCGGGCTCGGGCCCGTGGCCATCCCGTTCGGCGACGTCGCCCGCGTCATCGGCCACCACTACGCGCCCTTCCTCGTGGCGGAGGGCCCGACGGGACCCGCCGCGGTGATCGTCCTCGACCTGCGGCTGCCGCGCGTGATCCTCGGCGCGGCCGTCGGCGCGGGACTCGCCGCCGTGGGCGCGGTGCTCCAGGCCGTCCTGCGCAACCCGCTCGCCGACCCGTACCTGCTCGGCGCGAGCTCGGGCGCGTCGTTCGGCGCGGTATGCGTGCTCATCGTCGGGTTCGCCCCGCTCGGTGTGCTCTCGCTGCCGGTCGCCGCCTTCGCCGGGGCGATCGGCGCGTTCACGCTCGTCATGCTGCTCGCCGGGGGGAGCGGACGGCTCGCGCCGACCCGGCTGATCCTCGCCGGGGTCGCGGTGTCGGCGCTCATGGAGGCGGTCACCCACTACCTCGTGCTCACCTCGCCCGACAAGGAGGTGCGCTCGGCGCTGTTCTGGACGCTCGGCGGCCTCGGCGGCGCCCAGTGGCGTGACGTCGGCGTCCCCGTCCTCGTCGTCCTCGCCGGAACCTGCTGGTTCTGGGCGAACGCCGCACGGCTGAACGGGCTCGTCCTCGGCGACGAGGGCGCGACGAGCCTCGGCGTCGAGGTCGACGTGCTGCGGCGGCGCATGGTCGTCGGATGCGCGCTCGTCGTCGGCGCTGTCGTCGCGGTGAGCGGCGGCATCGGGTTCGTCGCGCTGATGGTCCCGCACGCGGTGCGCCTCGCGGTCGGCGGCGACAACCGTCACGTCGTCCCGCTCAGCGCGCTCACCGGCGCGGTCCTCCTGGTCTGGGTCGACGTCGGCGCACGCACCCTCCAGAAGCCCGACGAAATTCCCGTCGGCGTGCTCACCGCGCTGGTCGGGGTGCCGTTCTTCCTCGCGCTGCTGCGCCGCGCCGACCGGGGGGACCTGCCGTGAAGCCCGCAGGAATCAGGCTTGACGCGGTCTGCTGGGCTCCGGCCGGGCTCCGCGACGTGAGCTTCGACGTCGCGCCCGGCGAGGTGGTCGGGCTGCTCGGCCCGAACGGCAGCGGCAAGTCGAGCCTGCTGCGCTGCGTCTACCGACGGGTCAGGCCCGACTCGGGCGCGGTCCTGCTCGACGGGACCGACGTCTGGCGCGTCCCGGCGCGGGAGGCCGCCCGGCACGTCGCCGCGGTCACCCAGGACGCGCCCGCCGACCCCGACACGACGGCCGAGCAGACCGTCGCCCTGGGCCGCCTGCCCTACCTCGGCGCGCTCGGCCGCATGTCCCGCGACGACCGCCGCGTCGTCCACGACGCGATGGAACGCTGCGACGTCGGCGCGCTCGCCCGCCGCCGCATGGCGACGCTCTCGGGCGGCGAACGCCAGCGCGTCAACCTTGCCCGCGCGCTCGCCCAACGGCCACGCCTGCTCGTCCTCGACGAGCCCACCAACCACCTCGACCTCCACCACCAGGTCGCCCTCTTCGGCCTCCTCGCCGTCCTGGACACCACTGTCCTGATCGCCCTGCACGACCTCCGCCTGGCCGCCGCGGCCTGCGACCGCGTCGCGGTCCTGCGCGACGGCGTCCTGGCCGCCGAGGGACCCCCGGGAACCGTCCTCACCCCGGCCCTGCTCGCCGACGTCTACCGCGTCACCGCCGACGTCGCCACGACCCCCTCCGGAGCCCTCTCGATCGACCTTCCGATCCCCAGACGCCCTATGCCGTAAGGCTTTGCGGCCTGGTGATCCCGTCCAGCGGAACGTCCGGATTGTGGCTGGGAAGACGAATGCGCATCCTGAGGTCGCTGCGCGGCACAAGTTCCACGGTTCCACCCACCCCCCGAGACGAAAAGCAGGGACATGCAGAAGATCGGCAGTGTTCTGGTGGCGGCCGCGGCCGTCACCGCGGCGTTGGGCTTCAGCGCCACATCGGCCAGCGCGGGCAGCCGCGTCTACTACGAGACGGTCGGCGAGGGCGACGTCGAGTTCATCCCGGCCTGTATCCCCGGCCCGCAGAACCCCGGCTGCGACCCGCGCGGTGCGGGAAGCGTGTTCATCTCCTGGGGCGACCTGTCCTACACCCAGGGCGGGGCCGCCGTCGGCACCGTCAGGACCGAGTGCACCACCACCCACAAGGTCGGCGACGACTACTGGGGCTTCTGCCAGGACGACCTGGTGACGCCCGAAGGCAACTTCACCGCCATCGGCCTGATCAACGAGACCGGCCTCGAGCGGTACGAGCCGCAGACGCTGTTCATCGCCGGTCCTCCCGGAGGCAGCCTCGAGGTCCAGCAGATCGTCTACCCGAACGTCTTCAAGCTCACCGTCAACTAGACGCCACGGCGTCCCCGACGACCGCCCCCGTCCCGGCCACCCCGGGACGGGGGCGGTCCCGTTTCCCCGGTCGCGCGCCGCCCGGAGAGCCCGCCCGACAAGGCACGCCGTGCCCGTATCGGTGGCCGGAATGTTCGCGGTGACAGCGGCTCCGGGCTCCCACAGGATGCCCGTGACTCGGGGGTTTCGACTATCGGAAGGGAAGGTGAGATCGGGATGGCCGCAGTCGAATCAGGACAGGCGTTGAGCCGTCGCGACATCCTCCTCGCGTTCGCAGGTCTGCTCCTCGGCCTCCTGCTCGTCGCCCTCGACTCCGTCACCGTGGCCAACGCGCTGCCGGCGATGATCGGCGAGCTGCAGGGCCTCAGCCTGCTGTCGTGGGTGATCGTGGCGAACCTGCTCGGCGCGACGGTCGGCGTGCCGCTGTTCGGCAAGCTGAGCGACATGTACGGCCGACGGCCTCTGCTCGTCGTCGCCGTCGTGTTCTTCGTCGCGGGGTCGCTGGTGTGCGGGCTCGCGCAGAGCATGGAGACGCTGATCGTGGGCCGGGCCGTCCAGGGCGTCGGCGGCGGCGGCATCACCGCGATGGCGATCACCATCGTGGGCGACATGGTGCCGCCGCGCTCGCGCGCCCGCTACCAGGGCTACCTGGGCGCGGAGTACGCGGTCGCGACGATCGTCGGCCCGTTCGTCGGCGGGTTCCTGACGGACACGCTCAGCTGGCGCTGGGTGTTCCTCATCAACCTGCCGCTCGGCCTGCTCGCGCTCGCCGTCGTCGCGCTCGTGCTGAAGCTGCCGCCGCAGCGGGTGCGCCGCGTGATCGACTGGCCGGGCATCGCGCTGCTGCTCAGCGGGCTCACCTGCCTGCTGCTCATGGCGTCGTGGGGCGGCCAGCAGTACCCGTGGACGTCCGGGACCGTGCTCGGGCTCGGCTTCGCGGGCGTCGTCCTGCTCGCGGCGTTCGTCGCGGTGGAGCGGCGCGCGCCCGAGCCGATCGTGCCGCTCGTGCTGTTCACCGGCGGGGTCACCCGGGTGGCGCTGGTGCTGATCCTGCTGGTCGGCGTCGTCAACTTCACCGCCGTGTCGTACCTGCCGACGTTCCTCCAGATCGGCCTCGGCGTCAGCGCGACGAACTCGGGCGTGCTGCTGTTCCCGCTGATGGGCGGGCTGATCGTGACGTCGATCGTGTCCGGGCACGTCATCTCGCGGACCGGCCGCTACCGCTGGTGGCCGATCGGCGGCGCGGTCGGGATCACCCTCGGGCTGTTCCTGCTGTCCCGGATGGACGCCGACACGAGCCCCGCGCTCGCCGCGGTGTACATGGGCGTGGTCGGCCTCGGCGTCGGCTGCATGGCGTCGCTGACGGTCATCGTGCAGAACAGCGTCCCCAGGGCCGACCTCGGCAGCGCCACCGCCTCGGCAGGGCTGTTCCGGGCGCTCGGCGGCGCGGCGGGCGTCGCGGTGTTCGGCGCGGTCTTCACCAGCAGGCTGCAGAGCTCGCTCACCGAGTACGTCCCGGCGGGCGCGCTGCCGCCCGGGGTGGACATCGGGTTCCTCCAGCGCAGCCCTGAGGCGCTCAAGGCGCTGCCGCCGCAGGTGCAGGAGGGCATCGCGAAGACCTACGCGCACGCCATCACCACGACGTTCTTCGTCGCGGTGGCCATCGGTTTGGCGTGCCTCGTCGCGGCGTTCCTGTTGCGGGAGACGCCGATCACCGACCCCGCCGACCCCACTGACACCACTGATCCTTCGGAAGACCACCCAGAGAAGAAGGAGACCGTCGAATGAAACGCAGTCCCCGGTACCGGCTGCTCGGCATCTTCGCCGCGCTGCTGACCGCCCTGGCGTCCCTGGTCGCCGTGTCCGCGACGCCCGCGTTCGCCTGCCCGCCCGGCGCGCCGTCGTGCGTGTACGACGAGCACCGCGACGCCTGGTTCGGCGGCTACGTCGTCGACCACTTCGCCCAGATCCCCGCGCCGATGGGCTCGGGCCCGTCCGGTCCCGAGCCCGAGCGCCCCGACCAGACCATCTACCTGGTCGGCAACGTGACCGCCACGCCGTTCGCGCCCGGCCTGCCGATCCCCGGCGTCGGCTACATGCCCGACCACGACCACGTGTGGTCGACCTGGCCGACCGGAATAGTCGACGGCTACGGCCAGATGGTGATCCCCGGCCCGAACGCCACGGCCGCCAACGTCAAGACCCGGCCGATGCCCGAGGGCAGCCTCGCGGGCGCGCCCCTGGCGTACTCGATCAAGCTCGGCTTCACCTGGTTCGACCTCACCAGCTCCCAGGTCATCGAGCTCGGCCTGGCCGGCGGCCAGCTCGCCACGTTCGACATCGGGTGGGGCGGCGTCGGCTGGATCGAGCACAAGCACCACTGACCCGCACCGCAGTGATCCGGCCGGGGCGCGCGGCGTCCCGGCCGGGACCGTAGACGAAGGAGTGGCATGGAGACCACCACCGCATGGCACCTCGGCCTGCCGGTGACGCTTGAGCCCGCCGACGGCGACGCCGCGGGCCCGCACGAGACGGTCGGCCTGTACGAGACAGGGGACCGGCTGCTGCTCGCGGGGCTGCCCGGCGAGGGCGAGACCGCCGACCTGCGCCGGTTCCGGGTCCGCGCGGCGGCCGCCGACGACCTCGTGTCGGTCGAGGACGACGGCCTGGCCACCGCGATCCGGATGGGCAAGATCATGGTCCCGCTGTACAACCACGCGGTCGTGGAGTACGGCGTGCGGGCCGGGCTGCTCGCGCTCGACCCGGCGGGCGGCGACGCCGCGCGGGTGCGCACGTCGGCGCGCTTCCGGACGGCGTCGCGGGTCGGTCCCGCCCCGGACGCGGGCGACGGTCCCGCGCCGGGGGAGCGGGCCATCTACGGGTGGTACCTGGGGATGCCGCTGGTCCACCACATCGTCCTGCCCGAGTACTACGGCGGGACCGGCCCGTCGGAGCCGTCGCCGGAGCTGCCGTCGCTGCGCACCTACATCACGGGCACCGTCGAGCACCAGGCGCTCAGCTCGCCGGTCCGGCAGGTACCGACGGCCGACGGGGTCAAGACCCTCATCTCCCACCAGAACACCACGGACATCCATCCGGGGGACATGCCGCACAACAGCTTCGGGTTCTTCGTGCTGCGCGGCCCGAAGGGCGACGACGGCAACGTCAGGGTCGACCCGTGCCCGCCCGACAGCATCCCGGCCGACCCGCTCGCCCACCAGATCAGGATCGGCGACGCGTGGGTGCGGCTCAACCACCACCTCGTCATCGAGTACGGCGTGGAGACCGGGCTTTTGCGGCTCGAACCGCTGGAGTTCGGCGGGATCATGACGACGCGGTTCCCCGACGTCACCCAGATGGCCGTGGAGATCGAGCCGACCGGCGTGGTCCCGCTGGGGGAGATGGCGCGGCTCACCGTCGGGACGATGAACCTGCAGAAGATGGCGCGCGGCAACAGCCCGGTGGACCCGGCGGCGCGGCACGTCCGGGTGTCGTGCAGGTCGTTCGCGTTCGAGCCCGCCGAGATCAGGGCGCGCGTCGGCGAGCCCCTGGCGATCGAGCTGACCTGCGAGGACAACCCGCACAACTTCACCATCGACGAGTTCGCCGGGTTCGTCCAGACCGGCGTGGAAGAAGCGGCGGTGGGCGGGTTCATCCCGGACCGTACCGGGACGTTCGAGTTCTACTGCTCCGACACGATCCACCGCGCGGTCGGCATGACCGGCCGGCTCGTCGTGGAGGACTAGCGGGCGGCCGGTCGGGGGACCGGCCGCCTTCGCTCACCGCGCTCGCTCAGGGCGTGAGCAGCGGGGACGGGAAGACCCCCTCGGGGTCGTAGGCCGCGCGTACCGCGTCCAGCCTTGCGAGCGCATCCGGCGAGTAGGCCGTGCGCGCGCGGGTGACGTCCTCGCCCACCCCGAGGTGGTTGACGTCGGGGCCGCCCGCCGACAGCCGCCGCAGCCCCTCCCAAGCCTCGGTCATCCAGGCCCGCTCGGCCTTGCCCTCGCCCTCGGCCCAGTTGGCGATGACCTCCACGAGGAAGCCCGCGGCGCGGAACGAGAACGGGGTGTCCGGCGCGTCAGGCGCGGCGATCGCGCCGCCCAGCGGCCGGAACAGCACATTGCTCAGCGGCGACGGCAGCCGCCCGGCCATGCCGACGGCGTGCTCGATCGCGGCCGCGTCAAGGCCGGTGAGCCATTCGGAGCGGACGTCCCAGCGCAGCCCCTCGGGCGCGGCCCCGTCGCTGGCGGTCTGGAACGCGGCGAACGGCGACGGCCCGACGGTGTCGATCTCCGCCCCGACCACCCGCCTGACCTCCTCGACCAGCGCGGCGTCCGGACCCGTCGAAAGCACCGGCACCAGCATCACCGGACGGCCGCGCAGCGACGGCGGCAGCGCGGGGTCGGGCGGCGCGCAGGTCAGCACGGCCGCCCAGGTGAACGTGGCGGGCGCGGCGGCGGTGACCTCGAGCAGCCGGGTCAGCACCCGGGCCGAGCCGTCGAGCGGCCTGATGAGCGTGCCAGCGACGGGCGTCGGCAGCGGATGCGTCAGCGCCCGGAACTCGGTGACGACGCAGAACCCGCCGCCCCCGCCGCGCAGCGCCCAGAACAGCTCGGGGTGCTCCTCGGCGCTGACGCGCAGGGTCTCCCCGGCCGCGGTCACGACGGTCGCGCCGACCAGGTTGTCGCCGGTGAGCCCGTGCCGGCGGCCGAGCCAGCCGAGCCCGGTGCCCAGCGAGAACCCCGCGACGCCGACCTTGGACACCGACCCGCCCGGCGTGATCAGGCCCTCCGGCGCGAGCGCGGCGTCCACGTCGCCCCAGCGCAGTCCCGCGCCGAGCCCGACGCGGCCGGGCTCGATCCGCACCCCGCGCAGGCCGCGCGCGTCGATCAGCAGCCCGCCGTCGGTGAGGGAGAACCCCGCGAAGTTGTGCCCGCCCGACCTGACGGAAAGGGCAAGCCCCTCCTCCCGGGCGTAACGGATGGCCCGTGCAACGTCCAGCTCGGAGGCGCAGCGGGCGATGAGGCGCGGCCGTCCCTCGTGGACGCGGTTCCACAGGACCCGCCCGCTCTCGTACTCGGCGTCTTGCGGCCTGACCAGCAGGCCCTCGAATCCTTGGATCACGCGGGCACGCTAGGCGGCCGGGCCGTCCTTGTCGGCCCGTACGGTCCGCTGGACGGACTCAGCCGAGCGCGCACGTCCTGCGCACATGGTCGAGCGCGGCGTCCTCGAGGCTGGTCCGCAGGTCGAAGAACAGGTCGGCGGCGCGGCGGCCCGCCCAGTCGCGCGGCAGCAGCTCGGGCGGCAGGCCGGGGTCGAGGTAGGGGAACTTGCGCCAGTGGTACAGGCACAGCGTGTAGTCGGCGAAGGCTTGCGCGCCCGTCGGGCGGGCGGCGCGCCAGCGTGCGGCGACGGGCTCGCACCACGCGACGAAGTCGGCGTACAGGGTGCCGAGTTCCCGCAGGTCCCAGGCTTGGCCGACGAGCGAGGACAGCTCCTCGAAGCCCGCGTAGTGCGCCTCGAACAGCAGCACGTACCGCTGGTATCCGAGCTCCCTGACGGCCTTCTCCAGCTCGCCCATCATCCGGCGCGGGGCCATCCACAGCCCGTTGCTGAGGTTGCCGAAGCCGAGCCACGACAGCCGGGAGCGCAGCACATGCCGCCGTGACCGCTCCTCCTCCGGGATGGAGAACGACACGAGGACCCAGCCGTCGTGCAGCCGCGCGGGCGAGCGCGGCCCGAAGATCCGCTGGTCGGAGGCGTCGAGTGACATCAGGGCGTGGTCGGTGAGGCGCAGCCCGCGCACCCCGTTGCGGCGCTCGGGGACGAGCAGGTCCTTGCGCCGCATTCGCTGGAGCGCCGAGCGGGTGGCCGCCTCGTCGACGCCGAGCTCCTGCATCAGCTGGACGATCTTGGCGATGGCGAACCAGCCGCCGAGCGGCCGCATGTACGCGCCGCACACGTCCATGATCAGCATCCTGGGCGGCCCGGTGTCGGCGGTGCCGGCCCGCGGGGTGTCGGCCATGGAGGGTGTCGCGCCCGTCCACGTCCCGTCGATTGAGGTGTCGTCCACGGCCATGTGTTCTAGTCTGCCCGCCGCCCACGCCCCCTTCGAACGGTTCGTTCAGCGAGACGGTCTTCTGTCCGGCGCGGCGCGGCCAGGGTAGAACCGGTGCCTCCCCCCTCTGTCCCCCGCGACATGTCTGCCGGAGGTAGCGCATGATCCCCTCTATCCAGCGGACACTCGCCGGTCTCGCCACGACCGGCCTGCTCGTCTGCCTCGCCGCCTGCGGAGACTCCTCGGACGACGGCACCGCCTCCGCCCCGCCCAGAGCCGACGACGGCGTCGGCTGCGCCGCGGCCGAAGGCAAGACCGTCGGCTTCAGCGAGCCGCTGCCCGACCCGAACTTCCAGGCGATCGAGACGATCGTCGCCAAGGCGCTCAAGGAGTACGGCGCGGAACTGAAGCCCGTCAACGCCAACCTCGACCCCGGCAAGCAGATCTCCGACATCACCGCGCTGCTCCAGCAGGGCGTGTCGGCGCTCATCGCCAACCCGGTCGACCCCAACGCCACCCAGGGCGTCTTCGCGCAGGCCAGGGCGAAGAACGTCCCCGTCATCGTGCTCGACACCAAGGTCGGCGGACCCTACTTCACGATGGTCCACGACGACGTCGAGACCGCCGCCACCGAGGGCGCGCGAATCCTCAAGGAGAAGGTCGGCGACGGCAAGGTCGGCGCGATCCTCGGCCCGTCCTTCGCCGAACTGCTCACCTGGGAGAAGGAGGCGTTCCTCGCCGAGGCCGAGAAGATCGGCCTGAACGTGGTCGACCAGCAGGTCAACCAGAAGATCACCCCCGACGGGGCCAAGGCGATCACCGACGCGTGGAAGCAGAAGTACGGCGCCGACCTCAAGGGCGTGTGGACGTTCAACGACGTCTCCGCGATCGGCGCGGCGTCGTCGCTGTCCGGCGACTTCGCCCCCGCGATCGTCTCGATCAACGGCCAGCCCGACGCGATCCCGCTGGTCAAGGCCGGCAAGATCACCACGACGTTCGGCGTGCCGTACGACAAGACGGGCCAGGCGCTCGCCTACGCGGCGCTGCGCGCGCTGTGCGGGGCCGAGATCGCCAAGGAGATCGTGGTGCCGACGGTGAAGCTCGACAAGGACAACGTCGACTCCTGGCAGCCGATCTCCGCCCGGGTCGACAACCCGTTCAAGATCGAGCTGGAAGAGCGCGACGGCAGAACCCATGTCAAGCTCGACTGACCGTGTCACCGACCGCGGGACCGGCGTGCCGCCGGTCCTGCGGGTCGAGCGGGTGGCCAAGAGCTTCGGCCCGGTCGCCGCGCTGCGCGACGCCTCGCTGACCGTCGCGCGCGGCGAGGTGGTCTGCCTCGCCGGGGAGAACGGCTCGGGCAAGTCGACGCTGTCGAAGATCATCGCGGGGGCGCTCGCGCCCGACTCCGGGACCGTCGAGCTCGACGGCGTGCCCGTCAGGTTCGCCGGTCCGCGTCAGGCGCTGGAGGCGGGTGTCTGCCTGGTCTCCCAGGAGCCGACGCTGGTGCCCGCGCTCTCGGTCGCCGAGAACGTCATGCTGGCGCGGCTCGGCGGGCCGATGAGCCGGGTGCGTCGCGCGCGGCTCGTCGCGGCGGCCGAACCGCTGCTCGCGCGGGTGGGGCTGCGGCTCGACCCGCGCAGGCCCGCCGAGTCGCTGCCGCCGGGCGACCGCGAGCTCGTCGCGCTGGCCCAGGCGCTCGCGGCCGACCCCCGGCTGCTCATCCTTGACGAGGTCACCGCCCGGCTGCCCGACCCAGAAAGGCTCTACGCGGTGGTCGAGCCGCTCGCCGCCTCGGGGGTGGGCGTCGTGCTGATCACGCACCGGCTGCCGGAGATGCGCAGGCTCGCGCACCGGGCGAGCGTGCTGCGCGACGGCGTCACCGTCGCCGAACTCGGCGGGCACGAACTGTCCGACGACGAGGTGTCGCGGGCGATGGTCGGCCGCGACCTCGGCGACTACTTCCCCGCGCGCGCCCCCGGGTTCGGCGGGGTCAGGCTCGATGTGCGCGGGCTCGTCACCGTCAGGTCGCCGCACGCGCTGTCCCTTTCGGTGCGGGCCGGGGAGATCGTCGGGCTCGCCGGGCTCGTCGGGTCGGGGCGCAGCGAACTGCTGGAGACCCTCGCCGGGCTGCGGCGGCCGGTGCGCGGGGGCGTCGAGGTGGACGGGACGCCGTTGACGGGCCCGTCGCCGCGCGCGGCCAGGCGAGCGGGCGTCGTCCTTGTGCCGGAAGACAGGTTCGCGCAGGGGCTCGCGCCCGCCCACTCGATCCGCGACAACCTCGCGGCCCCCTGGCTGCGGACGTTCGGCCGCACCGACCGGGCCGCCGACCATACGCGTGCCGAGAAGGCGGTCGCCGCCTACCGGGTGCGCTGCGACGGCGTCGGCACGCCCGTCGCCGCCCTTTCCGGGGGGAACGCGCAGAAGGTCGTGATCGCCAGGGCGCTCGGCGACGACCCGCGCGTCCTGCTGCTCGACGAGCCCACGCGCGGCGTCGACATCGGCGCGCGCGCCGACATCTACCGGGCGATCGCCGATCTCGCCGCCGCAGGATGCGCGGTGCTGATGGCCTCGTCCGACCTTGTGGAACTGCTCGGCCTCGCCGACCGGATCATCGTGCTCGCCGACGGGGACGCGCGCGGCGAACTCAGCCGCGCGCAGGCTTCGGAGGAGGCCATAGCGCTGCTGGCGCTGGGCGGAGGGGAAGAATCATGACGGTTTCCGAAAAGGCGCCGCCGCGTGAGGCGGCGCGGGGGCCGAGACGGCCGGTGCCGGAGTCCGTCGCCCAGTACACCGGCGTGCTAGCGGTGCTAGGGCTGCTGGTCGTCGTTCTCGCGGTCACCCAGGAGCAGTTCCTGTCGCCCGCGAACTTCGCGAACATCGCCGAGACCAACTCGGTCCTGCTGCTGGTGTCGGTCGGCCTCACCTTCGTGCTGCTCACCGGCGGCATCGACCTGTCGGTCGGCGCGATGATGGGCTTCTCGGCGATCATCTGCTGGAAGCTGCTCGGGCCGCTGCCTGCGCCCGCCGCGCTGCTGCTCGCGGTGCTAGCGGCGCTAGTAGTGGGAGCGCTGACCAACGGATTGCTCATCGGTGTGTCCGGGCTGTCGTTCCTCGTGGTGACGATCGGCACCTCGTCGCTGCTGCACGGGCTCGCCCAGATCTGGTCCTCTGGGCAGTCCCAGAGCGTCTACGAGCACGGCTTCCTCGTCACGCTCGGCTCGGGGCGGATCGCCGGAATCCCGTACACGGTGCTGATCGCGGCGGGGGTGTTCGTCGCCGCGCTGCTCGTCCTGCGGTACACCGGGTTCGGCAGGATGGTCTACGCGGTCGGCGGCAACCCCGAGGCGGCGCGGCTCGCCGGGATCAACGTCGCGGGGATCAGGGTCGCGGTGTACACGCTGTGCGCGGCGCTCGCCGGGCTGGCGGGGGTCGTCGCGGCCTCCCGGACCACCTCGGCGTCGCCGGACACCGGCATCGGCCTCGAGCTGACGGCCGGGGCCGCGGTCCTGCTCGGCGGCACCTCGTTCATGGGCGGCCGCGGATCACTGCTAGGAACGCTGCTGGGGGTCATGTTCCTAGGGGTGCTACAGAACGGAGTGACGCTGGCGGGGGTGAGCCCGTTCTGGAGCAACGTGGTGAGCGGCGTCGTGCTCGTCGTCGCGATCGGGCTCGACAGGATCAGGACCGGAAAGGCGATGACATGACGCGCGGGCCCGGCCTGGAACGGCGGCTGCTCACCGAGGCGGCGCGGGACTTCGCCGAGCGGCGGATCGCGCCGGAGACGTCGGGGGAGCAGCTCACCGCCGACGCTGCCCGTCGTCTGGTGCGCGAGGCCGCCGGACTCGGGTTGCCCGGGCTGCTCATCCCCGAGTCCTTCGGCGGCTCGGGCGGCGGCTACCTCGACCACGCCGTGGCGACCGAGGAGCTCGGCGCGGTGGACGCGGGGTTCGCGGCGGGGCTCAGCCTGACGGCCTCGGTCCCCGACCTCGTCCTCGCGGCGGGCACCGACCGGCAGCGCCGCGACTGGCTGCCCGGCGTGGCCGAGGGCACGACGATCCTCGCCGGGGCGCTCAACGAGCCCTCGGTGTCGGGCTCCGAGCTGTTCGACCCCGCCGCCGAGCCCGGCTCGCGGATGCGCACCCGGGCGGAGCGTACCGGGACGTCCTATGTGATCAGCGGATCGAAGGCGCAGTGGGTGACGAACGCGGGCATCGCGGACGCCTACCTCGTCTTCGCCAGGGCCGAGGCGGGCCCCACGGTCTTCTGGGTACCGGCCGACGCGCCCGGCCTCACCGTCGGGCCGCGCTCGCACCTCCTGGGGCTGCGCGGCGGCTTCCACGCCGAACTGTTCCTCGATGAGGTGCGGGTGCCCGCGTCGGCGCGGATCGGCCCGGAGGGCGAGGGCCTGCGGCTGCTGATGACGACGACGCCGGGCATGGCGGTGGGCCTCGCCGCGGTGTTCGTCGGCGTCGCGCGGGCCGCGTACGAGGCGGCGCTGGCCCACACCGGGACCCGGACGAGCTGGGGCCGCCCGCTGCGCGAGCACCAGGCCGTCGCCCTGGCCCTCGCGGAGATGGCCGTCGAGCTGCGCACCGCACGCCTCCTCGTCCACGACGCCGCCGCCGCGCTCGACGCCAAGGCCGACCCCTCGGAACTCGCCCTTGTCGTCCCGGCGGCCAAGACCCGCGCGGTCGACGCCGCGATCTCCTGCGCCCAGCACGCCGTCCGCCTGCACGGCGCGACCGGCGTCACCGCAGGCTCCGCCCCCGAACGCCTCCTCCGCGACGCCTGGACCGGCTACGCCTGCGACTTCACGCGCGAAATGCTCCACCTGGGCATCGCCACAACCCTCTGACCCCCCCACCCGAACCCGCCCGCTCCGCGCCCCCCGGCCCCGGAGCGGGCGTCCGCATTGACGGCACCCGCCGCGCCAGTGCCCCCCGGCCCATCGAAGGCACCCGCGGCCCGGGCCCGGCGGGACCCGGGTCATCGCGGTCAGACCCGAGAGCGCTGCCCGCCCCCGGAGCGGGCGTCCGCGCTGACGGCGCCCGCCGCGCCAGTGCCCCCCGGCCCAGAGAGGGCCCCTGCGGTGCGGGAGCGGCGGGACTTGGGTCGTCGCGGTCAGGTCCGAGAGCGCTGCCCGGCTCCGGAGGGGGCGTCCGCGTTGACGCCTCCGGCGTGCCTGTGTCCAGGTCCGAGAAGGCGTCTGCGGTGCGGGGCCGGTCGGATATGGGGCAGTGCGGTCCGCTCCGGGGGCGCTGCCCGGGCTTGGGATGCTCCCGGTGTCGCACCGGGGGCGGAGGGGGCGTCCGCGGCGCGGGAGCGGCGGGACTTGGGTCGTCGCGGTCAGGTCCGAGAGCGCTGCCCGGCCCCGGAGGGGGCGTCCGCGTTGACGCCTCCGGCGTGCCTGTGTCCAGGCCCGAGAAGGCGTCTGCGGTGCGGGGCCGGTCGGATATGGGGTAGTGCGGTTCGGTCCGGGGGTGCTGCCTGGGCTTGGGGTGCTCCCGGGGGGCGGAGGTCGGGGTGGGGGTGGGGTCAGTGGGGGTCGAGGTGGGCGTTGAGGACGGCGAAGAAGGGGGAGTCGACGTCGAGGGTGCGGGTGAGGGGGGTGGGGGGCCCGGTTTCGGTGGGGGACAGGGCGCGGAAGGAGCCCCGGAAGAACATCAGGGGGTCGGCGGCCTCGCGCTCGACGCCGAGGGCCGTGACGCGGCCCAGGACGAGCTCGTGGTCGCCGGCCGGGTGGATGGCGTGGGGGGTGAGGTCGAGCCAGGCGAGGGCGTCGGCCATGACGGGGTGGCCGCCGGGTGAGGTGGTCCAGGGCACGGCGGCGAATCTGTCGGCGCCCTTGCGGGAGAAGGTGCGGCAGACGTCTTCCTGGTCGGCGGCCAGGACGCTGACGGCCCAGCCCGTCGCGCGGCGCAGCGCCGGCCAGGTGCTCGACGTGTGCGCCGCGCAGAAGGCGACGAGCGGCGGATCAAGGGACACCGAGGTGAAGGAGTTCACCGCCATGCCGTGCGGCGCGCCGTCCACCGTCGCGGCGATCACGACGACCCCGGTCCCGTACCTGCCCATGGCCGCGCGGAATGCGGCACTGTCGAATGGTTCGTTCACGACCGTCATGTAAATGCATCGTCCGGCCTCGGCGTAGTTCCCGGTTCTGCTCAGCGAAACAGGGTCTTTCCCGGAGCAGGAGATTTGGTTATTTTCATGACGACCGTCATCAACTTGAAGGAGTGTTCGTGGCAGAGACCGCCTCGCGCACCGTCACCGTGGACGGCGTGCGCACCCACTTCCTGGAGGCGGGAGACGGACCTCCGGTCGTCCTGCTGCACGGCGGGGCCTGGGGCGAGTGCGCGGCCACCGCGTGGCCGACCGCGATCCCCGCGCTCAGCCGCGCCCACCGGGTGATCGCGCCCGACTGGCTCGGCTTCGGCGGCACCGACAAGATCGTCGACTTCGCCGACCGCGCGGGCCGGATGCTCGACAACCTCGAGGGCCTCCTCGCCGCGCTGGGCGTCGAGGAGGCCGACGTCGTCGGGCTGTCCATGGGCGGGTCCCACCTGCTGCGCGACCAGACCTCGCCGAGCCCGCGGCTCGCGGTCCGCCGGATGGTCCTGGTCAGCGCGGGCGGCCCGCCCGTGTCCGGCGACGCGCTCGCCGCGCTCATGGACTTCACCGGGACCGTCGACGCGATGCGCGCCCAGATCGCGCTCGCGTTCGCCGACCCGTCATGGGCCGCCGACGACTCGGTCGTCATGCCCAGGCTCGAGGCCGCGCTGGCCCCCGGCGCGTACGAGGCGTTCGCGTCGCTCGCCCTGCGCCCGCCGGGCCACCGGCCGCCCCCGCTCGGCGACCCGTTCGACTACTCCCGCGTCACCGTGCCGACCCTCGTCACCGCGGGCGACCTCGACCGCCTGAAGCCCCCCGGCTTCGCCGCCGACGTCGCCGCCGCCATCCCCGGCGCACAGCTCCGCACGTTCCCCGGCTGCGGCCACTGCCCCCAGCTCGAGGCCGCCGACGCCTGGAACGACGCGGTCCTCACCTTCCTCGCCCAACCCTCCCCCACCCAGCCCTCCCCGGCCCAGCCCTCCCCGGCCGAGACCGCCCAAGCCAGGACCGCCCCGGCCCAGCCCTCCCCGGCCCAGCCCTCCCCGGCCGAGACCGCCCAAGCCAGGACCGCCCCGGCCGAGACCGCCCAGCCCGCCCCGGCCCAGGCCGCCCCGGCCGAGACCGCCCAAGCCAGGACCGCCCCGGCCGAGACCGCCCAGGCCGCCCCGGCGGAGACCGCCCGGGCGGAGGGCGCCCAGATCGAGACCGCCCCGGCGCAGAGCGCCCAGGCCAAGACCTCCCCCGAGAAGGAGAATTCGTGAGCGACGTGCGTACACGTTCCGGCCCTCGCTGGCACACCGAGCCCGACCGTGTCGAGGTGGGCGGGGCCGAGCTCGCGCTGCGCCGCGACGGCGCGGGCGAGCCGCTGCTGTACCTGCACGGCCACTGGCTCACCCGCTGCTGGAGCCCGTTCCACGCGCGGCTCGCCGAGCGCGCCGACGTGATCGCGCCCGAGGCCCCCGGGTTCGGCGACAGCCCGTGCCCGCCGTGGGTCACCGACCGCACCGACGTCGTGCTGCTGTACCGCGCGCTGCTCGACGCGCTCGGCCTCGACCGGGTCCACCTCGCCGGGCACGGCCTCGGCGCGTGGCTCGCCGCCGACTTCGCGATCCTCAACCCCGGCCGCGTCAAGAGCCTGACGGTCCTTGCCCCCTTCGGCCTGCGGGTGCCGGGCGAGCCGATCGCCGACGTCTTCATCGCCGACCCCGCCACCTACGACGACCTGTACTTCAGCGGCGAACCCGTCGAAGGCGTGGTCCCCGGCCCCGGGACGCCCGAGCTTGGCGGCCCCGAGGAGTTCGCCGCGCGCTACGGCGACATGGGCGGCGCGGCCCGGCTCATGTGGGACTTCCGCTACGACCTCAAGCTCGAGCGGCGGCTTCCCCCGCTCGGCCTGCCCGCCCTCGTCGTCACCGCCGACGACGACAGGGTCGTGCCGCCCGCGCACGGCGCGCGCTGGGCCGAGCTGCTCGGCGCGCGCTCGCACGCCCTGCCCGGCGGCCACGCCTTCCCGGTCCAGCACCCCGAGCGGACCGCCGACCTGATCACCGACTTCCTCACGGAGGCGCACGATGCCTAACCGGCTCCAGTTCCATGTCTTCCACCTCATGCCCTACCCGCACATCCCCCCGGGCGAGGACCTGGAGTCGACCTGGGTGACCATCCCGAACACCCACTTCGAACCGCACGTGGCGCACCGCCTGTACACCGACAACCTCGAGCAGCTCGTCGCCTGCGAGCGGTTCGGCTTCGACGGCATCATCGTCAACGAGCACCACCAGAACGCGTTCGGCACGATCAACGCCCCCAACGTGTGGGCCGCCTACCTGGCCGCGAAGACAAGCAAGGTCAAGATCGGCGTCATCGGCAACGCGCTGCCGCTGCACCAGAACCCGCTGCGGGTCGCCGAGGAGATCGCGATGCTCGACATCGTCTCCGGCGGCCGGATCATCTCCGGGCACGTGCGCGGCATGGGCGCGGAGTACCACTCCTCGGGCATGAACCCGACGACGTCCAAGGACCGCTTCTGGGAGGCGCACGACCTCATCATGAAGGCTTGGACGGAGCCGGGACCGTTCACCTGGCAGGGCGAGCACTACGACATCGAGCACGTCAACCCGTGGCCGCGCCCGCTCCAGCAGCCGCACCCGCCGATCTGGATGCCGGGCACCGGCTCGACCGACACGATCGACGAGGTCGCCAAGCGCAGGTTCTCCTACATGCAGACGACCACGTCGAACTGGGTGACGAAGCGGTCGTTCGCCCTGTTCCGTGAGATCTGCCGGGAAAAGTACGGGTATGAACCCTCGCCCGCCCAGCTCGGCCGCGTCGTCCCGACCTATGTCGCGGAGACCGACGAGCAGGCCAGGCGCGAGTTCATGCCGCACGTCATGTGGTTCTTCCGCACCGGCCTGAAGATCCCCATGCACCACCTGATGCCGCCCGGCTACAACTCGGCCGAGTCGATGCTGAGGACGATCAAGGGCCGCCAGGCCGCAGGCGTGAAGAACTTCTGGGAGATGTCCTACGAGGAGCTGATCGACCAGGGCTACATCGTCGTCGGCTCGCCGCAGACCGTCATCGAGGCGTATGAGCGGATGATCGAGGACTACGGGCTCGGCATGGCGATCAGCGCGGGCGGCCCGCTCGGCTCGATGCCGCACTGGATGGTGATGAAGAACCTCCAGATCATGGCCGAGGAGGTCATCCCGCACTTCCGCGAGCCCGACGGCCGCGCCGACCACCTGCGGCTGCCCAGGCCCGCGCCCGAGACGCACGCCGAGATGGCCGCCCAGTACGGCAGGCCCAAGCTCGCGCCGGTCGTCAGGCTCGCCGACGGCACCGACCTGCCGACGGCGCTCGGCCACATCCCCGAGATCGCCGAGGGGGCCGACACCCGGCCGCCCGCGGCCCGGGTGTGACCGCCACCGCGGACCGGTACGCCGGTCCGCTCCTCGGCAGCGCGAACCGCCTCAGACTCGCGGTGTTCGCGCCGAACATGGCGGGCGGCGCGAACCTCACCCGCGCGCCGGAGGCCCCCAAGGCGACCTGGACCGAGAGCGTCGAGATCGCCAGGGCGGCCGAACGCGCGGGCTTCGAGGCGATCATCCCCGTCGGACGCTGGCGCGGCATGGCCGACCCGGGACGGCGTGCGGCGCACCGCTCCTTCGAGTCGCTGACGTGGGCGGCCGGGATCGCCGCGGTCACCAGCAGGATCCAGGTGTTCGCGACGTTCCACGTCCCGGTGACGCACCCCGTCAGCGCCGCCAAGCAGATCGCGACGGTCGACCACATCGCGGGCGGCAGGTTCGCCGTCAACGTCGTCGCCGGATGGAACGGCGACGAGCTGCGGATGTTCGGCCTCGACGGGGCGGGGCACGACGACAGATACGCCGTCGCCGACGAGTGGATGGCGTTCCTGAAGCGGATCTGGGCGGCCGAGGAGGAGTTCGACTTCGACGGCACGTACTTCAAGGCGCGCGGGGTGCTGTCGGAGCCGAAGCCGGTCCAGCGGGGCCGCCCGGTGGTGATGAACGCCGGGTACGGCCCGGCCGGCCGGGCGTTCGCCGCCTGCCACGCCGACCTCACGTTCGCGCTGCCGCCCGACGCCGAGGCCGCCGCGAAGATCGTCCCCGAGCTGAAGGCGGACGCGGCGCGGCTGCACGGCCGCGACCTGAAGGTCTTCGCCGCCGCGCACGTGGTGTGCGCCGACACCGAGGACGAGGCGCGCCGCGCCTACGCCAGGATGGTCGGGGAGAGCGCCGACCGCCAGGCCGCGGAACGCGCGCTGCGGCTGCTGCTGCCGAACCCGCCGTTCGCGGGACCGGAGGCCGAGGCGCTCGCCGCCTCGGCGGTCGCGGGGTTCTTCGCGCTCCCGCTGGTCGGCACGCCGGAGACCATCGCGGAACAGATGGCCGACCTCGCCGAAGCCGGACTCGACGGGCTCGCCCTGTCGTGGCTCGACTACCGCGAGGGGATCGCGCGGTACGCCCGCGACCTGCGGCCGAGGCTCATCGCCCGTGGACTGAGGGAGCGCTGATGCTCGTCATCCTGCCGTCCGACGCGCCCGCCGACGCGCTCGGCCCGCTGCCCGCGTCAGTCGAGACAGTCGCGCTCGACGCGCCCGAGGCGCGGGACGCGGAGTTCTGCGTCCTCGACGCCCGCCAGCGCGCCGAGTTCGCCGAGCGCCTGCCCGACCTGCGCGCCCTGCGGGTCGTCCAGACGCTCAACGCGGGCGTGGACTGGCTGCCGCCGCTGCCCGAAGGCGTCGCGCTGTGCAACGCGAGCGGCGCGCATGACGTGCCGGTCGCCGAGTGGATCGTCGGCGTGGTCCTTGCCGCCAACCGCGACCTCCCGCGCCACATCGCGGCCCAGGCGCGCGGCGAGTGGGACACCGCGGGCAACACCGCGCACGGCGAAGGCCCGGGTTCGGCCGACCTCGCCGACCAGCGGGTGCTCGTCGTCGGGCACGGCTCGATCGGCCGCGCGCTGGAACAGCGGCTGAAGGCGTTCGGGACCTCGGTGACCGGGGTCGCGGGCCATGCCCGCGAGGGCGTCCACGGGCCGGACGACCTGCCCGGCCTGCTGCCCGACGCCGACGTCGTCGTCCTGCTCGCGCCCGCGACCGCCGCCACCCGGGGCCTGGTCGACGCCGCGTTCCTCGAACGGATGCGGCCCGGCGCGCTGCTCGTCAACGCCGCGCGCGGCGCGCTCGTCGACACCGACGCGCTCGTGGCGGCGCTGCACGCGGGCCGGGTCCGCGCCGCGCTCGACTGCACCGATCCAGAACCGCTGCCGCCCGGCCATCCCCTGTGGTCCGCGCCCGGCGTCATCATCACCCCGCATGTCGCCGGGTCGTCCGCGCGCTGGCGCGAGCGCGCCTACCGGCTCGCCGGAGACCAGATCCGGCGGCACGCCGCCGGAGAACCCCTCGTCAACCTCCGCCGCCACGGCTACTGATCAGGAGCTCACACGCCCATGCCCAACAAGATCGGGGTCCTGCTCCCCAACGGCGTGCCCGGATGCGACGGCGACACGCTGCGCGCCTGGATCCGGGGGATCGAGGACGGCCCCTTCAGCTCCCTCGGGGTCGCCGACCGCTACGTCTACGTCAACCACGAGATCATGATGACGATGGCGGCGGCCGCCGCGCTCACGTCGCGGGTCAGGCTGCTGACCGCGGCGTTCCTCGGCCCGCTGCGCCCGGTGCCGCTGTTCGCCAAGCAGGTCGCGACGCTGACCGTGCTCGCGCCCGGTCGCGTCACGATGGGACTCGCCATCGGCAACCGGCGCAACGACTACGAGGTCTCCGGCGTGCCGTGGGAGCGGCGCGGCAGGATCATGGACGAGCAGTTCGCCGCCCTCGAGGCCATGCGCGACCTCAAGGGCGAGGACAACTGCGTCGGCCCTGAGCTCGGCGACCTCGAGATCCTGGTCGGCGGCGCGTCCGACCCCGCGCTGCGCCGGATGGTCACCTACGGCCACGGCCTGGTGAGCGGCGGCCTCAAGCCCGAGGTGTTCGCCTTCGAGGCGTTCGGCGCGGTCAAGGCGTGGGAGGGCGCGGGCAAGCCGGGCCGTCCCCGGCTCGTCGCCAGCACCTGGTACGCGTCGAGCGAGAAGACCGACGACCTCGCCGCCGCACGCCTCGCCTCCTACCTGAAGAACGGCGGCCCGCCCGAACCCGTCCTTTCCGGGATCTCCCGGGGCAAAGAAGGCATCGAGGCGGCCGTGCGCGCCTACCGCGCGCAGGGCGCCGACGAGGTCGTCTTCTTCCCGCTGCTCGACGACCCCGCCGAGCTCGACTGGCTCGCCGGAGTCGTCGCCGACCTCCCCGAGATCGAGCGCGGCGAGCCGTCGCCCGACTTCTCCCTGTTCGCCGGCGGCCCGAGCGTCGAGGGAAGACACGGATGAGCCGTAACACCACAACCGTCCGCCGAGCCGCCGCGTCAGCGCGGCTTGGCGGGTGAGCCCGATGCGAGGTCTCCTCGTCCGCAGGTTCGGGGCGCCGCCCGAGCCGTCGGAAGGGCTCACGGAGCCGGAGCGCGCGCCCGGTTCCTCGCTGGTCCGGATGGCCGCGGTCACCCTCGGCCATCTGGACCGGTCGGTCGCCTCAGGCACCTTCCCCCGCCACCCCGAGCCGCCCTACGTGCCCTGCGGCGACGGCGCGGGCCACATCGTGGAATCCGACGCGTTCCCTGAGGGAACCCTCGTGTGGATCAGGGGCGCGGGCCTCGGCGTCGACCGCGACGGGCTCGCCGCCGAACTCGTCGCCGTCCCGGACGAGGCGCTGCACCCCGCGCCCGACGGCACGGATCCGGCGCTCGCCGCGTGCTTCTTCTCCCCGGCGACCTCGGCGCACCTCGCCGTCCACGAGCTCGCGGGGGTCGGCGCGGGAAGCCGGGTGCTGGTCACCGGCGCGGCGGGCGCGGTCGGCTCCCTCGCCGTCCAGCTCGCCCGGCGCGCGGGAGCCGAGGTCACCGGCCTCGTGTCCCGGCCCGAGCGCGCGGCGCTGGTCCCCGAGGGGACGAGGGTCCTGCACGGTGACGCCGACGACGGTCCCTACGACGTGCTCATCGAGACGGTCGGCGGTCCCGGCCTCGCGACCCGGCTCGACGCCGTCGCGCCCGGCGGCGTCGCCGTCGTCGTCGGGTACACCGCGGGCACGAAGCTGGAACTCGACCTGCCGTCGCGCTGCGTCCACGACGTCGACCTCAGGTTCCTCAACATGATCCGCAGGGCGCCGCAGGCGTTCGCGCTCGCCGACGGCCTGCTCGCCGACCTGTCCGGCGGCGGGCTGAGCCTGCGCGTGGACCGCCGTCCGCTCGCCGACGCCGCGGCGGCCTGGGCCGACCTCGCCGCAGGCCGCGCGCGCGGCCGCGTCGTCCTGGAGCTTCCCCGATGACCGACGGGCTCACCCCCACCGATCCGCCGGAGGCGAGAAGGAAGTCAGATGATCACCACCGAGATCACCGGCCACGTCCGCGTACCCTCACCGACCCCGCCACCGACTCCGACCCTGCCCCCGGCCCCCGTACCCGCAGACCCCGCCCCCGACCCCGCCCCCGACTCAGTGCTCGCCAAGGTCAGGCTGATCCTCGAGGCGTTCCACCCCGACGAGGAGGGCGTCGCGCTCGCCGCGCTCGTCCGCAGGACCGGCCTGTCGAAGGCCACGGTCCACCGGCTCAGCCAGGAGCTCGTCGCCTGGGGAATGCTGGAACGCGCGGGCTCTGGCTACCGGCTCGGCCTGCGGCTGTTCGAGCTCGGCCAGATCGCCCCCCGCCAACGCGTCCTGCACGAGGTGGCGTTGCCGTTCCTGGAGGAACTGGCGCACACCACCCACGAGACGGTGCACTGCGCGGTCAGGGACGGCGCTGAGGTCCTGTACATCGAGAAGCTCGGCGGCCACAGGTCGGTCGCCCAGCCGTCCCGCACGGGCGGGCGGATGCCGCTGCACTGCACCGCCACCGGCAGGGTGCTGCTCGCGCACGCGCCGAGCAGGTTCGCCGAGGACCTGCTGACCGGCCCGCTGCACAAGCTCACCGGCCACACCCTCACCGCGCCGCGCCTGCTGCGCGCCGAACTCGGGCGCGTCCGCGCCCAGGGCTTCGCGCTGGAGAGCGAGGAGACGAGGGTCGGCTACCTGTCGGTGGCCGCACCGGTGCGCGGCGCGCACCACAGGGTGGCGGGCGCGATCTCGGTGACCGCGCCCATCTCCCGCACGCGGCTCGACCGCCTGATCCCGTCAGTCCAGTTGACCGCGGAGTGGATCTCCCAGCGGCTCAACGCCTACGAGCTCGACCGCGAACAGCGGTGAGCGCGGCGGCGGTCGCGGGCGAGCGACCGCCGCGAGAATCCCGGGCCCGTCTCGGTGGACGGACCCATTTTGTTGGCTTTCCCCAGGTCAGACCGGAGGATCGGCGCCGTGACACCATCCAAGACTCCCCGACGGCCGACGGCCCCCCGTCAGCGCGCGGCAGGCCGGCAGGACTGGTCGACCTGGCCGCACTATGACGCGGCGGCGAGCGGTTTCAAGGGCTACTGGTACCCCGTCGTCTGGTCGAACCGGGTGACGGGCAAGCCCTCCGCGTTCACCTTGTGCGGCGAGCGCGTCGTCCTCATCAGGGACGCGGGAACCGCCTACGCCCTGCACGACAGATGCCCGCACCGCGGCGTGCCGCTCTCCTACGGCAAACAGGAGTTCCCCGGCACGCTCAGCTGCCCGTACCACGGCTGGACGTTCGGCCTCGCCGACGGCGTGCTCTCGGCGGTCATCACCGACGGCCCCGACTCGCCGATCTGCGGCAAGGTCTCCGTCCGCACCTACCCGGTCGCCGAACGGCTCGGCATGGTCTGGGTGTACGTGCCGATCGCCGACGAGGAGCCGCACCCGATCGACGAGCAGCTCCCCGAGGAACTCGTCGGCAACGCCTTCATGCTCGGCGCGCGGATGGAGCCGCGCGTCGGGAACTGGCGGCTCGCGTGCGAGAACGGCTACGACGAGGGCCACGCCAAGTACCTGCACCGCACCGCCCTGTGGCGGCTGTTCAAGGCGATGCCGACGTGGAACACCACGCGCATCGAGCGCAAGGGCCGCTGGATCTTCCGGGTCCAGGAGGAGCAGTACTGGGAGGCCGACTTCCCCGGCCTCGGCGTCTGGACGAACAAGCGCTGGTGGAAGCTCAGGCCGCCCGCGCGCGGCGCGTCGAACATCGGCAACACCGGCGCGTCCGGCGGGGTCGACCCGGTGATCGCCGAGCAGGAGTTCCCCGGCTTCGCGTCGGTCTCGATGCCCGGGGTGCTGCGGATCGCCTACCCGAACTTCATCCACTACGAGTTCTATGTCCCGGTTGACGCCGACAACCATCAGTACGTCGGGGTCATGGTGAACTTCCGCAAGGGCCTGGGGCCGCTGGTGTTCTCCGTGAAGTACCTCGCGTGGATTCGCTGGCTGTTCCACGGCCAGTTCTCCGGCCAGGACGCCTGGATGGTCGAGGCGACCCACTGCCCGCCCGAGCGCCTGTACCGGCCCGACGTGTCGCTCACGTCGTGGCGCTCGCTCGCCGAGGGCGACTACCGCGACAAGCTCGCCGCGCTCGGCCTCGCCGAGGAGGACACGAAGTGAAGTACCTGATCCTCGCGGTCATCGTCGTGGCCGTCGTCGTGCTCGTCAGGCTCGCGCGGCGCAGCCGCACCCAGGTCCACCGGATCACGCCGTGACGGACTGGACGGCGCTCGCCCGCGCGCGGGTGCGCCCCGAACGCCTCGCCGAACTCGTGTGCGGCCTCGTCGAACGCCCCTCGCCGACCGGCGACGAGCTGGCCGTCGCGTCCTACGCGGCGGACGTGCTCGCCGACGCCGGACTCGCCGCCGACGTCCAGCCCCTCGACGCCCGGCAGGCCAACGCCCGCGCCAGACTGCCCGGCACCGGCCAAGGCTCCGCCCTGCTCCTGTACGCCCCGATCGACACCCTGACCACCGGCCTCCCCGAGGCCGACGCCCCCTGGACCGGCCCCGAACGCACACGCCAAGCCGAGCCCTGGCCGCCGCAAGCCGGCGCCCCCGCCCAGGAGGAACGCCTCCCCGACCCCGGCCCCGGGCTGCGGCCTGATCTGCTTCCCGAGCCGCGGGTGTTCGGCGATCACGTCGTGGGGCTGGGGGCGGGCAATCCCAAGGGGCACGCCGCGTGTGTGCTGGCCGCCGCGGAGGCGATCGCCGCGGCGGGGGTGCCGCTCGCGGGTGATCTGCTGGTCGGGCTCGGCGCGGGCGGGATGCCGACCAACGCGCTGCGTCTCGGCGGGGACCCGCGGCGGCACACCGGGCAGGGCGTCGGCTGCTCGTTCCTGCTGGAGCAGGGCTGGTGGGCCGACCACGCGGTGATCGCCAAGCCCGGCTGGGCGGCCGCGCACGAGGAGGTCGGGCTCGCCTGGTTCGACGTGCGCGTCCCCGGCACGCACACCTACGTCGGCAGCAGGCACCGGATGCCCTACCGCAACGCGATCGCGGCGGCCGCCGACGTCGTCGCCCGGCTCGAGGAGTGGTTCGCCGAGTACGCGGCGGCCCACACCGAGGGCACGTGCGCGCCACAGGGGATCGTCGCCTCGATCACCGCCGGGAATCCCCGGATGGCGGCGGTCACGCCCGCCGAGTGCGTGATCCGCTGCGACGTCCGCCTGACGCCCGGGACCTCACCGCTCGCGGTGAAACGCGAGCTGGAAGCCGTGCTCGGCGGCTCCGACGCGCGCTGCGAACTCGTCCTGGCGATCCCCGGCACCCGCACCGACCCCGCCGACCCCGTCGTGCGCGCGGCGGTCGCGGCGTGGGAGGAACTTGAGGGCCGTCCACACCAGCCCATGACCGGCATGTCCGGCGCGACCGACGCCAACATCCTGCGCGGCAGGGGCATCCCGACCGTGCGGATCGGCATGCCCAAACCCGACACGAAGGACCTTCCCGTTGACCCCTCCACCGACTTCGCCATGGGCATGAACACCGTCGACGTCCGCCAGATGGTCAGGCTCACCCACGCGCTGATCCGGATCGCGCTCGACGTGACGGGGGTGGCCGATGCCCGCTGAGATCGTGCTCGGCGTGGGCGCGTCCCACAGCACCCTGATGAACACGCACTGGGAGCAGACGACGCACCGGGCGGAGGCCGTCAGGTTCCGCGACGGGCTCGCCGCGGCCCGCGACCTGATCGCCGCCGCCCGGCCCGACACCGTCCTGCTCGTCGGCTCCAACCACTTCCGCGGCTTCTGGCTCGACCTGATCCCGGCGTTCACGCTCGGGGTGGGGGAGTGCGTCGCGAGCGGCGAGTCCGGCACCCCGTCCGGGCCGCAGCCCGTGGACATACCGCTCGCCAGGCACCTCACCGGGAGCCTGGTCGACGCGGGCTTCGACCCGGCGTTCTCCGCGCGGCTCCAGATCGACCACGGCCAGACCCACGCGATCCAGTACCTGCTCGACGGGGTCGACGCCGAGATCGTCCCCCTCGTCGTCAACGTGTTCGCGCCGCCGCTGCCGACCCTCGCCCGCTGCCTCGACCTCGGCGCGGCGCTGCGCGCGGCGATCCTCTCCTTCCCCGAGAGCCGGCGCGTCGCGGTGGTCGCGTCGGGCGGGCTGTCGCACCGGCTGCCCTGGCCGGACTGGCGTGAGCCGGACGGCGACGACGAGGAGTTCATGGTCAGGGCGTGGCTGAACGGCAGGGGCGACTGGGCGAGCTACGACGAGCGCCGCCGCTCGATCGTCAGGGCCGCGCCCAGCGTCATCACCCCCGAGTTCGACCACGACTTCCTCGCCCTGCTCGCCGAGGGCAGGGCCGCCGAGGCCACCGCGCACACGACCGAGGACCTCGAGCGGATCGCGGGCAACGGCGCGCAGGAGATCCGCGCCTGGCTCATCATGGCCGCCGCGCTCGGCCACGCGCCAGCCCGCACCCTCGCCTACGCACCCGTACCCGACTGGCTCACCGGCATGGCCGTGGCCGTCATCGACCCTGCGGAGGAGACCGCGCGATGACCATCTGGACCGACCTCACCGGCCTCGACCACAGCCTCGTCCACGTGGACGCGGGCGGCGTCCTGACCCGCTCGCTCCAGGCGGGCCCGGCCGACGGGCCGCCGCTGGTGTTCCTGCACGGCACGAGCGGGCATCTTGAGGCGTTCGTCCGCAACCTCGGCCCGCACGCGGCCGCCGGATACCGCTGCCACGCGATCGACATGCTCGGCCACGGCTACACCGACAAGCCGGGCAAACCCAGCGAGATCCCCGACTACGCGGCACACCTCGGCGACTACCTCGACGCGATCGGCGCGGACCGCGCGCACCTGATCGGCGAGTCCCTGGGCGGCTGGGTCGCCGCCTGGTACGCCTCGGAGAACCCCGCGCGGGTGGCGTCGCTGCAACTGCTCGCGGCGGGCGGCACCAAGGCCGACCCCAAGATCATGGAACGCATCCGCGAGTCCACCCGCAAGGCAGTGCGGACCGACGACCGTGACCTCACCCGCAGCAGGCTGCACCTGCTCATGCACGACCCGGCCAAGGACGTCAGCGAGGAGCTCGTGGACATCAGGCACCGGATCTACCACGAGCCGGATTTCGTCGCGAACATCGACAACCTGCTGTGCCTGCAGGACATGGAGATCCGGCAGCGCAACCTGCTGCGGCCCGACAGGATGGCGAAGATCACCGCGCCGACCCTCGTCGTCTGGGGCCGTCAGAACCCGTTCGGCGAGGTGCCCGAGGCGCAGGCGATGCACGAAGCGATCGCCGGGTCGCGCCTCGAACTGTTCGACGCGTGCGGGCACTGGCCGCAGCACGAGCGGGCCGAGCTGTACAACCCGCTGTCCCTCGAGTTCCTTGAGGCGGCCCGATGACGTCGTTCGGCTACGCGGCGACGTCCTACGGCCCGATCCACTACGCCGAGTGCGGCGCGGGACCCCCGGTCGTCCTGCTGCACCAGAGCCCGCGCTCGTGGGACGAGTACCGCGAGATCCTCCCCCTGCTCGGCGCCCGCTTCCGCGCGATCGCCCCCGACACGCTCGGCTTCGGCGCGTCGGCCCGCACCGACGACCACAGGATCGAGACCTACGCCGCCGCGCTCCTTGAACTCCTCGACGCGCTCGGCCTGCCGAAGGTCCACCTCGTCGGCCACCACACGGGCGGCGTGGTCGCCGTCGAGGTCGCGGCGGCCGCCCCCGAGCGGATCGGGCGGCTCGTGCTGTCCTCGACCCCGCTGATCGACGCCGCCGCGCGGGAGCGTCGCGCGGCGCGGCCGCCCGTCGACGCCGTCGCCGAGCGCGCCGACGGCGGCCACCTCGCCGAACTGTGGGGCCGCAGGGCCGGGTTCTACCCGCAGGGCAGGCCCGACCTGCTGCACAGGTTCGTCCGCGACGCCCTGGCCGTCTGGCCGGGCGTCGAGCACGGACATGCCGCCGTGAGCGCCTACGTGATGGAGGACCGCCTTCCCCGGATCTCCGCCCCGGTGCTCTGCGTCGGCTCCTCGGCCGACCCGCACGCGTTCCCCGACCTGAAGCCGCTCGCGGCCCGCCTCCCCGGCGCGGAGGTCGCGGTCATCGACGGCGGCATGGTGCCCCTCGAGTACAAGGCCGACGCGTTCGCCGAACTCGTCCTCGCCTTCCTCGCCGACCAAGGAGCCGACCAAGGACAGGAGACCGCATGACGCCGCAGCACGCGCCCGAGGGCAGGATGGTCGAGGCCGACGGCGTCAAGTTCTACGTCGCCGAGCTGGGTGAGGGCCCGCCGACGCTGTTCCTGCACGGCGGCGGCCCAGGATGCACCGCGTGGAGCGACTTCGGGCCCGTCGCGCCGCTGTTCGCGCGCGACCGCCGCTGCGTCCTGGTGGACCTGCTCCAGTACGGCAGGTCGGAGAAGTGCACGATCACCGGCCCGATGTGGGACTTCCACGCGGCCAAGACCGTCGCGCTGCTCGACGCGCTCGGGATCGAGCGGGCCGACTTCGTCTGCAACTCCTGGGGCGGCACGATCGCGCTGAACCTCGCGGCGAAGTACCCGGAACGGGTGCGCTCCCTCGTCGTCACCGGGTCGATGCCCGTCTTCTACGGGCCGCTCGCCCCGCTGCCGGAGAACGGGCGGCGCGGCAGGAACGCCCGCGACGTCTACTACGGCGGCGACGGCCCCACCAAGGACAAGATGCGCGAACTCATCTCACGCCTTGAGTGGTACGACCCCGAGGCCCTGCCCGACGAGACAGTCACCATGCGCTACGAGCAGAGCCTCGACCCCGAGGAGATCGCGCTCGCCGCCCGCTCGGACAGCCCGCGCGGCGAGTGGCAGGACCTCACCGCGGAACTCGCCGAGATCAGCGCCCCCGTCCTGTTCTGCTGGGGCATGCACGACGCGTTCCTCACCCCCGACTACCCGCTGATGCTCGCCAGGATGACGCCGCACGGCCACCTGTACGTGATGGACCGCGCCGGCCACCACCTGCAGGAGGAGCGGCCCGCCGACTACCACGCGGTGGTCGACGGCTTCCTCAGGCAGTCAACCCCGACCGCACAGGAGCCCACCCCATGAAGCCCTTCGCCTCCTCCGCCGACCTCGCGGCCAAGGAGCAGACCCTGGAGATCCTCGCCGACGGCGTCTACGCGCTCACCGCCGAGGGCGACCCGAACGTCGGCGCGATCGAGGGCGAGGACTTCCTCGTCTGCTTCGAGGCGCTGGCCACGCCCGTCGCCGCGCGCGAATGGCTCGACAAGCTGCGCGAGCACACCGACAAGCCGGTGCGCTACCTGCTGCTGTCGCACTACCACGCGGTCCGGACGCTCGGCGCGAGCGCGTTCGACGCCGACGTCATCCTCGCCCACGACCGCACCCGCGACCTCATCGAGGAGCGGGGCCTTGAGGACTGGGAGTCGGAGTACGGGCGGATGCCGCGCCTGTTCAAGGAGCCTGACTCGATCCCCGGGCTCACCCGCCCGACCCTCACCTTCTCCGACGCGGTCAGCATCGAGCTGGGCGGCGACCGCGGCACCCTGGAGATCCGGCATCTCGGACGCGGCCACACCGAAGGCGACGTCGTCGCGTGGCTGCCCAAGCAGAAGATCCTCTTCGCGGGCGACCTCGTGGAGTCGCAGGCCGCCCTCTACACCGGCGACGCCTTCCACCGCGAGTGGGCCACCGGCACCCTCGACGCCGTCGCCGCGCTCGGCGCGGAGACGCTGGTCGGCGGGCGCGGCGCGGTCGCCAGGGGCGCGGACGCGGTGTCGGCGGCGATCGCGCAGACCAGGCACTTCCTCGCCGTCATGATCGACGAGGTCGGCCGCGTCCAGCAGACGGGCGGCACGCTCAAGCAGGCGTTCGACGCCGTCCACACCAAGCTCGAACCGCGTTACGGGGCCTGGCCGATCTTCGAGCACTGCCTTCCGTTCGACGTCTCACGCCTCTGGGACGAGCTCGCGGGCGTCGAGCGGCCGCGCGTGTGGACCGCCGAGCGCGACCGCGAGGTGTGGGCCGAGGTGCAGGCGTGAGCGAGCCCGTCATCGTCGTCGGGGCGGGCCCGGTCGGGCTCGCCGCCGCGCTGCTCCTCGCGCGGTGGCGGGTCCCGACCGTCGTGCTCGAGGCGGGCGGGATGCGCGACCCGTCGGGCTCCAAGGCGATCTGCTTCCAGCGCGACGTCCTCGACGTCTTCCACCGGATCGGGTGCGGCGCGGAACTCGTCGCCGAGGGCGTCACCTGGACGACGGGACGCACCTACCACCGCGACCGCGAGCTGTTCACCGTCACCTTCCCCGACGCCGGGCGCAGCGAGCTGCCGCCGTGGATCAACATCTCCCAGGCCGTCGTGGAAGCCCACCTGCTCCGGCTCGCCAAGGCAGAACCGCTGATCGACCTCAGGTACGGCCATCCCGTCATCGGCATCCAGCAGGACGCCGACGGGATCGAGGCCGACGTGGCGACGTCCACCGCGCGCCTGACGTTCCGGGGCAGCCACCTGATCGGCGCGGACGGCTCGCGCAGCACGGTACGCCAGCTCCTCGGGGTCGGCTTCCCCGGCGGCGTGTTCGACGACCGCTTCCTCATCTGCGACATCCGCGCCGACCTGCCGTTCCCGGACGAGCGCCGCTTCTTCTTCGACCCAGAATGGAACCCGGGTCGTCAGGTGCTCATCCACGCGTGCCCGGACCGGACGTGGCGGATCGACTGGCAGGTCCCGCCGGACTTCGACCTCGAGGCCGAGCGCGCGTCGGGGCGGCTCGACGCGCGCATCCGCAAGATCATCGGGGCGGTGGACCACGAGGTAGTGTGGTTGTCGGTGTACCGGTTCAGTGAGAAGGTCGCCGACGCGTTCTCCGTCGGCAGGGCGTTCCTTGCGGGGGACGCCGCGCATCTCTACGCGCCTTTCGGGGCGCGCGGCCTGAACTCCGGCATCCAGGACGCGGAGAACCTCGCGTGGAAGCTCGCCTGGGCAAGGCGCGGCGAGACCGACGGCACCCTCCTGGAGAGTTACGCGATCGAGCGGCGGGCCGCGGCGCGGGAGAACAAGCGCGTCACCGAGGCGACCATGGAGTTCCTCGTCCCGCGCACCGAGGAGCAGCGGCGGCGCAGGGCCGCGGCGCTGGAGCGCGCGGCGGCCGACCCGGAGGCCGCGCGGGAGATCGACTCGGGCAAGCTCGCCGAGCCGTACTGGTACCTCGAATCGCCGCTGACGACCCCCGGCCCGGCGGGGGACTTCCCGACCGCGCCGGGCGTGGTCCGTCCGCCCGTCGGCGGGGTGATCTGCCCGGACGGCCCGTGCCTGCTGGACGGCGAACGCGTCAGGCTGCGCAGCCTGTTCGGGGCGGGCTTCGTGGCCCTGCTCGCCGACCCCGACCGGGTCGCCGACGCGCGCGCCGCGCTGCCGTCCGACGTCGCCGTGTACGCGCTGCCCGACCTCGACGTCGACGGCGTCCTGCGGCCCGCCCTGCGCGCGGGCGCGGACACCGTCCACCTGGTCAGGCCGGACGGCCACCTCGCCGCTGTGCTCGACGCCTTCGACGCGCAGAAGCTGCTGAGCGCACTCCACCGCGCCGAGGGCAGGCCGGTGGACCGACCCCTGAGGAGCAAGTGATGCCGTACTACCGTGCGGTCGGGGACATCCCGCGCAAACGCCACATCCAGTTCCGCCGCCCGGACGGGCAGCTGTACGCCGAGGAATTGATGGGGGAGGAGGGCTTCTCGTCCGACTCCTCGCTGCTCTACCACCGCGACGCGCCGACGGCGATCCTCAGCGCGGAGGAGACGGCATGGGCGGCGCCCGCCCTCGAGCCCAACCTTCCGCTGCGCCCGCGCGCCTACCGGACCGGGGACCTTCCCGAGGGCGGCGACCTGTGCTCGGCGCGGCGGACCCTCGTCGGCAACGACGACGTCAGGATCTCCTACGTCGCCGCCGACACCACGAGCGGCCTGTACCGCAACTCCACGGGCGCGGAGGTGGTCTACCTGCAGGACGGCCACGCCACGCTGGAGTCCGTCTACGGGGCCCTTGAGGCCGGGCCCGGCGACTACGTCGTGGTCCCGACCGGGACGACGCACCGGTGGCGGGTGTCGGGGGCCGTGCGCGCGCTGGTGATCGAGGCGTCCGGGCACATCAGGCCGCCGCGCAGGTATCTGTCGGAGTACGGGCAGTTCCTTGAGCACGCGCCCTACAGCGAACGCGATCTGCGCGGCCCCACCGAGCCCTTCCTTGAGGAGGGTGAGGAGGTTCCCGTGACCGTCCGTACGCGGGGCGGCCTTACCCGGCTCGTCTACCGGAACCATCCCTTCGACGTCGTCGGGTGGGACGGGTGCCTTTACCCGTACGCGTTCAACATCGCGGACTTCGAGCCCGTCGTGAAGCGCACCCACGCGCCGCCGCCGGTGCACCAGACGTTCGAGGGGCCGAACTTCGTCATCTGCTCGTTCTGCCCGCGTCCGCTGGACTTCGACGCCGACGCCGTCCCGGTGCCCTACAACCACCACAACGTGGACTCCGACGAGTTCATGTTCTACGCGGGCGGCGACTACACCGCGCGCAAGGGCTCGGGCATCGGGCCAGGCTCGGTGTCGCTGCACCCTGCCGGGTTCACCCACGGGCCGCAGCCGGGCGCGGCCGAGGCGTCGGTGCGCGGCCTCGCCGAGGGCCGCACCACCACCGACGAGGTCGCGGTGATGGTCGACACGTTCCGTCCGCTGCTGCTGGGGGAGGGCGCGCGGGAGTGCGAGGACCCCGGTTACGCCTGGTCGTGGGCGCGGTGAACGCCGTCCCCCTGCTGCACGGCCTCGTGGACGACGCCGGCCTGTTCCCCCCGGCCCGGCTGCCGATGGCCGCCGCGCTCGCCAGGCACCGGGCCGACCGCGCGGCGGGCCACCCGATGCTCGCGCACCGGTTCCTGTGCCCGGCCAGCAGACTCGGCGAACTCACCGCCGCGCTCGCCGAGGGCGACGAAGTGCGCGTGGGCGTCCTGCTCGACGCCGCCCTCCCCGACGTCCTCGACCCGCGGCTCACCGTCGACTCCGCCGAGGCCGCGGTGACGCCGGGCGAGCCGCCCCCGGACGCCCCGCCGCGGCCGCACGCCGAGCCGCGCCCCCCGCACTCCGCTGGTCCGACCGCTCCCGGGCCGCGTCCCGCGCACTCCGCTGGTCCGACGGCTCCCGGGGCACGTCCCCTTCACTCAGTCCCGGATCGTCCGGCCGTTGCCGGGCAGGCCGTCGCGGTGCGGCTGTATGTCGAGCCGCGCCGGGGGCCCGGCTGGCTCGACGCGGTCGCGGCCCTCGCGGGCAGGCCCGGCGTCGGGGCGAAGATCAGATGCGGGGGCCTCGCCGCCGCGCTGTTCCCCTCCGCCGACGAGGTCGCGGCGTTCGTCGAGGTCTGTGTACGCCACGGTGTGCCGTTCAAGGCGACCGCGGGCCTGCACCACGCGCTCCCGTACCGCGACCCGGAGACGGGATTCCGGCACCACGGCTATCTGAACCTGCTGACGGCCACCGCGCGCGCGATCGCGGGCGCGTCGCGGGACCAGATCGCCGCGACCCTGACCGAGACCGACCCGGCACCCCTCGTCGCCGAGGCGCGCGGCCTCAGCGCGGCGGACGCGGCGCGCGTCCGCGAAGCCTTCGTCGCCTACGGTTCGTGCAGCACCGAGGAGCCCCTGGCCGACGCCGTCGCGCTGGGGCTCGCGGAAGGAGACCCCGCCCGATGACCCACCCCCTGAACCCGTCGGACGACCCGGGGTTCGGCCCCGCCCACCTGCCCTACGGGGTGTTCGCCCCGGCGGACGGCCCGCCGCGCGTGGGCGTCCGGATCGCCGGGCACGTCCTCGACCTGTCGGCGGCGCTCGGCGATCCCGAGTTCGCGGCGGCCTCCCTCAACCCGTTCATGGCCAGGGGCCGCGCCTTCTGGAGCGAGACCCGGAGCCGGATCACCGGCCTGCTCGCCGACGACGCGGCGGCCGCGCATCTGCACCCGCTCGCCGACGTGCGGTTGCGGCTGCCGTTCGAGGTCGCCGACTACGTCGACTTCTACTGCTCACTGGAACACGCGACGAACCTCGGCCGCATGTTCCGTCCTGACGAGGAGCCGCTGAAGCCGAACTGGCGGCACCTGCCCGTCGGCTACCACGGCAGGGCCGGAACTGTCTTCGCCTCCGGGACGGAGATCACCCGCCCGCACGGACAGCGCGTGACGCCCGGCGTTGCGGCTCCGGAATACGGCGGGTCGCGGAAGCTCGACTTCGAGGCCGAGGTCGGGTTCGTCGTCGGGGTGCCGACCGAGGCGGGGGAGACCGTGCCGCCCGAGCGGTTCGCCGACCATGTGTTCGGGGTCGTGCTGGTGAACGACTGGTCGGCGCGGGACGTGCAGGCGTTCGAGTACGTGCCGCTCGGTCCCTTCCTCGGCAAGTCGTTCGCGACGACCGTCGGGGCCTGGGTGACGCCGCTCGAGGCGCTTGAGGCGGCACGGGTCCCCGGCCCGCGGCAGGACCCCGAGCCGCTCGACTACCTGCGGCCCAAGGAGCCCTGGGGACTCGACCTCACCCTTGAGGTGCACGTCAACGGGACGCGGGTCTCCGAGCCGCCCTACGCCGGGATGTACTGGACGCCCGACCAGATGCTCGCGCACCTCACCGCCAACGGCGCGCGGCTGCGCACCGGCGACCTGTTCGCCTCGGGCACCGTCTCGGGCCCGGCGCACGGCCAGCGCGGGTCGCTGATCGAGCTGTCGTGGAACGGCGCGGAACCCGTCGTCCTCGCCGACGGGACGACCCGCACGTTCCTTGAGGACGGCGACACCGTCGTGCTGACGGCGTCGGCGACCGCCACGGACGGCGGCGCCCTCACCCTCGCCGAGGCGGCGGGCACGGTCGTCGCCCGGTGACGCGCGGCGGGGCCCGGCGCGGGGCCCCGCCGCATCACGTCCAGTCGCGCTTCTCCCAGCGCGGCAGATAATCCCGGACGAACTCCCGCATAGTGCGCGGCGGACGGCCGAGCAGCGCCGCCAGTTCGTCGGTCATCGGCTCGTTCTTCCCGGTTCGGGTGAGCGTGTACACGATCGTCATGAAAAGCACGGCGTCCCAGGCGACGCCACGCCGCCACAGCCGCCACCAGAAGCGCGGCAGCGACGGCTTGGTGTACCGGATCGGCCGTCCCATCACGGCGGAGAAGATCTCCGCGACCTCGAAGAAGTCGAGCCGCTCGGCTCCGGTCAGGACGTACTCGCGGTTCCGGTAGGCGGCGGGGTCGGCGGCGATCTTGAGCACCACGTCGGCGACGTCGCGCGCGTCGATGAAGGTGGTGCGGCCCCGGCCGGCCGGGATGAACAGCTCGTCGCGCTCGACGACGTCGACGCCGTGCGTGGACAGCCGCCGGCACAGGTTCTGCATGAAGAACGAGCACCGCAGGATCGTGTAGGGCACGCCCGACGCCTTGATGTGCGCCTCGACCTGGTGGTGCGGCACGACCTTCTGCCGGTCCGCCCCCGGCACCGACACGTAGACGATGTGCCCGACCCCCGCCGCGACGGCGGCGTCGATGAACGGCTTCATCCGGGTCCCGACCGTGCGCGGATGCGGCAGCGGGAACAGCAGGAAGAGTGTGGTGACGCCGTCGAGGACGGCGGGCCAGGTGGCGCGGTCGTCGTAGTCGAACGGCACGACACGCGTCTCGGGCCCGAGCCGCGCCCTGATTCCGTCAGGGTGGTGGGCGGCGATCCGGTAGGGCAGGTCGGTGCGCCCGGCGGTCAGCCTGGCGACCTCGGCCCCGACGTTCCCCGACGGCCCGGTGACGACGAACATGATCAGCTCCCCACATGTGACGCGCGTCGGAGACTACAGCTTCATGATCGGGTGCGTGCGACCCCCGCACGAGCTGCACGTCCCGCCTGCCGGACCGATCGGCGGGCCGCCACGCCCGGGCCGCCGCACACTCGACCGAGACAGCTCCCCCCACCCCCCGACGGAGCCCGCCATGGCCGACAGTTCACTCACCCGCCGCCGTCTGCTCAAGGGCGGGGCCGCGCTCAGCGCCGCGGGAGCCGCCGGGCTCACCGCGCGGAGCCTCGCGAGCCCCGCGCACGCCTTCGACGCCTTCCAGCTGCTGGAACCCGGCCCCACGAGCGTCGGCCTCGGCGCGGCGACCGTGAACACCTGGGCGTACGGCTCGGCCGTGCCGGGCCCGCTGATCCGGGTCGATGCGGGCGGGCTCGTCCACGCAAGGCTCGTCAACCGGATGCCGCAGCCGACGACGGTGCACTGGCACGGCATCCGCATCGAGAACGCCATGGACGGCGCGCCGAACACCCAGCCGCTGACCGGCCAGAACCAGTCGTTCGACTACCGGTTCACCGCCCCCGACCCAGGCACGTACTTCTACCACTCGCACTACGGCACACAGCTCGACCGCGGCGTCTACGGGCCGCTCATCGTGGACGACCCCAACGAGCCGCTGTCGTATGACGTCGAGTTCGTCGTGGTGATCGACGACTGGATCGACGGCACGGGCACCACGCCCGACGCGGTCATGACGGCGATGCACAACGGGACCCTGAACTCACCGTCCATGTACGCGAGCACACTGGGCGGCCAGGCCGGACACGTCTCCTACCCGTACCACCTGATCAACGGGCGGACCCCGTCGCATCCGGTGACGTTCAACGCCTCCCCGGGGCAGCGCGCGCGGATCAGGCTGATCAACGCCGGTTCCGACACCGCCTACCGGGTCGCGCTCGGCGGCCACCGGCTCACCGTCACGCACACCGACGGCTTCCCCTGCGACCACGTCACCGTCGACACCCTCCTCATCGGCATGGGAGAGCGCTACGACGTCCTGGTGACCCTGGGCGGCGGCGTCTTCCCTCTCGTCGCATCCGCCGAGGGCAAGAACGCCCGAGCCTTCGCCCTGGTCCGCACCGGCGCGGGCACCGCCCCCGCCCCAACGGTCTCCGTCCCCCAACTCTCAGGAACCCTGCTCAGCCTCGCGCAACTGTCGGCGGCCCCATCGGTCGACCTACCCTCCCGCCCAATCGACCTCACGGTCCGCATGTTCCTCGGCATGGGCCCCCTGGGCATGACCTGGTCCATCAGCACCTCACCCGGCGGCACCCCCCAGAACGCCCTACGCGTCCGAGTCGAACAACACCAGCGCATCCGCCTCCAGTTCACCAACGCCACCCCCATCTGGCACCCCGTCCACCTACACGGCCACACCTTCCAAATACGCGGCGCAGGCCAGGGCCCCCGCAAAGACACATTCATCATCAAACCCAACGAGACAATCACCGCCGACATCGACGCCGACAACGTCGGCGAATGGATGCTCCACTGCCACAACCTCTACCACTCCGAACTAGGCATGATGGCCACCCTCGGCTACGGCCCAACCCCCACCCTCACGGGCGGCACCCCCGCCCACCAGGGCCACTAACGCCCCCGCCCGCGCGCCGAGCCGCGCGGGGGCCTTCCCCGCGCGTCAGCTGTGGGCGCGGTCGATCCTGGAGGCAAGGACTCGCACATGAGCGAGAGCGCGCCCTCAGGCTGTGAGGGCCTTCAGTTCTTGGACGGGGGCAAGTGGGCGGGCGTCCTCTGGGACTGCATCGGCGATGCGGCGCGCGGCGAGGACGACGCGCTTGACGCGCCGCTCCGCGGGGATCCGGTCCAGGACGGCCAATGCCTGCTTGCTGGCCTCACCCGGATCGATGCGCGCGTGAAGAATGACACCGTGAAGAGTGAGTTGTGCCGACGCGTGCGGATATGAGGTGCGCGGGTAGAAGGCTCGCGCCGCCTCTTGTGCCTCGGCGGCCTGGCCTGCGGCTCCGACTGCCGAGTAGACGAAACTCTGCATGAATCGAAGATGCCTTTCGCCCTGCTCCGCGCCTGCGGGCAACCGCTCGAAGACGTCTTCGGCCTCGCGCATCGTCGTGATCGCGTCGGACGCTCTGCCCATCCGAACGAGGACTTCGGCCTCGACGCCGATGGCCCGCATGAGCGCGCTGCTCGGTTGCCGCCCGGCGTGTTCCCGGGCGCTGCGGGCGAGCCGGTGCAGATCCGGAAGGTTCTCCCCTGCCTCGACGACCCGATAGGTGGTCTCCCAACTACGAGTTTCGGAGGAAAGCAGGGCATCGCCTGATCGATCCGCATGGAAGTGCGCGGTCTGCCACCACCGCGAGGCCATACGGCGATCGCTGACCTGCTGAAATCCCATGGCGATCAGCCGAGAATACTGCCCCGCGATCTGCGCGAGGTCCCGCCCGACTCCCTCAGGCTGGGTGGCCGCCAGGTGCGGCGCCATTTCAGCCCAGTCTCGGGCAATCCCGCTCAATGCCGTCTCGGGCGGGTCGATGGCGAAGCTGCGCGCGTGAATCCCGAACCCGGCCGCCCAGTCGTCCAGCATCGCGCGCGAAACCGTCGCACCGGGGATGAGCGGTCGGCTCGCCTGCCATGCGCTGGTGAGAGCGGCGAGAGCGGGAGTGGCAGCGGCGGCGGCCGTGACCGCGCCGGCGGTCTGGAGCGCTTGACGACGGTCCACATCGTCCTCGATTCCTGATACCTCGAACGTGACCACCACGCTACCCGCCGAGTCACCAGTAGTACCTGTCGAACCCTCCCCACCCGAGCCGAACAGCACAGCGGGCGCGCCGCGAGGCGGCGCGCCCGCTGTGCTGTTCGGGGCCGCCGCGCGGCGGCGGTCCCGCTCGATCGCTAGGGGAAAGAGATCACACTTGCGGGTCTTGTGCCTTCAACCCGGTGACCACCCGAGCGAAGGCACGGTGGGAGAGGTTGAGGTGCGAAGCGTGAGGGTTCTTGCTGTCTCGGACCGCGATCACCGGCCGGAAGACCGCAACCTCTACACACTGATTGGCTGCTGTGTTCGAATAGCTCGACTTACGCCAGACTGTCCGGGTCTTCACGAATCGGCACCAACTTCCTGATCAGACTGCGTATCAGCCTAGCTGAGTCCTCCTCATCCAAGGCACACGCGATCAGTTCACGGAGGTCGGAGACGAACGCGCCTACCTCTTGCGCGTCATGTAGGTACTGTTCGCCGACCCGTGTCTCGGTCAGAACGATGTCGGGGTCTGGCCCAGGGAATCCGATGATCACAAACGGGTAGCCGATGGCTGGGTATATCCCGGCCTCCTTGGGAACCACACGAATGCTGATGTTGGGCCGCTCCCCGTCCTTCAGTAGCCGTTCTAGCTGTTCGCGGGCGATGTCACCACAGTGGAGCGTACGGATGAGAGCAGCCTCGTCGATGATCGCGTCGAGCACGAGAGGTGCGTCATCGTCGTAGAGCCGCCTCTGACGGCGCATCCGTACTTGGACCAACCGTTGGACCTCCTCCTCGTGGACGTTGGTCAAGGTGGCGATCAGGCGATAGGCGTAGCCTTCGGTCTGGAGCAGCCCGGGGATAAGACTCGGCTCATAGTCCGAGATCCGCGCTGCCTCCGCCTCAAGCGCCAGGAACGGACCTGACAGCAGGTCTCGATACGCCGACCACCAGCCGCCGCGCTTCCGAGCCTGGCGAGCAAGTTCTACAAGCTCGTCGCACTCTTCTGGATCTGTGATCTTGTACAGCGTCAGTAGCGAGCGAAGGTCGCCGACGCTCACCGTGGATTCTGCGGTCTCAATGCGAATGATCTTGCTGACGCCCGCCCCCAAGTGGGCCGCCGCATCTCTCTGGGTCAACCCTGCCGTCTTCCGGTAGTCCACCAGCCTTGACGCGAGGCGACGCCGTAGAACGATCGACGTACTCATAACTTTCGCACCTACTATGTTGAGACGTTGCAATGTATGGGCTACGGTGCTCGTATGACTCAGGATCGCAGGTAGCGACTCCGCCGCGCGGAGAAAACACGAAAAGTAGCCGCACCAAAACAAAACGACCCTGGCCGGGGACTTGGCAGGCACCGGCGCAGGGTCTTGATCGGAAGCGAGTCCGACCGTGGATAGCAATCGTAGAGGACTGCCCGCTCTGGCCTGTCCGGCTGGGATGGAGGAGTTGGGGGCGTGGCTTCGGCGGCGGGGTGACCTGGTGGTGTCGCCGGGGAGTTCGCGGGTGGGGGTGCCGTGTCTGCGGGTGGCGCGGGCCGGCTCGGGGGGTGTGGTGGAGCGGGTGACGTTGGAGCCGGGTCCGGAGGGGAGCCGTCAGTTTGTGCTCGCGCGGGGGGAGCGGTTGCCCGCTGAGGATGTGGCGGGGGCGGTTGACCGGTTGGCGGTCGTGCTGGGGGCGCATGTGGAGGTTCGGGGGGGCGCGGATGCCCGGTCGGTGGGGGCGACGCGTGCGCGGTGCCGTCGGCTCCTCGTGGGCTGTGAGGTGCTGGGCGACCTGCTCGTTGTCGTGTCAGAGCTGCTGGGGAACGCGGTTCGGCACGGCACGGTCCCGGTGTCGGTGGTGCTGACGCTCTGGCATGAGGGCGGGTCGCTGCGCGGTGAGGTCCGGCATCCCATCGGCGAGGGCGCGGGGCGTCCGGCTACGCCGGTGGGGGTGCTCGCGGAGCGGGCGGCCTTGGACGCCGGGTCACCCGTGGCGGTGGATGATCTCGCGGAGGGCGGGCGCGGCCTGATGGTCGTCCGGGGCTACACCGCCGCCGTCACCCAGACCACGACGTCGGGGGTGCTGGCGACGGTGTGGCGTCACGGGCCGTGCGGGTGCGTGCGGGCGGTGTCGTGATCGGGCTGGATCTGGGCGCGGCCCTTACCCCGTCGCACTCTCGGCCTGAGGAAGGTGTGGGTATATGTCAGCCTCTGTGGTGAATCTGGCGCGGTGGGGGACAGTGCCGTACATCACGGCGTGGTCGTCGGAGGAGACCTTGCCGGTCGCGGTGGTGGTCCGTGGCAAGGGGATCGGCTACGTCGATGAGCGGGCCGAAGATCGTGATCGGGACGGGGTCTTGTGGACGCGGATGGGGTTCAGTCCGGGGGTGGGGGTTCCGCAGTTCGCGAACGTGCATGTCCTGCGGCAGCGGCGCGCGATGCGGGGCCTGCTGTGCCAGGTGTGCGGAACGCCCTGCGGGAAAAGCGCGCTGTGGATGCTCTCGCGGAAGGAGTATGAGAGCGCTGAAGGGCCGTGGCCCGCGCCCGTCATGACGGCGCATCCGCCCGTATGTCCCGGATGTGTGGAGCGGTCGGCGCGGTTGTGTCCGCATCTGCGTGACGGTCATGTCGTGCTGCGGCCCCGCCGCGTCGCACCGGCGGCGTTCTCGGGGATGCTTTACCGGCCGACCCCCGCCGGTCTGGTGGCCAGCGCTACCAGCGTCGCCCACGATGACCCGCGCGTTCGCTGGCTGCGGGCGGCCCAGGTTCACGTGACGTTGGAGAAATACGACGTCATCGGACTCGGCAACATGCTCATCACAAGGCCCACAGGTTCAGCAGGTCGGCTTCGGTGAGGCGTGGTCGGACCGGGGTGAACTGGCGTCGATGACGGGTCGGTCTTGAAGGACGGAAGGTCGGCGAACGGGCGCTCGTGGTCGGCTCGCTCGGCGACGGCCTGGCCGGGGCCGTGGGGGAGTTGCGTGCGCGACCGCGAGAGCCCGCCCGAAGACGGGTGCGGGTGCGGGCGTGCGCTCGGAGATGGGTGGGGGCGGCCCCCGGGGCAGGGGGCCGCCCGTGGGTCAGGCTCTCCGCCGCTGGACCATGCCGATGGTGAGGTCGAGGAGGAGGAAAGCGAGGAGGGTGTAGGCGAAGAGGGGGGCGAGCCAGGAGGCGGCGAGGGCGGCGAGGGTGAGGGACGCGAGGAGCCAGGGCGGTGCGGTGCGCCATGCGCCGCGCGGGATGGGCCTGCCGAAGCCGTGTCGGCCGCGCTTCCACCACATGACGTAGCCGAGGACGATGAGGGCGATCAGCGCGAGGGCGAGGAACGCGAGGAGCAGCTGGTTGGCGAGGCCGAACAGCGAACCCATGTGCGCGGAGATGCCGATCGAGGTCAGCTTGGCCAGGGGCGGGTAGTCGGCGAAACGCAGGGTGTCGAGCACCTCGCCGGTGGTCGGGTCGAGCGCCTTGGCATCCTGGCGCAGCGGCCATGACCTGTCGGTCTGCTTGACCACGAACGCCTGGTCGGCCTCGGCCGGGTAGACGGCCTCGACGGGCCCGTCGAGCGCGGCGGAGCGCAAGATCAGGTCGACGTCGGCGGCCGCGGTGTGCCCGGCGTGCCCGTCGCCGGACGACGGCCCGTGGTGGCCCGCCGCGGTCCCGGCGAGGGACGGGGTGACCCCGTTGAGCTTCGTCTGGAGGACGTCGACCCGCTTACCCGCGTGGGTCGACCAGGTGAGGCCGGTCGCCGACAGGAACAGGAACCCGGCGGCCGCCCACAGGCCGACCGTCCCGTGCAGGGACATGACGCGCCTGCGGCCCTTGACCCCCCGCTCGGGCAGCGCGAGGTCGCGGCGGCGGGCCCGCCTGCGGCCGATCCACAGCACGAGCCCCGCCAAGACCACGACCCACAGCCAGGACGCGGCGAGTTCGCTGTACAGGCGGCCGGGCTCGCCGAGGTGCAGGTGCCGGTGGGTCTGGGAGATCCACGCGCGCAGCGGCAGCGCCTCGGACGACCCGTAGACGACGAGCTCGCCCTTCACCTCCCCCCGATACGGGTCGACGTACACCGCGAGCCGTTCTGACTCGCCGAGGCCGTCGGCGTCCATGAGGACGCGGGTGGTGGCCCCGTCCTCGACCGACGGCCGGACGGCGAGGACCGTCGCGTCGGGCCGCGCGGCCTTGGCGAGGTCTACCTGGCGCTGGACGGGCAGGCGCTCACCCGAGGCGGGCACGGTGAGCACGTCGGAGTAGATGATCTTCTCGGCCTGCCACGAACCCGCGTAGAGCAGGCCGGTGACGGCGGCGACGAGCAGGAAGGGCGCGACGAGTACGCCGGCGTAGAAGTGCAGGCGCAAGGCGAGCGCCCGAAGGCCGCTCAGGGCGGCAGGGCTGGGGGCCCGTCCGGCTTCCGGCCGGACGGGCATGGGGGACCGCAGGGACAACGTCGGACTCCACGACGGTCTCTCATGGCGCGGGCGCACGGCCACGCGGCCATGGACCTCCGGCGCGCACGCCGAAGGTCTGACGAAAAAGGGGGAAAGGTCAGAGAGAGAACGTCGTGGGCGGTCCGCGCCGCGAGACCTCGGTGGTCACCGCCACCGGAACGCACGCCATCACCGGCGCGGGGACGGGCGCCTTGACGAAGAGGATCGCGGGCAGCGCGGGCCGGGTAAGCCGCAGGATTCGCGCGGCGAGCCGCCGCACGAGGGCGCAGAACAGCTCCTCGCCCCTGCGCAGCCACGCCGCCGACAGCAGCGCGACGATCACGTGGGTGAGCAGCATCGAGCCGTGCGTGTGGTCCATGGAGACCATGCCCGAGCCGTCGAGCGCCTCGACGCCTGCGACGGGGGACAGCTCGCCGAACAGCGAGTGCAGCCCGTACTGCGCCGCGAACGTCGCGGGAAGGATCACGCCCATCCCGCGTTCGCGCCCGCCGAGCAGGAAGGCCCCGACCGTCAACGCCAGCGCGGCGAGCCCGAACACGCCGGGCCCGATCAGCGCGCCGCCGCCGTAGTAGTGCGCCCCGGCCGAGACCACCGCGCACACCGAACCGAACCCGCTGGCACGCAGCAGCCGCAGGCTCCAATCCGGTTTCACCCAGCCATTATGGCGGGCGTTTGGTGAAGCCGTCCGGTGCGGGGTGAAACCGGGGTGAAGCCGTCGCGAATCCGGCGGGCCGCAGTCTTTACCTCGGACGCCGGGAGGGACCCGGCGGAGAGAGGAGACGCGCTCATGGCGGACCTCAGCGCCGTCCGGGCCGAGGGCCTGATCAAGGACTTCGGTGACTTCCGTGGCGTGGACGGCATCGACCTGCACGTGCGGCAGGGCGAGATCTTCGGGGTGCTCGGCCCCAACGGGGCGGGCAAGACCACCACCCTCAGGATGCTCGCGACCCTGCTGCCGATCGACGGCGGCCGCGCGGAGATCTTCGGCGTGGACGTCAGGAAGGAGCCGCACCGCATCCGTCAGCTCGTCGGCGTCACCGGGCAGTACGCCTCGGTGGACGAGGACCTGACCGCGCGCGAGAACCTGTGGCTGTTCGCCCGCCTCCAGGGCCTGCCCAGCGCGCGGGCCAAGGCGATCGCGGGAGACCTGCTCGACCGCTTCGGCCTCCAGGAGGCGGCCGAACGGCCCCTCGCGCAGTTCAGCGGCGGCATGCGCCGCCGGCTCGACCTCGCCTCGAGCCTGATCACCCGCCCGCCCCTGATCTTCCTCGACGAGCCCACGACCGGCCTCGACCCGAGGACGCGCGGCCAGATGTGGGACACGATCCGCGAACTCGTCACCGACGGCTCGACGATCCTGCTCACCACCCAGTACCTGGACGAGGCAGACCAGCTCGCCGACCGCGTCGCCGTCATCGACCGCGGCCGCAAGGTCGCCGAGGACACCCCCGACGCGCTGAAGACCCAGGTCGGCGACTCGACCCTGCAACTGCGCCTCGCCGACGGCGCGGACACCGGCCTGGCCGCCCACGTCGTCCGGCGGCTGCTGGGGGAGGAGCCCGTCCTCACCCCCGAGTCCGGCCTGATGAACGTCGCCCTGCCCGACCCGAACCGGGCCGCCGACGTCCTCATCGGCCTGCGCGAGGCGGGTCTGTCCATCGCCTCGGTGAGCGTCGCCAAGCCGACCCTCGACGAGGTCTTCCTCACCCTGACCGGCCACGGCGCGGACGAGCCCAAGTCCGGCGACAAGGCCGACGAGCCCCGGAAGGAGGCGGTCCGATGACCGTTCTCGCCCCCACCTCCCGCGACCCCCGGCGGGTCGACCCCTCCGCCGCCATCGCCCGCACGAAGCCGCGCACCTCGCTCCAGGAGACCGGAACGCAGATCCTGGCGATGGCGTGGCGGGCGCTGAAGAAGATGCGCCGTAAGCCCGAGCAGTTCTTCGACGTGCTCATCCAGCCGCTGCTGTTCACCGCGATGTTCGCGTTCATCTTCGGCGGCGCGATCTCCGGCTCGGTGAGCGACTACCTGCCGCTGCTCATCCCCGGCATTCTCGCCCAGACCGCCCTCACCGTCTGCATGGCGACCGGCGTGCAGCTGCGCGAGGACATGGACAAGGGCGTCTTCGACCGCTTCAAGTCCCTGCCGATCGCGCGGATCGCGCCGCTGGCCGGGCCGATGGTCGCCGACCTCGTCCGCTACCTGATCGCCTCGGTGCTGACGCTCGTCACCGGCCTCGTCATCGGGTACCGGCCGGAAGGCGGCGTGCTCGGCTGCGTCGGCGGCATCGCGCTGACGGTCGTCGCGGGCTGGTCGCTGGCGTGGATCTTCACCTGGCTCGGCACGATGGCGCGGTCGGCGCAGAGCGTCCAGGGCATCTCGATGATGATCATGTTCCCGCTGACGTTCCTGTCCAACGCGTTCGTCCCGGCCGAGACCCTGCCCGGCTGGCTCCAGGGGTTCGTCAAGATCAACCCGGTCTCGCACGTCGTCTCCGCCGTCCGCGACCTGTTCAACGACGGCGCGGTCACCGCCGAGGTCGGCTGGGCGGTCGTCGGGTGCGTCGCGGTCGTGGCGATCTTCGCGCCCCTGGCCGTCCGGTCCTACTCGCGCAAGATGTAGCTCAGAGCACCCGCTCCAGAACGGCGCGCGCCTCGTCCACAAGGTCGGGGCCGCGCCGCTCGGCGTATTCGGCCTCGATCCTGGCCAGCACCCCCGGCGCGACGCGTTCGGCGTGCCCGGCCAGGAGCTCCCAGCGCATCGTCGGCATGAACCGGTTGTAGGCGAACCGCCCGGCGAGCACGAGCAGCCGGACGGCGTCGTCGTGCGGCGGCGCGCCCTTCAGCAGCACCCACAGGCCGAGCCCGGCGAGCATCGTGCCCACCATCGGGATGTCGCGGGACGGCCGGTCGGGCTCGAGCAGCTCAGGGGCCCGCGCGCGCAGCGACGCGAAGAAGTCGGCCCCGTCGTCGCCCGCGCAGTACTGGGCGAAGGCCGCGAGCGCCATCGCCTCGCCCATGACCATCCACGGCTCGAAGGTCGTCGACGTGCCGGGCAGCCGCATGTTCCGCAGCGCCTCGGCGGCCTCCCGGTGCAGCAGCAGGCCCTCGGCGACGTCACCCGAGGCGAGGGCGAGCTGGGCCCGGCTCGCCGCGATGGCCATCGCCTCGGTGAACACGCCCTGGGCCGCGTACGCCTCCAACTCCTCGACCATCCGCGTGGCCTCGGCGATCCGGCCCTCCACGATCGCGAAGGTGATGAGGAACGCGCGCACCTGGACGACCTCGTCCACCGCGCCGAGCCGCTCCAGCACCGGCAGCGCCTCGGCGGCGTGCGCGGCCGCCGCGTCGCTGTTCTCCACATGCTGGTAGAGGCCGACGAGCTGGGTGTGCAGCACCGCGCGCCGCCACGGGCCGCCCTCGTCGCCGATGAGGTCGAGCGCCGCGCGGGCCGCGTCGATCGCGCCCTCGGGGTCGCCCGCGTTCTCCCGGTCGTGGCTCAGCCAGTGCAGCGCGATCCCCCGGGTGACGGGATCGGGGTCGTCGGCGAGCTCCTCAAGGCCGCGCTCGGGGTCGCGGGCGGAGGCGAGCAGCGCCGTCGCCATGCCGCGCACCTCGGGGTTGGCCGAGTCGGTGCCGAGCGCGGCGAGCATCCCGCTCAGGGTCGCCGTGTCCCCCGACGGCGTGATCATCGTGTTGAGCAGCGCGATTCCGACCGCGATCCGCGCCCGGTCGAGCAGGCGCGGCGGCGGCGTCCAGCCGTCGAGCGCCGCCGCGAGCGCAGGGGCGAGGACGAACCCGCGCTGGTGGTCGCCGCAGATCGACCAGTAGCCGCCGAGCGCGGCGAACAGGATGACCACGGCTTCCGGGTCGGGGTCGGCGAGGGCGTCGCGCAGGATGTCGGCGAGGTTGGTCTCCTCCACCCGCATCAGGTCCATCGCCTCGACCTGCTGGGGCGAGTACAGGAGCGCACCGTGCCGCGTGGCGTAACCGACGGCCCACGCCCGCACGGCGGCCCGCGCCTCGGCGGTCTCCCCGGCGGACTCGAGCCGCTTGCGTCCGTACTCGCGGACGGTCTCCAGCATCCGGTAGCGGACGCCCTCGGCGGTCTCCACGACGGTCAGCAGGGACTGCGCGACGAGCTCGGACACGTCATCGAGCGCCCCTTCGCCGATCACCTCCTCGGCGGCCTCGAGGGTGAAGCCGTCGGGGAAGGAGGACAGACGGCGCAGGGCGCGGCGCTCCGGCTCGCCGAGCAGGCTCCACGACCAGTCGATCACCGCGCCGAGCGTCCTGTGCCGCGACGGGGCGCTGCGGTCGCCGCCGCGCAGCAGCGCGAACCTGTCGTCGAGCCTGCGGGCGATCTCGGCGGGGGACATCACCCTGACCTTGGCGGCGGCGAGCTCGATCGCCAGGGGGAGGCCGTCGAGGCGGTCCACGACGGCCCTGACGTCGTCGGGGGCGAGGCGGACGCCGGGCCGCGCGGCCGTCGCACGGTCGCGGAAGAGGGCGACGGCGTCGCCGGTGCCGAGCTGCGGCAGCGGGTAGACGCGCTCGGCGGCGATCTCCAGCGGCGCGCGGGTCGTGGTGAGCACGCGCGCCTCGCGCGTCGTCGCGGTCAGGTACGCGACGAGGTCGGCGACCGCCTCGACAAGGTGCTCGCAGTTGTCGAGGACGAGCAGGGTCGGCGCGAGGTCGAGCTGCTGGGCGATCCGCGCGCGGACGTCGGCGCGCTGCGCGGGGGTGAGCGCGTGCCGTCCGGTGACGGAGTCGCGGACGCCGAGCGCCGACCCGACCTCGCCGACCAGGCCGTCGGGGGAGGTGACGCCGACGAGTTCCACGAAGTGCACGACGGGCTGCGGCGCGTCCCTGGCGACGGCGTGGGCGAGCCTTGTCTTGCCGAGCCCGCCCGGCCCGAGGATCGACACCACGGGCGACGTCGTGAGCAGCGCGCGGATGTTCTTGAGGTCGTCGTCGCGGCCGAGCAGCGGGGTCGCGTCGAACCGCACGCCGGACCGGACGGGGCTGTCGAGCGCGAGCAGCTCGCGGTGCACCCTGCGCAGCTCGGGCCCGGGCTCGGCTCCGACGCGTTCGCGCAGCCCGGCCCGGTAGCGCGCGAACCTGTCGAGCGCCGCGCCCGCGCCGCGCACGGCTGCCTCGCTGCGCAGCAGGTCGGCGAGCAGGCCCTCGTCGTCGGGGTGGACGTGGGCGGCCTCGGCGAGCGCGTCGAGGGCCGTCGCGTGCTCGCCGGTGCGGGCGCGCGCCCGCGCGAGGACCACGCGCACGTCGCTCAGGTCCCGCTCCGCCGCCCGTCTGACCTCGGCGAGCGGTCCGTCGCCCTCGGCGGGCAGCGCGCCCGCGCCCAGCGCAAGGGCCTCCTCGGCGGCCGCGACGGCCCCGGCCGGGTCGTCATCGAGGAGTTCCCGCGCCCGCTCGGCAAGGCCGCGCAGGCGTCCGGCGTCGACCTCGTCGGCGGCGACCCCGAGCCGGTATCCGCCGCCCTCGGTCAGCACGGTCTCCGCCCCGACCACGGCCCGCGTCCGCGACACCAGCACCTGCAGCGCCTTGCCCGGATTGACCGGCTCCTCCTCGCCCCAGACCTCCGCCACGAGCGTCCCCGCGCTCACCCCGCGTCCCGCCCCCGCCAGCGCCGCGAGCAGCGCCTGGGCCCGGTCCCCGACCACCGCCCGCCCCCGCCACCGCACCTGTCCGAGCAGGCGCAGTTCAATCCCCATCCCCCCATCCTAGGCTCCCCGCACCCCCGGCTCCGGCCGCTACAGCGTGCAGGTCAGGGCCGTTCGCGTCTCGGGGTCCGGCCCGCTGAGGGAGATCATCGGGGTGTTCGGGAAGGCGTGCTTCAGCGTGCACGCGAGTTGCCGCCTTGCCGGTTCGGTCCAGACGCCGTCTTCGAGGGCGTGGACCATGATGTGGCCCGGCTCGAAACCGACCGCGAGCCTGACGAAGGGGACCTCGCTTCGGTATCCGAGGCGGCTCTCCCGGCTGGTCGGGCCCTCGGTCAGCGCCTCAAGGGCGAAGTCCCCCGTGCCCGGCCACTCGCGGGTGACGGGTGCGAGGCCGCCGTCCTTGACCAGGTAGATCCTGACGGTGGTCGTCGCGCCCCGGGCGACGGGCGGCGGCGCTGGGTCGTGCCGGACGCCGGTCGCGGTGACGCCGCAGCCGGTGAGCAGCAGCAGCGACACGATCATGACGCGCACGGGGCCTCCCGGGGCAGCCGCAGGGTGAACACGGCCCCGCTGTGGTTGGCCGCGTCGAGGCTGCCGCCGTGCAGCTCGGCGTTGGCGCGGGCGATCGCCAGGCCGAGGCCGCCGCCCTCGGTCCTGCCGCGTGAGGCGTCGCCCCGGACGAACCTGTCGAAGACGACGGGCAGCAGCTCGGCGGGGATTCCCGGGCCGTCGTCGGAGACGGTGACGGTCATGCCGTCGTCGTCCAGGTGGAAGGAGACGACGACGGGCGGTGCGCCGTAGCTGACCGCGTTGCCGACGAGGTTGGCGACGATCACGTCGAAGCGGCGCGGGTCGAGCCGGAACACCGCGTCCGGGTCGCCGACGATCTGGGCCTCCCAGCCGCGTGAGGTGACCGCCTCGGTGAGGAAGGCGCGGACCTCGATCTCGTCGGGGACGAGGGTCGCGGCGTCGGCGTCGAGGAGGCTGATCTCCAGCAGGTCGCCGACGAGACGGCGCAGCCGCCGCGTCTGCTCGGCGACGAGCCCGACGGCCGCCGCGGTCTCGTCGGGAAGGTCCTCCTCGGCGAGGACCTCGACGACGGCGACCATCGAGGTGAGCGGGGTGCGCAGCTCGTGGGACACGTCGGCGGCGAACCTCCGCGAGACCGCGACCTGCCGCTCAAGCGTCTCGGCTGTCCGGTTGAAGGTCCGGGCGAGGTCGGCGAGCTCGTCGCGGCCGTGGATTTTGACGCGCGTGGCGAGGTCGCCCTCGCCGAGCGCCCGCGCCGCCGCGCCCAGCTCGCGCACCGGGCGCAGCACCCTGCGCGCCAGCAGCCAGGCGAGCAGCACCGCGACGAGCACGGCGACCCCGTCGGCGACCAGCACGGACACCAGAAACCCGCGCAGATCCTCCTGTTCCGCCCGAAGGTCGACGGCAAGGAACGCGATCACATCGGTGGGTGTGCGCGTCCCCGCCGAGTCCTCCCGCCACACCCGCGAGCCGACGAGCAGATAAGGCCGGCCTTCATGCACAAGCCTCCGATGCACAAGCCCCTCGTCCGCCGCGAGCACGAACGTCAGCGGGAGCGGGACGCCCACCTCAGCGACCCCGCCTGACCAGGCGCCGTAGCCCGGCGTGGGGATCTGGGTGGCGAAGGCGCGGCCGAGCGGTGCGAGGGCGTCGCGCACCTGCCAGGCGACGACGTCACCGCCGAACGCGACCTCCCGCGCGGGCACCGCCCCCGACACCGCGGCCCGAAAGGCCGACACGACCCTGCTCTCCGCCCGCTCGAGCACGTTCGCGCGGAACAGCACATAGGAGATCCCGGACGCCAACGCCGCGGCGACCACGCACACCCCGAGCAGCGCGGCCGACATCCGCGCGAACAGCCCGCTCACGGCGCGACGAACCGGTAGCCGAACCCCCGGACCGTCTCGATGTACTCGGCCGAGATCTTCGCCCGCACCCGCTGCACGCACGCGTCAACGAGCCGCGAGTCCCCCGCGTGCGTGATCTCCCACACCTCCGCGAGCAACTGCCGCCGCGTCAACGCCTTCCCCGGCATCCGCGTCAACTCCAGCAGAAGCCGCAATTCGGTCGGCGTGAGCCGCAGGTCGACCCCGTCGCGCAGCACCCGCAGCGCGGCCCGGTCCACCACAAGATCCCCATAGGCCGTGACGTCCGGCCGCGCCGAGGTGACCCGACGCAGCACCGAACGAATCCTCGCGTCAAGCACCCGCGGCTCAACGGGCTTGACCACATAGTCGTCAGCCCCCGCCTCAAGCCCGGTGACGACATCAAGATCGTCACCCAGCGCGGTAAGCAGAATGACCGGCAACGAATCACTGTTCCGAATCCTGCGACACACCTCGATCCCATCAAGACCGGGAAGCATCACATCAAGCAGCGCAAGTTCCGGCCGCCGCACGGAAATCTCCGCAAGCGCACTCTCCCCATCGGCCACGCCGCCCACCCTGTGCCCAAGCCGACTGAGCGCAAGGCCAAGCGCAGCACGCGCCGAAAAATCATCCTCAACAAGCAATATCCGAGCCACAACCCCAATTATCAGAACCCACCCCTCCCCCTGCCCCTCATGTCACAAGACCCGAACATCCCGCAGACACCCCCATGACAGTCCGCCACGACCGTGGCCGACATGTCAGTTCGCCGCATGCTGCTCCTCGGCTACCTCACCCAGGCCGCCGTCCGTTTCCTCCCCGCAAGACACTCCGACGGGCCCGTCGCGGACCCGGACGAGACCGGCTACCTCGTCGCCGCCCGCCTGCTCGCCGGCGGCCCGGGCACCGACTTCACCGGCCACACCTTCTACCAGGCCGGCTACCCGCTCCTGCTCGCCCCGCTCTACCACCTGACCGACGACCCCGAGACCGTGTACCGCCTGACACTCGCCGTCAACGCGCTGCTCGGCGCACTGACCTTCCCCCTCGTCTACCTCCTCCTACGCCGCCTCGGCCAGGTCGGCGGCAGCGCCCTGCTCACCGCCTGGACAGCCGCCCTCCTCCCCGCCACCGTCCTCTTCACGCGCTACGCCCTGGCCGACGCCATCCTGCCCACCCTCCTCCTCACCTGGCTACTCGCCCTAGACCACGCAACCCAACCCCACCCCGCAACCCCCACCCACCGAGCACCCACAAGGCAGCTGCGGCCCTCCACACGGCCCGTAGAGCTGCCGGCGAGGTCAGCGCGGGCGGTCACGCGGCCCGGAGCCGTGACCGCACGGCCGGTACAGGCCGTCCCAGGAGCCGGAGCCCTGCTTACGGCGCCGGTATGGGCGGCCGCGTGGGCCGGAGCCCTGGCGGCGGGAGCGGCGGCGGTACACGCGCGGGGTGCGGTCGTCGCGGTGGTGCATGTCGCGGTGCTGTTGGTCTTCGCGTGGCGGCGGCCTCCGGTGCTGGGGGTGGGGCTCGGGGTGCTTGCCGTCGGGTGGGCGGCGGGACGGGCGCTCAACGGGTATGTGGCCGCCTCGCTGTATCCGGGTGGGGCTCGTGATCTTGGTGGGCTGCTTGCGGACCGGATGTTCAGCGTGGACGGGCAGCTGTGGGCGTGGTCGGGAGCGGCGGGGCAGCTCTGGTACCTGGTCGTGGCGACGTGGGGGCTGGGCGGGGTTGGGCTTGTTGCGGTGGTGGCGGCGGTCCGCGAGCCACGGTTCCGGGCCGGGGCGGTCGCGCTGCTCGCGGTGACCGTCGGCTCGCGTACGCGTCGTCGGCGGCGTTGCCGGATGAGGACCGGGTCGGGAATTTCGCCTATGGCCGGTACCTGAGCTGCGTGGCGCTGATTTACGCGGTCGTGGGGCTTGTCGCGCTGCGGCGGCGGCCTCGCGTCGCCCTCGTCGTTGCGCTGACGGTCGCGCTGGCGGGGTGGGTGGCGGCGTATGCGGGGGAGCGGTTGCGGACGGCTCGGTGGATCGCGTTCGACTTTCCTGAGGTCGTGTTTCTCACCGGGGACGGGCACGGACTTGGTCTTGTGGCGGCGACGTGTGTTGCGGTGGTTCTGCTTGGGGTGCTCAGGTTTACGCTGGGGTGGGGGCTTTTGCTTGTCAATGTTGTTGCGCTGGCGGTGATCGGGGCGCCCTCTGGAGGTCGGGGGGCCTCGTTCGAGGTGCCGCGCGGCGGGGTCGCGGTTGAGAGTGGGGTGTCGTGGCAGGTGAGGTCGTATCTTGCCACCCGCGTGTACTGGACGGAGCTGGTCCAGTGGCGGCGGGGTGAAGCCGTGCCGTGTGAGGTCGAAACCGTTGTCACCGAAGCTGGGGTGCCGGGGCCGGTGGGGTGGGGGTGGGGTGGGGTTGGGGTGGGTGTCAGGGTGTGGCGTTGTGGGTGGGGGTGTGGGGGGGATGGGTGGTGATGGTGGTGGTCCAGCCGGATTCCAGGAGGGTGGAGAGGTCGGTGACGACGGTGGTCGGGTCGGGGTGGGAGTGGGCGAAGAACAGGATGCTGAGGGTGAAGTGGGCGTAGGCGGCGCAGAGGAGGTCGTCGGCGGGGCGGCCCGTCGCGGTGGCGAGCGCGGCGGCAAGGGCCTGTTCGTGGCGCATCCACATCGCGCGGGACGCGCCGCGTAGCGCGGGGGTCTCGTCCACGAGGCGGTGGAAGTCGCGCATCCGGGGGTCCTCGCCGGACGGGTCCGCGACGCGGCTGATCAGGTAGGCGCGCAGGGCCTCGGGGATCGACTGCCCCTCAGGACGTTCGGTGACCGCGGCGACCAGCGCCGCCTCGTGGTCGGCGTCCTCGTCGAAGACCAGGGCCTCCTTGCCGCCCGGGAAGTGGTTGAACAGCGTCGTCACGGAGACGTCGGCCGCCTCGGCGATCTCCCGCACGCCGACCTGGTCGTAGCCGCGTTCCAGGAAGAGCCGGAGCGCGGCGTCGGCGAGCGCCCTGCGGGTCGCCGCCTTCTTGCGTTCCCTGCGTCCGCCCGTGGTCTCCGCGTCGGTCATGCGCCCACCCTACCGGAGATCATGCAACAGAACCAAAATTTGAACGGTTGCAACTTTTGCTCTGTTCCACGTACTGTGGCCCCGCCGGACGGCAAGGGCGGAATGCCCGAATCCGTGATCCGGCGCGTCAGGGCCCGCGTCCGGGTCGCGAACAGAAGGAAGTCGGCCATGACCGAGAAATCCGCAGAAGAAGTTGAAACGCCGGGGTTCCCGGCGATGAGCGACAGCCGCGTCCGATGGACGCTGCTCGGCGTCATGCTCGCGATGCTGCTCGCGATGCTCGACAACACCATCGTCGGCACCGCGATGCCGACGATCACCAGGGAGCTCGGCGGGCTCGACCACCTGTCGTGGGTGGTGACCGCCTACGTGCTCGCCACCGCGATCTCGACGCCGGTGTGGGGCAAGCTCGGCGACCTGCGCGGCCGCAAGAACGTGTTCCTCGCCTCGATCGTGGTGTTCCTGATCGGGTCGGTCGCCTCGGGGCTCGCCCAGTCGATGGGCCAGCTCATCGGCTTCCGCGTGCTCCAGGGCCTCGGCGCGGGCGGCCTGTCGGTCGGCGCTTTCGCGCTGATCGGCGATCTCGTCCCGCCGCGCGAACGCGGCCGCTACCAGGGCATGACGGCGATCGTGACGGCGCTCGGCACGATCGGCGGGCCGCTGGTCGGCGGGTTCGTCACCGGGCACCTCGGCTGGCGGTGGGCGTTCTTCGTCAACCTGCCGCTCGGCCTCGTCGCGTTCGTCTGGTCGCGGACCATGCTGAAGCTCCCGGCAGTCCGGCGACCGGCGAGGATCGACTGGGCGGGCGTGGCCCTGCTCGCCGTGACGATCTCCGCCACGGTCCTCGCGGCCTCCTGGGCCGGAGTCCGCTACGCCTGGGCGTCACCCCAGATCCTCGGCCTCGCCGCGCTCGCCCTCGTCACCCTCGCCGCGTTCGTGGCGGTCCAGCGCCGGGTCGCCGAACCGCTGCTGCCCTTGCGCATCTTCAAGCACCGCAACATGGGCCTCGTCTCGGTCGTCACCGTCGTGGTCGGCGGGATGATGTTCGGCGCGTCCCTGTACCTCCCGCTCTACCAGCAGAGCGTGCAGCACGCGTCGGCCGCCGACTCCGGGCTGCTCCTGCTGCCGATGATGGCCGCGATCGTTGTCGTGTCGCAGATCCCCGGCCGGGTCATGACCCGCACCGGCAGGTACAAGATCTTCCCCGTCCTCGGCGCGGCGCTGCTGACCATCGGCTCGGCCCTCCTCGCGACGATGGACGCCGCCACCGGCCGCGTCACGACCGGCGTGTTCATGGCCGTCGTCGGCGCGGGCCTCGGCCTGACCATGCAGATGACCACGACCATCGCGCAGAACAGCGTGGAGATGCGCGACCTGGGCTCGGCCACCGCCGCGATCAACCTGTTCCGGACGCTCGGCGGCTCCCTCGCCGTCGCGGTCTTCGGCGCGCTGCTGTCCCGCTCGCTGACCGCCGCCGGAGCCGCGACGGACGGGCCCGCCTACGCGCACGCCGTCGCCGAGGGCACCCAGTCGGTCTTCTGGGCGGCGTGCGCGCTGTGCGCCGTCGCCGTCCCTGCCGCCCTCGCCGTCCGCGAGGTGCCGTTGCGCACAAGGACCGCGCCGCGCCCCGCGCGCCCGGCCCCGGCCGCCTGACCCTTTACCCAACCACCACATCTCAGGGGGAATCACCATGACCGCACACCACCCGATCGTCATCGTCGGCGCGGGCCTCGGCGGCCTGACGCTCGCCCGCGTCCTGCACGTCCACGGCGTCACCGCCGCGGTGTTCGACCTCGAACCCGACAGGCACACCCGCACCCAGGGCGGCATGCTCGACATCCACGCAGATTCCGGACAGGTCGCGCTGCGCGCCGCGGGCCTGCACGAGCCGTTCCGCGCCCTCGTCCACCCGGGCGGCGAGGCCATGCGCCTCGCCGACGCCACCGGCGCGTTCCGCGTGGACGAGGCCGACGACGGCCAGGGCGACCGCCCCGAGGTCGACCGGGGCCAGCTCCGCGACCTCCTGCTCGACTCCCTGCCCGCCGACGCCGTCCGCTGGGCCGCCAAGGTGACCGCGGCCCGCCCGCTCGGCGACGGCCGCCACGAGGTCGTCTTCGCCGACGGCCGCACCGTCACCACCGACCTCCTCGTCGGCGCGGACGGCGCGTGGTCGCGGATTCGTCCGCTGGTGTCGCCCGCGAAGCCCGCCTACACGGGGATCTCGTTCGTCGAGTGCGACCTGCTCGACGCCGAGGACCGCCACCCCGGCAGCGCCGCGTTCATCGGCGGCGGCTTCTTCATCGCCCTGCACGACGGCCAGGGCTTCCTCGCGCACCGCGAGACCGACGGAAGCCTGCACGTCTACACCGCGCTGCGCGCCCCCGAGGACTGGCTCGACGGCGTCGACTTCACCGACGCCGCAGCCGCCAAGCACACCCTCCTCGACACCTTCGCGGCATGGGACGCCCCCTACCGCGCGCTGATCGCCGACGCGGACGGCCCCCTGATCCCGCGCCGCATCAACGCGCTGCCCGTCGGCCACCGCTGGGACCGCGTCCCCGGCGTCACCCTGCTCGGTGACGCCGCCCACCTCATGTCCCCGTTCGCGGGCGAGGGCGCGAACCTCGCCATGCTCGACGGCGCGGAGCTCGCCCACGCGATCGCCGCCCACCCCGGCGACGTCGAAGCCGCCCTCACCGCCTACGAGACCGCGCTCTTCCCCCGGAGCGAGGCGTCCGCCGCCGACTCCGCGGGCCAGCTCGACCTGATGTTCGGCGAGCACGCCCTCGACCGCCTGACCGCCCAGTTCGCCGCATGACCCCCGGCGCGGCCCCCGTCCGACGCAGGACGGGGGCCGCGCCGGTCACGGCACGGGAACCGGCGTGGCGCGCGCCGGTACCGGCGGCCTGGACGGCGGCGGAGCGGGCGGCTGGACGGTGACCGCGTCGAGGAACGCGCGGGCGGCGGGGGTCGGCTCGGTGTCGGCGGGTGCGGCGAGCAGGAGCGAGCGGGGAGCCGGCGGACGCAACGGGATCGCCCTGATCCCGTCGAGGAGTTCGGGAAGGGCGAGCGAGGGCACGACGCTGACGCCGAGGTCCTCACGGACCATGGCGAGCAGCGTGTCCATGCGCTGCACCCGGTGGGCGGGGGACAGGTCGAGGCCGACGGCGCGGTAGTGCGCCCGGATGAGCGGCTCACACCCCGCCGCCGACAGCAGGAACGGGTCGTCGGACAGGTCGGCGAGCCCGACGGCCCGCTCGGCGGCGAGCGGGTGCGCCGACGGCAGCACCGCGAGGAACTCGTCGGCGGCGAGCGGGACGGTCCGCAGGTCGGGACGCGGCCCGGAGACGACCCCGAGGTCGATGACGCCGGTGCCGATCCACTCCTCGACCTCGGCGTCGGTGCCTTCGAGCAGCACGACGTCGACGGCCGGGTGCAGTTTGCGGAACGCGCGCACGAACCTCGGCAGGACGCGGCACGCGCTCGGGAACGCCCCGATCCGCACCCGTCCGTCGAGCAGCCCGGACGCCGCCGCGGCCTCCTCGGCGAACCGCTCGACGTGGTGCAGCGCCCCCACCACATGGGGCATGAGGCGTCTGCCCACCTCGGTGAGACAGCATCCGGACCGCTCCCGGATGACGAGCCGCATCCCGAGCTCGTTCTCCAGTGACGTGAGCGCGTGGCTCACCGCGGACTGCGTGACGCCAAGCAGGTCGGCCGCGCCGGTCACGCTGCCGGCCTCGTGCACGGCGCGCAGGGCGCGAAGTTGCGCGAGATTCATGAGCCTTCCGCATCCTCCGGATGAATTGCTTTTGTTTGCCGTGAACAATCGTAGTGGCATATCAATGAGTCGTTCGCCGTCACTTCCCGGGGAGTTCCATGGCCGTCATTGATTTCATCTGTCTTCTCGGGGTGGGCGCGCTGTGGGGCGCCTCCTTCCTGTTCATGCGGGAGGCCGCGCCGGTGCTCGGCCCGGTGAGCATGACCGAGGCGCGGGTGCTGCTGGCGGGGGTGGCGCTGCTGGCGGTCGGGGCACTGCTGCGGAAAGTGCCGGATTTCCGCCGGGATTGGCGTGGCTTTCTCATCCTCGGCGCTTTGATGGCGGCCTTTCCGTTCACCCTTATCGCGGTCGCGGAACTGGAGATCACCGCGTCGCTCGCGGCAATACTCAACGCCACGACGCCGCTGTTCGCGCTCGCGGTGACCGCGGTGCGCCAGCGCAGGCGGCCTTCTGGACCGCAGATCGCTGGCGTGCTGCTCGGCGTCGCGGGGGTCGCCGTCCTCGTGGGCCTCGGCCCGCTGCACGTGGACGGCATGATGCTCCTCGCGGTCGGGGCGAGCCTGCTCGCCGCCCTGTTCTACGCGCTCGGCGGCGTCTACACCAAGATCAGGTTTCCTGATACCCATCCGCTGGCCACCGCAACCGGGCAGAACCTCGCCGCCGCGGCGATACTCCTCGCGCCGACGCTCGCGCTGCCGCCGCGGCAGACCCCCGACACCGGCATCATCCTGTCCGTCGTGGCGCTCGCCCTCGCCTGCACCGCGCTCGGGTTCTTCCTGTTCTTCCTGCTGGTGACCAGGATGGGCCCGACGGGCGCGCTGTCGGTCACGTTCCTCGTGCCGCTGTTCGGGCTGCTGTGGGGGACGGTCTTCCTGAGTGAGCCGCTCAGCTGGAGCATGCCGTTCGGCATGGCGATGGTCCTCGCGGCGGTCTTCCTGGTCACCGACCGTCCCAAGCCCGCGCCCGAGCCCGTCGCCGCGCCCGCCGAGGCCCCCGCGGCCGCGGTCCCGGACGGGGACCGCGGCTGACCGTCGGCTCACGGCGTCGGCTCCCGGCTCAGCCCGAACTCGCGGGCGCGCATCTCCTCCTCGGCGGTGTGCTCGACCCTGCGCATCGTCCACCGCAGGACGGGCGGGGCCATCAGCGACGTCACCACCGCCACCAGCACGATGATCGTGTACATCCGCGACGACAGCACCCCGATCCGCAGGCCAACGGTGGCGATGACGATCTCGATGACGCCCCGCGCGTTGAGCCCGGCCCCCAGCGCGATCGCCTCCCACCGGTTCAGCCTGGCCAGCCGCGCCCCGAGGTAGGCCCCGGCGAACTTGCCGACGATCGCCAGCAGCAGCACGAGCGCCGCCCAGCCCGCGGCGGCGGGCGACGCAAGCGCCGACAGGTCGATGCGCAGCCCCGCCGCCGCGAAGAACACCGGCGCGAGGACGCCGAGCACCACGGTCCGCAGCGGCGCGAGCAGTTCCGGCCGTGCCGCGCCGCTCGCGCGGATCGCCATCCCGCACACGAACACGCCGAACACGGCCTCGAGGCCGACCGCGTGCGTCCCGGCGGCGGCGAGCACCATCAGCATGACGATGACCGCCGTCGCCAGCGGAGGCTCGTTCGCCCGGTCCGCCCGCGCCAGCGTCACCCGGGCCACGGGACGGACCACGAGCCACGCGGTCAGCGCGACCACCACGACGCACGCCGCCGACACCGCCGTCCGGCCCGCGCCCGCGCCGGACGCGGCCATCGCCGAGACGACCGACAGCAGCAGCCAGCCCGCGATGTCGTCGACGGTGGCGGCGGCGAGGGTGAGCTGGCCGGTGTTGCGGTGCAGCAGGTTCATGTCGCTGAGCGTCTTGGCGATCACCGGGATCGCGCTGACGCACAGGGCGACGCCGAGGAACAACGCGAACACCGTACGGTCGCCCTCGGGCCCGTGGAAGGACGCGGGGAGCAGCAGCCCGACCCCGATGCCGAGCCCGAGCGGGATGACGAGGCTCGCGGCGCTCACGTAGGCGGCGGTCCTGCCTCTGCGGCGCACCAGCCCGAGGTCCATCTGGGCCCCGGTGATCCCGACGAGCAGCAGGACGCCGAGCTGGCCGACGGCGTCGAGCAGATGGAACTGCCCGGCGTCGCGCGGGAACAGCCACTCCATCGCCCCGGGCGCGAACTGCCCGAGGATCGACGGGCCGAGCAGCACGCCCGCGCACAGCTCGCCGGCGACGGCGGGCCAGCCGAACCGCACGGCGAGCCTGCCGAGCATGACGGCGGCCGCGAGCAGCAGCCCGACCTGGAGCAGGAACAGCAGCAGCACATGGCCGGCCAGCGGCGGAACCGTGGCGGTCATCGACTTCCCCTTCCCCCGCACACCAGCGTCCGCTGGGTGCCCGGATGCAGCCGGTAGGCGACCTCGACGAGGTCGGTGCCGATCCCGTCGGCGGCGAGCGCGGCGCGCAGTGCGGCAAGGCCCGGGTAGGGCCGCCCGTCGACGTCGGTGACGGGGTGGACGCGGACCTCCCCGGCCACCCGGACGAGTTCGCCGAGCGCGCGCAGGTGCCAGTCGGGTCCGAAGAGGTCGGCGTAGACGAACAGCAGGTTCGGGACGAGCGCGAGGTCGAACGCGCCGTCCGGGAAGGGCAGGTCGGGCAGCTCGGCCGCGACGTAGTGGGCCCGGTCGAGCGCGTAGTCCACAAGGAACCGCTGCGCTGCGCGTTCCCTGCGCCGGACGTACTCGGTGAGCCCGCCCGTCCAAGAGAAGTCGTAGAGGCCGGGGACCGCCCTGGCCCGCCGCACCCCACGGTCCAGCTCCTCCTGGACGAAGAGGGTCAGCGCCGAGGGGTCGAGCCGGTAGATCGGGTCGACGGAGACGGCGCGGCCGCCGAGTTCCCTGACCCGGAACCCGAAGTCGCTCGCCCCGCCGGGACAGTCGAGGATGCGTGCGGTGGCGGCGGTGGCGTCGTCGAGGGCGAACATGGCGAGGTACTCGTCGTAGTCGCGCGAGGTGACCAGGACGCGGTCGAGCGCGGCGGGGGCGGCGTCCGCTGACTTGTTCATCTGTCCTCCTTCCCGGCCGCGCCCGCCGCGGCCGTGATCAGGGAGTCGACGGTGAGACAGGACTGGGCGAAGCTCAGGGCGGCGAGGCCCCTCGGTTCGCACAGGCCGCTCTCGGGCAGCGGCGCGCGGGCGACGCGGCTGCGCCAGGCGAGACGGTCGCGCAGGTCGGGCGACGGCGGATGGTCGGCGGTCCAGGCCGCGACCGCCTTGCGCACCTCGGGCGCGAGCCTGCCGGGCGACGGGTGCGCGGCGGCGAGCGCGCCCACGCGGTTAAGGAGGGCTTCCAGGGCGTCGAGGTCGGTGGTGTCGCGTTCTGGCGCCCACAGCAGGAAGGGCGCGATCGGGGCGATGACGAACATGATCGGCGAAACCCACGGTAGGGCGCGTACCAGCACGTCGTACATCCACGCGGCTTTCTGCGCACGACGGAAGAAATAGCCCTTTGATCCCGGTGGGTGGCCTGCCATCGCCAGCGCGCCCCACTGGACGTGTACCTCGGGCCGTCCGTCGGCGGCGGGGGCGCGGTCAGGGCGGTGCGCGCCGAGCACGGCGTAGGTGAGGGCGACGACATCGACGCCCGCGAGGGGAACCGACTCGGGAAGCGCGCGCATGACGGCGTCGTAGGCGTCCCCGGCCGTCGCGGCGGCCACCGCGAGCAGGGCGGCGTCGGCGACGTCGCGGGCCGAGCCGTACCAGGTGTCGCCCATCCGGAAGCCCCGCCCGTCCCGGACGAGCGGGGCCCGCTCGACGCCGCCGTCACGCCGGACGGCCCGCCCGAAGACCTGCTCGAGCGCGCGGCCGTCCGGCGCGGACTCCACGAGCACGGTAAGGATCTCGGTGATGCGCGCCCGGTGCCGCGCCCACAGCTCCGAGTGGTACTCGACGGGCACGGGCGGCCTGGCGCGCTCGCGATGCAGCCGCAGCAGCGGCACTTCCCCGCCCTCCCGGCGCGTCTTGACGAACGGGAGGAACAGCGGCTCGGTTCGATCGTGCGGCACGAACCGCCCGCCGACGAGGCGCAGCAGCGGCAGCGTCTCCCGGACGCCGCCGCGCAGCAGCGAGCCGGGCAGGAACAGCGTGTCGCCCCCGTCGAGCGCGGCGGTCTCGGTCTGCGTGAAGTCGTACAGCAGCGGCCGCCCCGCCCCCAGATCCCGGCAGACCACGGCGTTGTAGTCGAGCACCCTGCTCCGCCCGCCCCACACATCACCCCAGTCGCCCGCGTGCCCGGTGCGCGGCGGACTCCCCGGCGTCGCGCGCAGCGCCGCCACCGCGTCCCCCACCGCCGCCGCGGACCGCCCGAGATGCCGCCACGCGAGCCCCCGCCCCCTCCCCGCCAGCTCCTCCCACTCCTCCCGGCTCCCCGCGTCCCCGAACCCAAGCCGCGCCAGCAGCCCGAGCCCGCCTGCCTCCGCGTTCCGGCTCGGGGCGGTCACGGGCGTGCCGCGGGGGCGGTGGCGCGGGCCCGGTCGAGGACCGCGCGGGCGAGGACGCGGGAGACGTCGTGGGCTCCCGGGACCGCCTCGGCGAGCGGCGACAGGTCGGTGCAGGCGATGACGAGCGCGTCGGCGTCCGCCCGCCAGCCGCCGGACAGGATGCGGGTGAGCCGCCGTACCGCGTCCGGCGTGACCCCTCGCGCCTTCACCTCGCGGACGAGGGCGTCGAGCTCCCGCTGGGCCGCGTCGTCGGGGTGGACCGGGTCGAGGCCCGCCGCGCGCAGCGGCGCGTCGAGCAGGCCGAGACGCCGGGCCGGTCCGGTGCCCGCGAGCGCGGGCCGCCGCGCCCCCGACTCCGCCACCGCCCGTGCGACGGCCGCCCGCGCGTCAACGATCGGCACCCCCACCCGCGCGGACAGCGCGTCGTAGTAGGCGTGGGTGGTGATCGAGGTGAGCGCGAGCACCCCGCAGCCCATGTCCGCCAGACGACGGGCCACCGATACAAGGCGGGGCAGCGGTGAGGGCCCGTGGCCGAGCAGGTGGTCGAGCCTGCTCGGGATCGCCGGGTCCGACAGCAGGACGGTCTCGGGGTGCCCCGAGTCGTCCACCGGGCCCGCCGCCTCCACGAGATGACGGTAGAAGGCCGCGCCCGCCAGGGGGCCGAGCCCGCCGATGACGCCGATGGGGAACGCGTAGGCCGTCATGTGCCGAGCAGCACCCGCTTCAGGTGGCGGCGTCTGTCCCGGAACGCGTTCCGCGAGTGCAGCATCCGCCAGTTGTCCCAGACCAGAAGATCACCCCGCGCGAGCGCGACGGCGGTGTGCGCGCGGGCGAACAGCTCATCACCCGCACGCCGGTACCGGGAGAGGAGATCACGCTCAACCGGCCCGTGCGTCGCGGCCGGGAACACGTTGTTCCCCGAGTACCGCAGGACCACAGAACCGTTGTGGTCGCTGAGGATCGGGTGCCGCGCCTGGAGCGCCACCCCGCGCCGGGCCAGCCCCTCGCTCGACCGCCAGACGTACCCGGCCCGCCGCATCAGCGCGAGGTCGGCCGCGGCGAACCCGTCGAGGAGGGCGCGCCCGTCGGCGAGCGTCGTCTCCCCGCCGGGCCCCTCGGCCGGACGCACACACCACAGCGCGACGTACCGGGGCGGCGTCCCGGCGAGCTCGTACCCCTCGGTGTGCGGGACGAGCGCCCGTGTGTTGCGCGAGTGGTAGACGTCGTCCATGTCGGGTTCCGCGACGAGGTCCCACACCGGAAGCCCGTCGTACTGCGGAAGCACCGCCCCGAGCCGCCGCAGCAGCCCGAGATGGTCGAACCCCTCCGGCAGCCCGTCCAGATGCGCGTATCCCCGCGTACTGAGCGAGTGCCAGACGACGGGCAGCAGCGCGACGGCCTCGGCGTCACGGTCGGCGGCCTGGACGGGTCGGCTCACGCCCCGCCCCCCTCGGCCGCGAGGAACCTGAGGACCGCCTCGGCCACCTCGGCGGGCCGCTCCTCCTGCGGGAAGTCGCCGCACCGGGGCAGCACGAGCAGCCGCGAGTTCGGCAGCAGCGTCGCGAAGCGGCGTCCCGTCGTCACCGGGACGAGCGGGTCGGCCTCCCCGAAGATGAGCAGGGTCGGGACGGTGACGCCGCGCAGCGGCTCGGCCAGCGCGCTGAAGTCCTCGCCGTAGCTCATCCGCACGCCGAGCCCGAACACCGCCATCGTGTGCCCGCGCCGCCGCAGATGGTCGTGGTAGTACGCGAGGGCTTCGGGGTCGTGCGCGTGGTCGGGGCCGTGCGCGGCACGCCAGCGCTCCTCGAACGGCCCGCGCGGGAACGCGCGCGCGAGCACCCGTCCGACGACCGGCGCGGCGAGCAGCCGGTACAGCGTGAGGTTCGCCGCCGTCTCGCCCAGCACCCCGGCCGCCATGACGACGAGCCGGGACACCCGCTCCGGCTTGCGCGCGGCGAACCACGCGGCGATCGAGCCGCCCATCTGGCTGCCGACGAGCACGGCCTCGGGCAGGTCGAGCGCGTCGAAGAGCTCGCCGAGCAGGTCGGCGCACCGGTCGGCCGACCAGGCGCGGGCGCGCGGCGCGGGGGAGTCGCCGCTTCCCGGCAGGTCAACCAGGATCACCCGGTGGTCGCGGGCGAGCGCCGGGACCATGTGCCGCCAGGTGTGCGCGGAGGTGAGGAACCCGTGCAGCAGCACGAGCGCGGGCCCGTCGGCGGGGCCCTCCTCGCGGACGTGGACGTCGGCGTCGGTCAGCCGGATCAGCCTGCCGTGCGCGGCGGCGGCCGTGCTCACCGAGCCTCCCCGAGGAAGTCGAGCAGCACGTCGTTGAACGCGCGCGGCGACTCCACCGGCGGGATGTGCGCGGCGGGGAGCAGGACCGTGCGCGCGCCAGGGATCAGCGCGGCTAGCTCCTCGGTCGCGGTGACCGGGAAGAGCATGTCCTGGAGGCCGCCGACCACGAGCGTCGGGCACGGCAGCGGGCCGAGGAACCCGGTGCTGTCGTGCGTCCTCGCCTGCCCGTACACGCTGCGCAGGGCGGCGGTCGTGTACTGGTCGAACATCGCCTGCTTCAGCAGCGACTCACGCCGGTCCAGCACCTCGGCGTTCGCCGCGGAGAACAGGAAGCTGCGCAGCACCTCCCAGAAGTTCGCCATGTCGTCGCGCTCAAGGAAGCCGTAGAGCATCCGTAGGAACAGCTCAGTGGACTCACGCGCCTTGGCGAACGTCGCGACCAGCGCGAGCGCCGACAGCCGCTCGGGATGGCGTCCCGCGAAGTGCTGCGCGACGATCCCGCCGTGCGATAGGCCCGCGACGGCCGCCTTGTCGTACCCGAGGGCGGTCAGCAGCTCGGCGAGGTCGTCGGCGTGGTCGGCGTTCGACGGGAACCCCACGCTCGACGGCGAGTCGCCGAACCCGCGCATGTCGTAGGTGATGACGGTGAAGTGCTTGCTGAGCACGGGCGTCTGCCGCATCCACGTGCCGCCCAGCGTGGACAGCAGGACAAGCGGCGGGCCCTCCCCGCGCGTCCGGTAGCGGATCGCGCCCTCTTTCAGCTCGACGGTGTCTGTGATCACGGCTCGTCTCCGTTCTTCAGCGGACGGGCGCCCAGCGCGCGGCGCGCCCGTACCGCTCGTCGATCTTGTGGCGGCGGATCTTGAGGGTCTCGGTGAGGGTGCCGTCCTCGACCGACGGCAGCCGGTCGACCACGGCGAAGCGGCGGACCCGCTCCCACGGGTGCAGTCCGGCGTTCAGCTCCGCCAGACGGGCAAGGCACGCCTGCGCGTCGCCCGGCGTCGCGGGGTCGAAGAACAGCAGCGCGCCGAGCGGGGCGTCGTCGAGCTTGGTCAGGACGCACTCGGCGGCCCCCGTCGCGCGGGCGGCTGCCTCCTCGATGGGCCTGACGAAGACCTTCTCGCCGGTGCTGAGCGCCAGGAAGTCGCGCAGCCGTCCCCGGACGGTGAGGAACCCATCGGCGTCGAGGCTCCCGACGTCGCCGGTCTCGGCCCACTCCTCCCGGGTCTCGGGCGGGACGATCTCGCCGTCCACGAGCCTGCCGTGCAGGAACGGCGTCGGGGTGCGCACAAGGATCTCGTCGGTCTCCGGCGCGAGCCGCACCGCCCCCCACGGGATCGGCCGCCCGACCGTGCCGACCTTCGTGCCGCCCGGGGTGTTCAGGCCGACCATGCCGAGCTCGGTCGTCCCGTACACCTCGAACACCGGCACCCCGGCCGCCAGCAGCTCCTCGAGGACCGCGGGGTCGGTGGCCGCGCTGCCGACGAACACCGCGCGGATCTGCGGGCCGAACACCGCCCGCAGGTGCGCGGCGACGTCGCCGCCGTTCCGCTTGGCGGTCTCGTGCGCCCGCCAGTGCAGGTGCTGGAGCGAACGCGGCACCCCGACGTGCAGGGTGGGCGACAGCGCGACGGTGTCGGCGGCGAAGTGCGCGGGGTCGGACAGGATGAAGTCCATGCCCGCGCCGAGGCCCCAGTAGAGCATCATCCGCTGCGGCAGGTGCGACAGCGGCAGGTACAGCAGCAGCCGGTCCCCGCCGCCGAAGCCGTACAGCTCGGCGAACCTGTCCATGGTGAACAGCAGGGGCGCGGAGTGGACCGCGAACAGCTTCGGCTCCGACAGCGTCCCGCTGGTCGACACGACGGTGAACGGGCCGTCCGGCGCGGGACCGTCCTGGAAGACGACCTCGACGTGCGGCTTCAGGTCGCCGTCCACGGCAGGGACGCCGTCGGGGCCGCCCTCGCCCAGGAAGATCACCTCGAACCCCGCGCGGGTGAACTCCGCGACATAGGCCGCCCGGTCGGTGAAGACGATCCGGCACCGGCTCTCGGCGGCGGTGGCCGTCGCCCGGGCGGGCGGCGCGCTCGGGTACAGCGCGACCGACACCGCCCCGGCGAGCAGACAGCCCAGGTCGGCGAGCACCCACGCGTAGGAGGTGTCGCCGTGGATCGCGACGCGGTCCCCGCCGCGCACCCCACGGGCGCGCAACAGGGCGGCGACGGCGAGCGCGTCCTGATGGCAGCGCGGATAGTCCACGCTGGTCAGCGCGCCGTCCCTGCGGAAGTGGAGGGCGCTGCCGGGTTTATCCGGCATCGCCCCCACGATCTCCCGCAGCCGACAGGGGGCCTCGGTCACGGCGCCCCTCGTCCCGCGCCTTCGAGCGCGTCGGTGAACAGCTGGGCGTACGCGCGCAGGGTGTACTCCCAGGTCGTCGTCATGAGCCGGTACCGCACGGGGTCCTCGGCGCACTGCTCGAACGCCTTCTTGACGGTCTCGATGTGCTCCTGGTCCTCGGCGGCGTGCACCCGCAGGAACGAGTTGGCCTTCTGCGCGAACTCGTACTGGCCCATCGCGGCGGCGGCCTGCGGGCCGAGCGACGCGCCGAGCCCTTCCGTCGCGGCGGCGAACCCGACGATCGCGCACGGGTCGACCATCGTCGCCAGGTAGTGGTTCTGGCCGATCATCGTCCACGCGCCGAGGCCCGGGTGGCCGGTCAGGTAGGCGTCGGGGTCGTAGTCGAGGTACCGCAGGTCGCGGACGCACAGCCGGTCGTGGTGCCGCTCGTCGATCGCGAGGTCAAGGAACCAGTCCTGAAGCCACTCCTCCTCGGCGTGCGCGGCGGCGATCGACAGGAAGTGCGGCGTCTGGCCGACGAGGAAGTACGTCTCGCGCAGGTACGCGGCGTACACCGGCTTGGTCAGCTCGCCGTTCAGGATCGTGTCGATGAACGGGTGCTCGACCACGAGGTTCTTCAAAGTGGGCGCGACCTCGGCGAGGGCGCTGTCGTAGGCTCCGGCCATCGTCAGGCCACCTCCAGGATGCCGAGCTGGGACATCGTGTCGTTGAAGCGGGCGCGGGTGCGCGGGATGTAGTCGTCGCTGACGAACCCGGCGTCGATCGCCCAGCCGATCTTCTCGGCGAGCTCGCCCTTCAGGTAGTTGTCGAGGTGCTCCTGGTACCAGCGGCAGTGCTCGGCCGCGCGGCGGCGGTTGTCCTCGCTCTCGGCCAGCAGCCGCTTGGCGACGGTGACGCCGAAGCCGACGTGCCTGCGCTCCTCCCGCTCGATCCTGTCGAACTGGTAGAAGTACTGCGGCTTGTTGCGGCCGAGCTGGTACAGCTCCTCCATCGCCAGGACGCCCTCGGCGTACAGGTTCAGGCCGATCAGCACCTCGAGCTCGTCGTCGCTGTCGAAGAGCTTCTGGAACCTGTCGTCGATGTCCTGGATGCGGTACTTGTCGTGGTCGAACCCGTCCCACGGCATGCCGAGCCGCTCGACGCCCTCACGGAACAGCCGCGCGTGCGTCACCTCGTCCGACGCGTGGTGCACGAGGTAGGTCTTCTCGCGCAGGTCGGTGCGGCGCGGGATCCAGCGCGCGCACAGGTCGATGATCTCCAGCTCCGAGGAGTGGAAGTTGACGTAGACCGTGAGGATGAGGTTCCACACGTCCTCGCCGTAGGTCTCGATGATCTCTTCCATCGGGGTCTTGCTCATGGGGCGCTCCCGTCGCGCGCTTCGGCCTCGAAGAGGTCCTCGACCTCGATGTCGAGGGCCTTGAGGAACCGGCTGGTGAGGTTGTACAGGCCGATCGCGACGACGACGTTGACGATCTCGGCGTCGCTGAACAGGGCGCGCAGCCGCGCGCGCTGCTCGTCTGTGGTGCCGTCGGGGTCGCGCGTCAGCGTCTCGGCGAGTTCGAGGATCAGCGCCTCGCGCTCCTCGAAGACCGTCGCCCGGATCACCGAGTCGCCGATCGCGCGCAACTCGTTCTCGGCCACCCCCGCGCGGCGCGCGGAGGCCGTCATGTGCGCCACGCAGTAGGCGCACTCCTGGGTCTGGGCGGTGCCGAGCGCGGCGAGCGCGCGCAGCCGCGGCCCGATCGTCGGCGAGGCGTACACCTGCCCCCAGAACGGGACGAACGTCTGGAGCAGGTCGGGGCAGTGCGCGAGGGCGCGCAGGATGTTCGGGACGAAGCCGTACTGCTCCTCGACCGCCTTGAACGCGGCGCGGACCTCGGGGGAGGCGTCCGAGCCGTCCGTCAGCTCAACGAACGCCATCGGGAGCCTCCCGCGCGGCCACCAGGAAGCCGTAGCTGACCGCCTCGTGCACCAGCGCCTGCGCCTTGTCGGGGCTGCCCGCGCCGCTCTCGATGAGCAGGTCCACGAGCTGGGTCGCGGTGCGGGTGCCGTCGGCCGACGCGAGCAGCGCCTCGAGGATCGGGGTGAACGGCAGCACCGCGCCCTCGGGGCCGGTCAGCGACCGCGCCTCGCGCAGGTGGTTCCCGTCGATCGCGAGGTCCTCCACGACCGCCGACGAGCCCGCGACGAGCGGCGTCTCCACGTCGACCCCGACGCCCGCCGACTTGCCCTCGAAGATTCCCTCGATCGTGCCGCGCAGCTCGGAGGGGACGTCGAGGCGCTCAAGGTAGCGCCGGTACCAGGACCGGTGCGTGAACGCCCCGGCGATGAGGGAGATGAACGCCTTCTCCGGCTCGAGGCCGGGGACGTCGAACTGGCTGCGGGCGTGCCAGAAGTAGGAGTCCTTGGTGCCGCCGTGCCCGCTGTACAGGAAGTACACCTGGGCGCGCAGCCGCGCGAACTCCTTGCGGTAGGCGTTCTCGTAGAACTCAAGGACCCGCGCGCGGTCGAGTTCGGGCTTGTCGAGCACGGTGTTGACGGTGACGGCGGCGAGGAAGCCGCTCAGCATCGCCAGGTGGACGCCGGTGGAGAACAGCGGGTCGATGAAGCACGCCGCGTCGCCGACCGCGATGTAGCCGTCGCCGGCGAACTGGTCGTAGATGTAGGACCAGTCGCGCTGCACGCGTACCTTGTCGACCTGCTCGGCGCCCTTCAGCCTGGCCGCGATCTCCGGGGTCTTCTCCAGGCACTCCTGGTAGTAAGCCTCGAGGCCCGCGCCCTTGTGCTCCCGGTAAGCCTGCCGGTCCACGACCGCGCCGATGCTCGTGATGTCGTCGCGGAGCGGGATGAACCACCACCAGCCGTCGGAGAACGTCGGCAGGAAGGTGTTGCCCCGGTCGATGCCCTCGCCCCGGTCCGCGCCCTTCCAGTAGCTCCAGATCGCCATGTTCTGCAGCGAGGTGTCCCACTGCTGCTCGTGCAGCCGCTTGGTGACCAGACCGCCCTGGCCCGAGGCGTCGACGATCCAGCGGGCGGCGACGCGGCCGCGCCGTCCGGTGGTGGTGTCCTCGTAGTCGACGGTGACGCTGCCGTCGTCGGCGATCGCGAAGTCGACGACCCTGTGCTCCTCGCGGGCGTCCACGCCGTGTTCGCGCGCGTTGTTCAGCAGGAGTTCGTCAAAGGAGGAACGCTCCACCTGGTAGCCGTAGTCGTACGGCATGGCGAGCGCGTCCTTGAAGTAGACCCGCCAGGGCTCGCGCTGCTCGCCCCACACCCACTCGACGCCGTACTTCTTGATGTAGCCGTCGTTCTCCAGCGTCTCAAGGACGCCGATCCTCTTCATCAGGTCGGCGGTGCCGGACAGCAGCGACTCGCCGATGTGGTAGCGCGGGAACTTGGCCGACTCGAAAAGCACGACGCGTTTTCCCGCGTCGGAAAGCAGGGTGCCGGCCATGGCACCGCCGGGGCCGCCCCCGATGACCACGACATCGAATTCCTCGACAGAACTCAAGACGAACTCCGTTCAGTGGTAGACATCGACGATCTCGTCGTACTCCATCAGGTACCGGTAGAAGGGATGGGAAGTCCGGAAAGGCCGTGAGAAGAGTTCGCCGACGTCGAGGAGGAGGGCGATGCTGGTGCCCGCCTGTTCGAGTTCGGTGTCGATGAACTCCTTACCGGTCTCGATGAATCCGAGGGCTTTGAGCGGGGCGATGGGGGTGGTCGGAGTTTCCGTGAAAAGATCGGCGAGAATATGCGTCATACCGTTGCGGACACACCAGTGGACGCAGGCTTTGACGAGTCCGCCGAGAACGCCGTACGGCAGTCCGGGGAAGCGCTGGTTCCGGTGGTCCCGCAGGATCATCAGCCGCTGGCACTCGATGAGCCGGCGGCCCGGGAGCCGGTACTCATCGACGCCGACGAACTGCTCGACCGGCAGGCCCTCCGCGGAGTCCACGACGAGCCGCATCGTGCCGACGACCTGGTGTCCGACCCGGACCATGAGGTAGGTCGAGTGGTCGTCGTAGCGGTCCTTGTGGCGCGGCCCGCCCTTCGGGGGCAGCCATCCGAACTCGGTCCCGTAGACCGCGTTCCACAGCATGTCCACCGCCGCCAGGTCCGCGTCGTTCTCCGCGAGGTACACGCGCTGCGCCGAATTGGGATCTTTCGGTGTTTCGAAGAATGTCCAGCCGACGGGCCGGGCGGCCGGAGATTCTTTGGGGAGCGCGGTATTCACGAATGTGCCCTCCGTGCGAAATAACGATCATCCGGCGGTTCGATCACGAGTGCAACACAAACAAATTCGGCAAAGCCATGTCAACGGCGCTCGGGTGACCGTTCGGTGGCTGTGCGTGATCTGGGCAGGCGGCGCGGCATGTCATTCAGAAGAATTAACCTTCGGGAAACGCGTCGCACACATTTATCATGAGACTTCTTCAAGCTCCCCGGGAATAATGAACGGCGCTCATGCAGGCGGCCTCGGGGTTCATGTACAGAACATTCGTTACGGGAGTCGGATGGTCTGTCAATTTCCGGCGGATGGCGCCGTTGACAAATTATCAACCGCGCTCCGCCCCCGGCCGCCGAAAGCCCGCACCCCCACCGCCTCCCGGAGGCGGTTTCGGAGGCACGGCCCGCGCCCCGGACGCGAACCCGTCGAACGCCTCGACGGCACCGCTCAGTCGCAGGGCGTGACTTCGCTGGAGCGGCGGCCGCAGCGATGAGGTTCTTGGGGATCTTTCGCTCTCCGAGAGGACTCCCACGGGCCACGGGATCTGCGGTGATATGGCCTTGCATATGAGTTCGTCGTCTATAGGGATATTGGACATGATCGTGGGGGTCTGGTCTGCTCTGCGGCGAGAGAAACGAGAGCGAGGAGAACGCCATGCGGGGGTTCAGGGGACGGATGCGGTCGGGGGTCGGCGCGGGGGTGCTCGCCGTCTCGGCGTTGCTCGGCGGTGCGGCCTACGGGAGCGGCCCGGGCCCGGCGCTCGGGAGCGCGCAGCATGTTCAGCACGGGACCGTCGTGCGCGACGACCTCAAGGAGGTGTTCCGCAAGGCGGGGGTGCGCGGCACGTTCGCCCTCCTTGACGTACGGCGCGGCCGTACGACCGTCGTGGACAAGTCGCGGGCCAACACACGGCTGATCCCGGCGTCGACGTTCAAGATCCCGCACAGCCTGATCGCGCTGGAGACCGGCGTGATCCGCGACGAGTTCGAGGTGATCCCGTACGGCGGTCAGCCGCAGCAGTTCCCCGAGTGGGAGCAGGACATGAACCTGCGCGACGCGGTGCGGGCGTCGAACGTGCCGGTGTTCCAGACGCTCGCGCGCCGCATCGGCCTCCACCGGGAGCGCGTCTGGGCGGACCGGCTCCAGTACGGCGACCGTGAGATCGGCCCGGTCGTCGACAGGTTCTGGCTCGACGGCCCGCTGGAGATCTCCGCCGTCGAGCAGACGCGGTTCCTCGCGCGGCTGGCCCGTCAGGAGCTGCCGGTGGCGCGCCGCCACCAGCTGACCGTCCGGGACATCCTGAAATCCGAGGAGAAGGAGGGCTATGCCCTGTTCGCCAAGACGGGCTGGGGCATGTCGACCGAGCCGAACATCGGCTGGTGGGTCGGCTGGGTCGAGCGCGGCGGCGAGCTGTTCACGTTCGCGCTGAACATCGACGTCGTCGCCGACGGCGACACCGCAAAGCGCGTCCCGGTCGCCCGCGAGCTGCTCGCCGCGCTCGGCGTCCTCCCGGCGGCCTGAGCCCGGCCCCATGCGCTCCGACGCCGCCGCGCCGCCCGAGTGCCCCCCGACGGGGGCACTCGGCCGCGCCGACCTCAGGACCATCACGGTCGTCGTGGCGATCCAGCTGGCGATCTCGCTCGGCTACTTCGCCGTCATGGCGCACGTCGTCGCCCATCTGCGCGACGACCTCGGTCTGCTCGCGGGCACGGTGACGCTGCTGCTCGCGGTCCGGGTCGCCGCGCAGAACATGCTGTTCCTGCCGACGGGCGCGCTCACCGACGCGATCGGCCCGGCCCGCGCGGGCGCGCTCGCCTGCACGCTGCGCGCCGCCTCGTTCGCCCTGCTCGGCGTCGCCGACGGGCTCGCCGGGCTCCTCACCGCGGTCATCCTGATGGCCGTCGGCGGCGCCCTGTTCCACCCGGCCGCCCAGTCGGTGCTCGCCGGCGTCTCCCCGCCCCACCGGGCCCGAGGCTTCGCGGCCTACGTGATCGCGGGCCAGTTCGGCGCGGTGGCCGGCCCGCCCATCGGCCTCGCCCTGCTCACCGCCGGCTTCGGCACCCTGTCCGCCGCGGCAACCACCGCCTGGACGGCCGGAGCCGCCCTGTTCCTACTCCTCCACCGCAAACCCACCCCGAACACCCCCCGCATTCCCCCAGAAACCGCCCCTGTGCGACGCGGCGCTGGCCGGCCCCGGCGTCGTCCCCGGCCGAACGTTCGCCACATTTCCCAAGAAATCGGCGCAGCGCGACCCGGCGCGGCCCTGTCCCGACGTCACCATCGGCCGGACGTTCGCCACGTTTCCCCGGGAGTCCGCGCGGCGCGCCGCGGCATGGGCCAGTTCCGGCGCGGTCCTCAGCCGGACGTTCGCGACAATTCCCCAGAAACCGGCGCGGTGCGCCGCGGCGCAGGTCGGTTCCGGCGTCGGACTCGGCCGGACGTTCGCCGCATTTCCTCGGAAATCGGCGCGGTGCGACGGGAGGCGGGCACGTTCCGGCGTCGTCGTCGTCGGCCGGGCGCTCGTGGTCTTTCGTGCGGAATTGGTGCGGTGCGGCGGGGCGCGGGCACGTTCCGGCGTCGTCGTGGGCCGGGCGCTCGTCGTCTTTCGTACGGAATTGGTGCGGTGTTGCGGGATCGCGTGTTTGTGCGATTCGCTGTCGCGGCCGCGCCGACGACCCTGCTGACCACCCAGGTCAGCACGGTGGTTCCGCTGCGGGAGCCGGACGCGGGGCTGACGACCCTGTTCTTCTGTGTCGTCGCGCTGTCGGCGGCGGCGGTCCAGCCGTGGTGCGGCGGCCGCGAGCGGCCCGCGCTGCTGCGGATCGGCCTGCTGTGCGCGGCCGCGGGCTACCTTGTCCTGCTCCCCGCCGACGGCCCGGCCGCGCTCGTCCTCGCCGGGGCCCTGCACGGCGCGGCCACCGGCCTGACCCAGTCCGCCCTCTTCCGGACGGTCACCGGGGCCGCCCCGCAACACCGTTTCGGCGTCTACTTCGGCCTCCTGAGCTTCCTCGCGGGTGTCTTCTCCCTGGCGGGCGGCCTCGTCGTGGGCCCCCTCCTCGAAAGGCCCCCACACGGCCCCTCCGCCGCCCTGCTCACCCTCGCCCTCCTCGCCACCCTCACCGCCACCGCCGTCACCAGAGCCCACCCGCCCACACACCGCCCACCGAACAACGGCCCGGAACACACGCGACCGGCCAAAGCCCGGCCCTCCTGAGCCCCGTCCCGGAATCAGGAAGCACACCAGGGACATGAGCGGCTCTTATGAGCCTGGCCCAAGGAGCACCCGCGACGGGCGCTCCCAGCCCCCGCTCCGGGCCCAGAGAGCCCGTCCGGAACACGGGCGGCCAGGGGGCGTCCGGCACCCGGCGAGCCCGCGACGGGTGCCGGCCCGTCAGAGTGGGCTGGGCGACCGCCAAACCCTTGGGGCGGTTGGGGTGGCGGTGGGCGGCGACGGCCGTCTTGAAGGCCGCGGCGAAGTCGGGTCGGGGTGCCGCTGAACTTCCCGAGGGCGTTGTGCGGTCAGGGGATGTGGTGGCCTGCGGCGCGGAAGAGGTCGTACCACTCGGGGCGGGTGAGGGGGAGGGCGGAGCCCTGTGCGGCGGCGCTGACGCGGGCGGGCGTGGTCGTCCCCACCACGACCTGCATCCGCGCCGGATGACGGGTGATCCACGCCGTCGCGACCGCGACGGGCGGCACCCCGTGCGCCGCCGCGATCCGCTCGATCGCCGCGTTCAGCTCGGGGTAGGACGGAGAGCCGAGGAACACCCCGGTCGGCGACTGGAACGGCGACCACGCCTGCACGGTGATCCCGTTGCGGCGGCAGTAGTCGAGCACCCCGCCCCCGTCGACCGAGACCGACTGGTCGAGGCCAGGCATGTTGCTCGCCAGCCCCTGCGCGACGATCGAGGCGTGCGCGAGTGACAGCCGCAGCTGGTTGACCGCGATCGGCTGCGCCACCGACGCGCGCAGCAGCTCGATCTGCCGTGGCGTGTGGTTGGAGACGCCGAACGCGCGCACCTTCCCGCCCGACTCGAGGTCGGCGAACGCCCGCGCGACCTCGTCGGGCTCGACCAGCGCGTCCGGGCGGTGCAGCAGCAGGACGTCGACGTAGTCGGTGCGCAGCGCGCGCAACGACCCCTCCACCGACGACATGATGTGCTCGTAAGAGAAGTCGTAGTACGGCCCGTCCCGGACGATTCCGCACTTGGTCTGCAGGACGATCCGCTCCCGCTCCGACGGCGTCAGCGCGACGGCCTCGGCGAAGCGCCGCTCGCACCCGTGGGTCTCCCCGCCGTAGATGTCGGCGTGGTCGAAGTAGTCGACGCCCTCGTCGAGCGCGGTCCGCACGAGCGCGCGGACCGCCGTGTCGTCAAGGTTCCGGATGCGCATCATGCCGAGGACGACATTGGGGACGGGCCGCCCGAGCGCGGCCATTTCCTGTGTCTTCACCCCCACATCATCGCCCGACGCCGTCACGCCCTGGCGAAGAACCGCTCGGCCGCGCGGGTGTGCAGCGGGAACGCGAGCTCGCGCGGGCCAGGCACGACGACGCGCTCGCTGGTCTCGCCCGTGGGGACGAACGGCGGCAGCGCCGACGCGGTCAGCGGCGGCCCCTCGGCGAAGATGAGGACAGTGCCGTCGGGCGCGCTGTGCACGTCGAAGAGCGCGACGGCGTCGGCGGCGACGGCCACGCCGGTCTCCTCGCGCAGTTCGCGGACGGCGGCCTCCTGCCACGACTCGCCGTGGTCGATGAACCCGCCGGGCAGCGCGAGCGCGCCGACGTGCGGCGCGACGCCGCGCCGTACCGTGAGGAGTCCGCCGTCGACGGGCAGCAGCAGCACCGCGACCGGAAGCGGGTTCAGATAGCTGGTGTTGCCGCACGCCGCGCATGCGCGCGGCCAGCGCGCGTCCGCCGCGAAAGGCGCTCCGCAGAAGGAGCAGTGCGAGTTCCTTGTCGTCACGGCCCGACCCTAGCGGCGCGACGAGGAAGATCGTTTACGGTTCGGCGGGCTTGTCCGGCAGCGGGTCGAGAAAGCACAAGGGACGACGGAACGACCACGCCGCGCCCCTTTGACCAAGTCCTTCCACGGCATGGACGCGGACCATCGGTCAACGAATCGGAGGGACCCATGGGACTTGTGACATGCGTGCGCCGCGTGCGCGCCGCGGTGGGCGTCGGCGGCAGGGGCGCGTCACGGCGGCGGCGCGCGCGACTCGCGGTCGTGGCGGGGCTCGCGCTCGCCCTCGCCGTCCCGTCGAGCGCCTTCGCCGGGCTCAACCCCGTCGGGTCGGCGAACGAGGGCCAGGGCCTGTTCACCGAGGCGACGATCGTCGGCACCGGCGCGGGCACGTCGGTGCCCGGCTGGATCGCGCCCGCGGGCTTCGACCCGCTCGCCGGATACCCGTCGGGCGTCCCCGCCGACTCCACCCGCGACGACTCGAGCTTCGCCGGGCTGATCCGGATCGCCGACCCCGTCGACCCCACGCGGACCGGCGTCACCTACTGCATCGACCTGCGGACCGACACCCAGCTCGGCGTGAACTACGCGCTCGGCGACTGGAATGAGGCGAACGTCCCCAACCTCGGCTACGTCGAGTACATCTTGCTGAACTACTTCCCGACGTCAGGCCAGCCGGCCGCCGCCGCGAACGACAACATCCGGGCGGCGGCGGTGCAGTCGGCGATCTGGTTCTTCAGCGACCGCTATGTCATCGACCCGGGCAGCGCCGCGATCCGCGCGCTCGTCGCGGACATCGTCGCCGACGCGCTCGCCAACGGCCCGAGCCCCGAGCCGGAGTTGCCCGAGCTCACCGTCACCCCGGACACCGCCGACGTGCCCGCGACCGGCGAGATCGTCGGCCCGTTCGCGGTCACCGGCAACGTCTCGGGCATCCTGCGGACCATCGGCGCTGAGGTCTTCACCGACGCGCAGGGCCAGAACCAGCTCCTGGACGGCGCTGAGGTCGCCCCGGGGACGAACCTGTGGGCGCGCAGCGTCTCGGCAGCCGATCCCCAGGGGTTCGTCCTGGAACGGGTCTCCACGATCCTCACGGGGACCGTCCTGATCTACGACGGCACCAACCCCGACCTCGCGGACGCGCAGAAGCTCGTCCTCGCCCAGGAGACCGAGCTCGGCGTCCGGGCGGGCGCGACGTTCAACCGGTTCGCGGCCGGCGCGCTGCGGATCACCAAGCGGATCACCGGGACGGGCGCGGGATTCCAGGGCGAGGTCGTCGTCCAGGTCGAGTGCGTCGACCAGAACCCGGAGACGGACCTCGACCGCAGCTACACCGTCCGGTTCCCGGCGGGCACGGGCGCGGGCGACCACACGCGCACGCTCGGCGGCGTCCCTGCGGGGAGCCTGTGCACGATCACCGAGACCGCCACGGGCGACAACGCGCTGGTGAACCTGGAGGCCGATCCGGTGATCGAGCCGCCGACCGTCACGATCGTCGTGAATGAGACGGCGGAGGCGACCATCACCGACGCCTACACGCGCGCGACGGGCGGCGTCCGCATCGTCAAGCGGATCGGCGGGCCGGGCGCGGGCCGTCAGGACGAGATCGTCATCCGGCTCGACTGCACCGACGACGCCTTCGACCGGACGTTCACGATCCCGGCTCGGAGCGGCCCGGGGACGTACACGCTGCCCGAGGTGACCGGCATCCCGACCCTGAGCCGCTGCCGCGCTGCCGAGGTGGACTCCGGTGAGAACCGGCGGGTCCGTCTCGACGGGGTCAGGGTGCACCCGAGGAACGTGGTCGTCGTCGACGGCGTCACCGGCACGATCGTCGTCAAGGACCGCTACGTCAAGTGCCGTGACAAGCACAAGCACAAGCACGCGTTCTCGTCCACGCAGTACGTCAAGCACCACAAGGGCGGCGAACACGGGAAGCACGGGGGTTTCTGGACCGGCTACACGCACGCGCAGGGCCACTCGCGCTGACGCCCACGCGGCCGTTCGGCCGGAAAGCCGCAGCTTTCCGGCCGACGGCCGCGCGGTTCAGTCGAGCAGCGTGAAGTCGGCGAAGTGGAACTCGGGCGACACCACGCAGGTGACGAGCACCGGCCCGGTCGTCGGCCGCGCCGTCTGCCAGGTCCCGGCCGGGACGAGCAGCTGCGGCAGCTGCCCCGCCTCGATGTCGGTGCCGAGCAGCTGCCCGACGGGTTCACCGGGCCGCTCGCCCTCGCCCCCGAGCCGCAGCTCGAGCGGATGCCCGTGGTGCCACAGCCACAGCTCGTCGGACGCGACACGATGCCACGCCGACTCCTCCCCAGGATGCAACAGGTAGTACACGGCCGAAGCCGTCTGCCTCTCCCGATCCCCACCGGCCGGCACCGAACTGGTCCAGGTCCGCCGATACCAGCCCCCTTCGGGATGCGGCGCAAGATCAAGCAGCTCCGCAAGCCGCGGCCGCCCCCTCACCACACCACCCCCGACTGACGATCAAGTCCCATCCCCGCAGCGTAACGCCCCCACCACCCCAAACCCCTCCCCGCAGTCCCTTCGGGACTGCGGGGAAAGCGGGGTCCCCCTTGCGGGTCCCCCTTGCGGGTCCCCCTTGCGGGTCCCCCTTGCGGGGGGAGCTGGGTCCCCCTTGCGGCGAAAGCGGCGGTCCACCTTGCAGGGGAGAGCGGGTGCCCCTTGCTGGGAAAGTGGGGGTCCCCCTTGCGGGGAGAGCGGGGTGGCCCCTTGTGAGGAGAGCGGGTGCCTCTTGCGGGGAGAGCGGGTGCCCCACTGGTCACGGAGACCTTTGGGGCGCTCGGGTGTGTGGGGTGTGTCGTCGTGTTCGTGGGGTTGTGGGGTGGTTGGGTGCGACGCGCGGGGGTGGGGCGTGCCGAGTTGGAAGGTTCTACGAACGTAGGATCACCGGCAAGTGATCTTGTGGGGCGTGGTCCCGCCGTCGTCGCGCCCCCGCGCTCTCCCCGGACGGCCGTGCGCCGCACGGACAGGGTGAGACGGGGAGGGCGCATGGACGGTGGACCGGAAGCCGGAAGACACGGCACGGCACAGGGCGCGGAACGCGCCGCGGACGGGCCCCGGTACGCCGCCTGTGTGCAGGTGGGGTTCGGGACGGCGGCGCGGGTGCACCGGCAGGCGTTGCGCAGGCTCGGCGTCCGCGTCGCGGGCGCGATCGACGTGACGCGGAACGCGCGGACGCTGATGGCCGCCGAAGGCGTCCGCAACTGCGCCGACTACGCCGAGGCGGCCGCGCTCGGGCCCGTCGTCTGGGACGTCTGCACGCCGACGCACGCGCACGTCGGCGCGTTCGCCAGGATCAGCGCGCTCGACCCGTACGCCGACGTCATCATCGAGAAGCCGCTGTGCGACCACGTCGACATCCCCGCCATGCGCGCGCTGCTGCGCCGTCACCGGGGCCGGGTCGTGGTCAACGAGAACTACTGCTCCTCGGTCCTCACCGGACAGGTCGCCGGACATGTCCGGCTCGCCGGGGTCACCCCGTCGGTCGTCACCGTGGAGATGTCGAAGAACCGGATCGCGCACTACGCGGCGGGCAGGTTCACCGACGCGCGTCTCGGCGCGTTCGGGTACGAGGGCACCCACCTCGTCGCGGTCGCCGAACTGCTCGGCGCGCGGTTCCTCACCGGCGAGCTGCTGCGGGCCGGGACCCGCGCGGTCACCGTGCCGTCGCAGCGCGGCGACGCGGCAGCGTGGCGGCACCAGGGCACCGCGTTCGCCGAGTACCGCACCGCCGACGGCTGCCGCGTCCGCCTGCACACCGCGATGGACGGCGGCATCGGCCACCCCTACCCGCCTTTCGCCCGCCCAGGCCAGCGCATCGAAGACGCCGAGACCCGCTACCGCGTCGTCGCCGTCGAGGGGCGTGACCGCGACGGGGTCGCGCACACCGTCACCGGGTTCTTCGAACCGCTGCCCGGCCACGCCCGCGCCCGCGCCTCGCTCGTCGTGCGCGCGGGCGGCAGTACTGTCGTGGACCGGCTTGTCGTCGACGACACCGCGCACCGGCACCTCGGCGCGGCGCTCGCGCACTTCGCCGGGCACGGCCCGAACCCGTGCCCGCCCGAGCGGGCCATCGCGCATCTGGAACGCGTGCACCACTGGGCGCGGCACGCCATCGCCGCCCGCCCCTGACCGACCTTCCGGAGGTTCCTGCCATGCATGACGTCCTGACCGGCGACACGGGGCTCCCCGCGGGCGTCGGCGTCTCCCACGTCGCGGTGTACCGCACCGACGGCCCCGACGGGGTTTGCGGCGGCGCGCCCCACGTCCACTTCGCCTGCGCCGAGATGTACGTCGCCGTCGGCGGGCGGGGGAGCGCGCGGTTCCTCACCCCGGCCGGGCCCCAGGAGGTGGCGCTCAGCGCGGGGGCCGCCGTGCGCTTCACACCGGGCACCCTGCACCGGCTGGTCTCCGACCCCGACGACCCGCTCGCCCTGATCGTCCTCATGGAGAACGGGCACCTCAACGAGGCGGGCGACGCGGTCTTCGTCTTCCCGCCGGAGGACCTCGCGGACCCGGCGCGTTATGCGGAACTCGCCGTCGCCGCCGACGAGGCGGCGGTCCGGGAGCGCCGCGACAGGGCGGTCACCGGGTTCACCAGGCTGACGTCGCTGTGGCGCGCCGACCCCGAGCTCGGCCTCCATGAACTGCACGCTTTCTACGCGCTGGCGACCGCGCTCGTCAGGCCCCGCGCCGCGGCCTGGCCCGCCCTGATCGCGGCGGGTCCGGGGGCCGCGGCGGCCCGTCTCGCCGAACGCGCCGCGGCGGTCCAGGCCGCCGACCCGGCGCACCTGCGCGCCGCGACAGTGACGCCGCTCGCGCCCGCCGCGCCCTATCCCGGCATGTGCGGACATGTGTCCCGCTACACCCCGGTCCCGTGACCGCCGTGGGGGTCAGGGGATTCGGGTGGTCCAGGTGGGGGTGGTGAACTTTGTGGTGGCCAGGTGTTCGGCGCGGGACATTTCGGCGGGGGTGATGTGGCCGGGGGTCAGACCGTGGTGGGCGGCGAAGGAGGCGAGCATGCGGTCGATGACGGCTTCGCGGGGGAGGCCCGTTTGGCGGCGGAGGGGGTCGACGCGTTTCTTGGCGCTTTTGGTGCCTTTGTCGGACATCTTCTCGCGGCCGATGCGCAGGACCTCGAGCATCTTGTCGGCGTCGATGTCGTAGCTCATCGTCACGTGGTGCAGGACCGCGCCGGGGCCGCCGTCGGTCGCGACCATGCGCTTCTGCGCTGCGCCGCCGATCTTGCCGGCCTCGGTGGCGATGTCGTTGAGCGGCTGGTACCAGGCTTTGATGCCCATGTCGGCGAACGCGTTCAGCACCCAGTCGTCGAGGTAGGCGTAGGAGTCGGCGAACGACAGGCCCGACACGAGCGGGGCCGGGACCGACAGCGAGTAGGTGATGGTGTTGCCGGGCTCCACGAACATCGCGCCGCCGCCGGAGATCCTGCGGACCACGGTGATCCCGTGCTTCGCCGCCCCCTCGGGGTCGACCTCGTTGCGCAGCGACTGGAAGCTGCCGATGATCACCGCGGGCTCGGCCCACTCCCACACCCGCAGCGTCGGCGGCCTGCGCCCGGCCGCGACCTCGGCGGTGATCACCTCGTCCAACGCCATGTGCAGCGCGGGCGACTGCGGCGCCTCCCTGATCAGCTGCCACTCGTAGTCGCTCCAGTCGGTGGCCCTGGCCAGCGCCCGCCGCACCGCGACCCCGATCCCCTCCGACGTCACCCCGTACATGACGGTCCCCTCGGGCAGCGCCGCGTCGATCCTGGCCGCGAGCCCCTCCGCGCCGGTCGCGGCCGGAGCCCCCACCAGCGCCGCGTCGATCGCCGCGAGCGCCTCGTCGGGCTCGAGGAAGAAGTCCCCCGCGACCCTGACCTCGCTCAGCTCCCCGTCCACCACCTCAAGATCGACAACGACCAGCTTCCCCCCGGGAACCTTGTACTCCCCGTGCATGACCCCTCCTCCGTCCCCACCCACAACACCCGCCCGTCCCCTTCCCTTCCTCCCCGCACAGGCGGGCCGAGCGCGACGACGCCGAGATCACGCGCGATCTGCTCGTCTCCTCCCCACACGGGCCAGGCTGAGCGCGGCGACGCCGAGATCACGCGCCCTCTCCCCGCACGGGCGAGCTCGCCCGGGGACGGCGGCCGCCGCGCGCGCGGGCGTGCGGCGGCCGGGTCGGCGGGGTGGGTCAGGGCGTCGGGGCCTCCTCGGCGGCGTCCCGCATGTTCTCCGGCAGCGCCGCGGCCATCCGGGACGCCCTGTGCCCGGCCGTCGCGGCGGCGCGGACCCGATCGGCGTGCGGGCGCACCGGCCTGCCCGCGGCGGTCTGGCAGGGGTTGGCCGCCGGGGCCGCGCAGCGTGGGCAGACGACCTGGTACGGCTTGGCGTCGGGCGGCGGCGCGACGGCCCTGGGCTCCTTCGGCCGCCGCGCCGCAGGCACCTGCCCGACCCCCGCCTCCTGGCCCGTCGCAGCCTGACCGGTCTCGCTCCGACCGGCCTCCGGCTGTCCGGTTTCGGCGTCCGCCGCCGTCTCGTCCGTGTCCTCCTGCGGCACCCGGCCGAGGAGCCGCTGATACTCACTCTCGCGTTCCGCCCATTTCGCGCGGAGCCGCGCCTGCGTCTTCCCCATGGAGGGCACCGTAGGGCAGCGGACGCCCCCTTGGCGGCAGGAAATGCCTGGCAGCCGCGTTTTCCCGGCGTGTCGCGGCCGCGCCGTCCCGTCAGCCGGGGCGGCACCCCCGGCGGCCACGGAACGTGACCCACCGAAGCGCTCCCGGCGAAGCCGACGCCCGCGCCCCCGCCCGAGTCCCGAGGTTTCGGACGGGCGGAAAGGGGCACGCGAGGGAGAGAGAGGAAAATTCTGGTCAGAAAGGAGATCGTCATGCCGGTTCTGGAAATGATCAGGACGTATCCGGCCGACATCACCCTCGACCGCGACCTCATGGCCGACGCCGTCAGCGTGCTGATCGACTGCGCGCAGGCGTGCACCGCGTGCGCCGACGCGTGTCTCAGCGAGCCCGACGTGGCCCTGCTCGGCAAGTGCATCCGCACCAACCTGGACTGCGCCGACATCTGCGCGACGACGGCCAAGGTGCTGTCCCGGCACACCGGCTACGACGCCAACATGAGCGTCGCGCAGCTGAGGTCGTGCGCCGTGGCCTGCAAGACCTGCGCCGACGAGTGCGCGGTGCACGCCGACCGGCACGCGCACTGCCGGGTGTGCGCCGAGGCGTGCCGCACGTGCGCGGCGACCTGCGAGAACATCATGGACGCGATGATCACGTCCTGACGCGGGTCACCCGCCGACCGCCCGCCTCGTCCCGTCCGCCTCCGGGTGGTGCAGGTCGAAGGCCGGGCGGTTGCTGCGGATCGGCGGGATCGCGTGGAAGTTGTGCCGTGGCGGAGGACACGACGTCGCCCACTCCAGCGAGCACGCGGCCCCCCACGGGTCGTCAACGCCGACCGGGAAGCCCCTGCGGTGCGTCAGCCAGACGTTCGCGAGGAACGCGAGCGTCGACGCCCCCAGCAGGAACGAGCCGAGCGACGACACGAGGTTCAGCGTCGTGAACTCCGACGCGTAGTCGGCATAACGGCGCGGCATGCCCTGCGCGCCGAGCAGGTGGTGGACGAGGAAGGTCACCTGGAAGCCGACGAACAGCGACCAGAAGTGCAGCCGTCCCCACCGCTCGTCCAGCAGTTTGCCGGTCATCTTCGGCCACCAGAAGTAGAACCCGCCGAACATCGCGAACACCACGGTCCCGAACAGCACGTAGTGCAGGTGCCCGACGACGAAGTAGCTGTCGGTCGCCGCGAAGTCCAGCGGCGGCGACGCGAGGATCACCCCGGTCAGGCCGCCGAACAGGAACGTGACGAGGAAGCCGACGGCGAACAGCATCGGCGTCTCGAACGTCAGGTGGCCGTGCCACATCGTGCCGATCCAGTTGAAGAACTTGATCCCGGTCGGCACCGCGATGAGGAACGACATCAGCGAGAAGAACGGCAGCAGCACCTGGCCCGTGGCGAACATGTGGTGCGCCCACACCGTCATCGACAGGCCGGTGATCGCGACTGTCGCGCCGACCATGCCGAAATACCCGAAAAGGGGCTTGCGGCTGAACACCGGGATGATCTCGGTGACCACCCCGAAGAACGGCAGCGCGACGATGTAGACCTCGGGGTGGCCGAAGAACCAGAACAGGTGCTGCCAGAGGATCGCGCCGCCGTTGGCCGCGTCGAACACGTGCGCGCCGTAGTTCCGGTCGGCGAACAGGACGAGCAGCGCGGCGGTCAGCACCGGGAACGCGATCAGCACCATGAGCGCGGTGAACAGCACGTTCCATGTGAAGATCGGCATCCGGAACATCAGCATTCCCGGAGCCCGCATGACGGTGATCGTCGTGACGAGGTTCGCGGAGCTGAGGATCGTGCCGAGCCCCGACAGCACAAGGCCCATGATCCACAGGTCGGCCCCCGCGCCGGGGGAGCGTGAGGAGTCGGACAGCGGCGTGTACCCGGTCCACCCGAACGCCGCGGCCCCGCCCTCGGTGAGGAACCCGGCGAGGACGAGCAGCGCGCCGAACAGGAAGAAGTAGTAGCCGAGGGTGTTGAGCCGGGGGAACGCGACGTCGGGCGCGCCGATCTGGAGCGGGACGAGCACGTTGGCGAAGCCGGAGAACAGCGGCGTCGCGAACAGCAGCAGCATGATCGTGCCGTGGACGGTGACGAGCTCGTTGTAGCCCTGGTGGGTGAGGAGCTGCATGCCGGGCTCGATGAGTTCGGCGCGCATCGCCATCGCCATCAGCCCCGCGAGGCAGAACAGCGTGAAGGACGTCGCGAGGTAGAGGTAGCCGACGACCTTGTGGTCGGTCGTCGCGAGGACCGCGCCGATCCTGAGGCCCCCGCGCCTCGGCGTGGTCGCCCGGCGCGGATCCGTCGCCTCGGTGGTCAACCGCTCTCCCCCTCCGCCCGACGATCTCCGCCCGAGCCTGTCACACAAAGCGTTCAAGGAATCACTAGGGGTGTCGGTGTGTCCCTCGCCGCCGGGCGCGCCAGACGCGGGAGATCTTCGGCGGTTCCGGTGGACGCCCGGCGTTTCCCCCGGCAGGGAGGGGGCAGGGCTCCCATATGCCCGTTTTCGGGGAAGGGGCCGCGCGGACCGTGGGCGTCGAGGAGGAGTTCCTGCTCGCCGACCCGGCCACCGGCAGGACCGCGGCGCGCGCGCCGGACGTGCTGGCGCGGGCGTCGGACCTGACGAGCGCGGCGCGCCGGCCCGCCGACGCGGCGTTCCACGGCGAGCTGCTCGCCACCCAGGTGGAATCGGTGACCGGCGTGCACCGTGATCTCGCCGGGCTGCGCAGCGATCTCGTCTTCGGCAGGCTCGCGCTGGCCGAGGCCGCCGCCGACCACGGACTCCTCCTGGTCTCCTCGGGCACCGCAGTGGTGCCGTCGGGCGATCCGCCGCCGACGCCGGGGGAGCGGTTCGACCGGATCGCGGGGATGTACGGCGAGGTGATCCGCAGGTACGAGGTGTGCGGCTGCCACGTGCACGTCGGGGTGCCCGACCGGGACACCGCCGTCGCGGTCGTCAACCATCTGCGGCCCTGGCTGCCGGCGCTGCTCGCGCTGTCGGCCAACTCGCCCTACCGCGACGGACGCGACACCGGCTACGCGAGCTGGCGCATGCTGGAGCAGGCGCACTTCCCCGGCGGCGGCCCACCGCCGCACTTCACCTCGGCCGCCGACCACGACGCCGAGGTGGCACGGCTCGTCGCGTGCGGCGTCCTCGCCGACGCCACCATGACGTTCTGGACGGCACGCCCTTCACCCCGCTACCCGACGGTCGAGGTCAGGGCCGCCGACGCCGCCGCGACCGTCGACGACGCAGTGCTCCAGGCCGCGCTCACCCGGGGCCTCGTCACGACCGCGCTCACCGAGCTCGCGGCGGGACGCGAGGCGCAGCCGCTCGACCCGCAGATCTGCGCCGCAGCCCAGTGGACCGCCGCCCGCCACGGCATATCCGGCGACGCCGTCGACCCGGTGCGCGCCCGCCGCGTGCCCGCGCACGCGAGGATCGCCGACCTCCTCACGACCATCACCCCGGCCCTCGATGAGTCGGGAGACCTCGCGCTCGTGCGCGCGCTCTTGCAGCGCGTCAAGGAGCACGGGTCGGGCGCGGACCGCCAGCGCGCGGCCGGGGCGGACGGCCCCCTCGCCGTCGTCGCCGACCTCGCCGCGCGAACAGTCCCCGCCGACGCGCACGCCACGACGACGCCGAGCTGAACCGAGCCGAAGGGACCACCATGACGACCACGCCGACGAGGCAGCCCACGGGACAGCCCACCACGGGACAGGCACGGCCGCCGCTGCCGCGCGGACCCTTCTCCCGAGCCGTCGGCGACGCGCTCGCCCGCCCGCCCGGAACCGTCATCCTGCCCGACCTCGAGGTCGCCGACCCGCTCGGCGACGACGAACAGCTCGCGCTCTACACCTGCTACGAGCTGCACTACCGGGGCTTCGCGGGCGTCGACCCGGACTGGGAGTGGGACCTCGAACTGCTGCGGCTGCGCAGAACCCTCGAGGACGCTTTCCTCACCGCGCTGCGCGACGCCGTCGAGGGCGGCGACGACGTCGAGGCCGCGCTCGCCCCGCTGCTCACCGAGGACCCCTCGGCGCGCGGCGTGTCCGCCTTCCTGCGCGACGAGGGCTCCTGGGACCACCTGCGCGAACACCTCGTCCACCGGTCGGTCTACCACCTGAAGGAGGCTGACCCGCACGCGTGGGTGATCCCGCGGCTCCAGGGCCAGGCCAAGGCGTCGCTCGTGGCCGTCGAGTACGACGAGTTCGGCGCGGGCAGGGCCAGCGCCGCCCACTCGCGGCTGTACGCCGACCTCATGGAGGACGCCGGGCTCGACGGCTCCTACCTGCGCTATCTGAACGCGGTTCCGGCCCCCGCGCTGGCGATCGTCAACATGATGTCGCTGTTCGGCCTGCGCCGTACGCTGCGCGCGGCGATGGTCGGGCACTTCGCGGCCGCCGAGATCACCACCGCGCCCAGCGCGCGGCGGATGGAGGCCGCGCTGGAGAAGCTCGGCGCGGGGGAGCGGGCGCTGCTGTTCTACACCGAGCACATCGAGGCCGACGCCGTCCACGAGCAGGTGCTCAGGCACGACGTCATCGGCGATCTGCTCGCCCGCGAGCCGGAGGCCGCCGCCGACGTCGTCTTCGGCATCCAGGCCACCGGATGGCTCGAGAACGGACTCGAACGGCTGCTGCTGGGCAGCTGGGACGCGGGCCGCTCCTCGCTCCGCGAACCCCTACCGCTCGTCTGACGGGCCGGGCCGCCGCGTCCTGCGGTGGCTCGTGTCGCACAGCGGGTAGGTGCGGCTGCGGCGGCACAGGCACAGCGCGACCATGAACCTGTCGTAGACGGCGGTGGTCCCGTCGGGGAGGACGACCTCGACGGGACCCTCGACGAGCATGGGCCCGCGCGGATCGTCGCAGCTCACGCGCCGGGGACGGCGGTCACGGGCGTTCGGCACGGATCACCACGAGTTCCTCATGGCGCTGGCCCGGCGCGATCAGGCCGAGGTCGCGCAGGTCGGCGGCCCTGCCGCGCATGATCGGCCCGAACGGCTCGCGGGTGCGGAACACCACCGCCGCGCGCAGGCCCGCCGAGCGGAGCGCCTCAAGCGTCCGCGCGACCCCGCACAGGCCGGAGTGGACCATCAGCAGCACCCCGCCGGGAGCGAGGAGGGACGGGGCCTCGACGCAGATGCGGTCGAGCGTCGCGCGGCCGTCCGGACCGGCGTCCCACGCCCTTCCGCGCCCGTGCCTGCGCGGGTCGCCCTGCGCGCGCGGCACGTACGGCGGGTTCGCCGTGATCAGGTCGAACAGCTCGCCCGCGACCGGCGCGAACAGATCGCCGCGCCGCACCCGCAGGCCGAGCCTGCGCACATATCCGTTCACCGACGCGGTGAACACCGCGCGCCGTGAGATGTCCACCGCGGTCACCTGCGCCGCGCCGCTGCGCGCGGCGGCGATGGCCACCTGCCCGGTGCCCGTGCACACGTCGAGGGCGCGCGCGTCAGCGGGTACCCCCGTCTCGGCCAGCACCCGGCACAACACGCTGGTGTCGCGCCGCGGCCGGTACACCCCTGGAATCCGCAACATCCTCATCACAGAGGGCTACCACGGGTAAAGATCAACAAAACTCGCCGACGGCCCGAACCTGCGGGGACCCGGCCGGACGCTCCTGCGCTGGCCGTCCGGCCGGGCCGTCTCTAGCGCCCCGGGGCGTCGGGGTCGGCGTCGAACAGCGTGCCTGCCCACTCCCACGCGGGCGCGCCGGGGTCCATCGCGTCGAGCACGTCGAGGACCGCGAGCAGCAGCCTGTCGTCGGCCTCGGTGCGTTCCTGCGTCGTCATGCGCGTTGCCGTCATGCCCGCGAGGATGCCCGCGCGCGGCGCGTCGCCGCCGCCGAGATGACCACCCCTTGGCGGACGCGGGCGGGAAAGCCGACGCGGGCGCGTCATCGGATGACCGTGCGCTGACCCGGTTCAGCCCCGGGGCGGATGCGGCAGGCGGCGGCCCGGCGTGTGGCCGTACTCCCTGGCGAAGGCCAGGACGAACGCGGACGCGCTCGCGTACCCGACGAGGTGCGCGACCTTCGTCACCGGCTGGGACTGGTCGAGCAGCACCCTGGCGGCCCGCAGGCGCAGCTTGGTCCGCCACGTCGTGTACGGCATGCCGAACTCGCGCAGGAAGTCGCGTTGCAGCGTCTTCACGCTGATCCGCAGCCGCGCCGCCCACTCATCCAGCCGTGTCTGGTCGCCCGGGTCGTGCGACATCGCGCGCGCGACGGTCATCGCGTAGCCGGGGCCGCTGGTGTGGTGGCCGACGAACTCGCGCGCGGACAGGCCGAGCCCGTCCATGATCCGGACGCGCGCCTCGAGCGCCACCGCGAGCGGGCACGCCGGACGGCTGATCGCCTCGATGAGCCGCGCCGCCTCCTCGTCCACCGACACCGCGCCCGCGCGCAGCGCCGCGAGCCGCCGCGGCACCTGGCGCAGGCAGATCCGGTAGACGGTCTGCGGCCCCGAGGCGCGCAGTTCGTGGCTGACGCCGCGGCTCGCCCAGAACGCCTCCTTGGTCCCGACGAACTGGGCGTTCAGCCCGCTGAGCGTCGCGAGCATGCCGTCGGGCGACCAGTACAGCTGGTGCAGGAAGTCCTCGCGGCCCTCGGTGAGTTCGAGCCGGCCCGAGGCGTAGTACTTCACGATCCGGATGCCGTCGGGACGGCCGAGCCCGTATCCGTAGTCCTCGAGCACGTCGGGATCGGCGCCAAGGTGACTCGTCATCGACACAAGCTGACCTCTCATCGTTACGCGGGGCGAGTTTGGTAAGGCTAACCTAACGGGACTTCAGCGCCGCAGTTCCCGATAGGAAATCCCATGTCAAGCAAGACCTGGCGCCTCGCCGGCGCCGTCGCCCTCGCCCTGACCCTCGTCACGGGCTGTGGCGCCGACGACTCCGGCGACAGTAAGGCAGCCGCACAGACACGCGTCTTCAAGGCCGACAACGGAGACATCACGATCCCCGTCGACCCCGCGCGCGTCGTCGCCACCGGATACGCCGTCCCGGTCCTCATCGAGGCCGACGCGTCACTCGTCGGCGTCTCCTCGTGGCAGCGCGGCATCCCCATGATGTCCGACGAGGACCGCGCCACCTACGAGAAGCTGAAGAAGGTCGCGGGGGAGTCCGCCGCCGAGACCAACTACGAGGCGATCGCGGGCGTCGCGCCCGACCTCATCGTCATCGGCGTCCCCGCGCCCGCGATGGTCGACATCGACATGAAGCGGCTGGAGAGCATCGCGCCCGTCGTCGTCCTCGGCCCGACCAAGCCCGACTCCTGGCGCACCCTGTCGCAGACCCAGTCCGACGCCGTCGGCCGCCTCGACGAGTTCAACGCCGCCAAGACCGCCTACGAGACCAAGGCCGGCGGGCTGAAGGACAAGTACAAGGACGCGCTCGCCGGACTGAAGTTCGGACATGTCGGAGCCTACGGCGACGTCTCCGCCGGAACGTTCCACCGCGAGTTCGGCGGCTCGTGGGGCACCAACATCGCGGGTGACGTCGGCGTCACGTACTACGGCGAGGTGAAGGAGAAGGGCGGCGGCGCGGCCGACGTCTCGGAGTACCCGTCCATCGAGGAGATCTCCGCGAACCTCGGCGAGGCCGACGCCATCACCTACACCGTCGACGCGGACGGCACGGTCAGCGAGGCGGTCCAGTACGTCCTGGACTCCAAGCTGTGGAAGAACCTGCCCGCGGTGAAGGCAGGGAAGGTCTTCCCCCTCCGCTACACCGAGGCCGCCACCTATGCCTCGGCGACGCGGACGCTCGACGCGATCGACAAGGCGTTCGCGCCGCTGCTGGAGAAGTGACCGTGGACCGCAGCGACCCCCGTGAACGCGTCGCCGCCCACCACCGCGCGGGCGACGGCGTGGCCCGCATCGGCTACCCGATCGGCGTCCGCCGCGTCCCGGTGGTCCGGCGCGCCCGGATCACGCCACGGATTCTCCGGCTGACCCTCGCCGGTCCCGGCCTCGCGGGCTTGCACACCTACCAGGCCGACGACCACGTCAAGATCGTCTTCCCGGACGCCGACGGGACCCGCCGCGACCCCGTCCCGAACGACCACGCCGAGCTCGACTGGCCGCGGCCCTTCACGCCCGCCCGCAAGTACACGATCCGCCGGTACGACCCCGAGGCGCTGGAACTCGACCTCGACTTCGTGCTGCACGAGGGCGGCGTCGCGGCCACGTGGGCGGAAGGGGCCGCGCTCGGCGAGGAGGTGACGGTCGCGGGCCCGCCCGGCGCGAAGGCGTTCCCGCACACCTACGACCACTACGTCTTCGCCGTCGACGCCACGGGGCTGCCGTCGGTGGCGCGCTGGCTGGACGAGGCTCCCGAGGACGTGTCCGCCCACGTCGTCGTGGAGACCGGCGACGAGAGCGACCACGCCTACCCGCTCGCGTCGCGTGCGGGTGTGGACGTCACGTGGCTTGTGCGGGACGGCGAGTCGCGGCTGGCGGCGACCGTCGCGGCGCTGCCCGCGCCCGAGGGCAGGGCCTTCCTGTTCGCCGCGGGCGAGGCCGACGACCTCAAACCGCTGCGCGCCTGGAGCAGGAACCGGCTCGACGCCCTCATCACCGGCTACTGGAAGCGCGGAGTGGCCGGGCTTGAAGACTGACGCACCACCGTCCGCCGTGGCCGAGGCTGCGCCGCGGCGGACGACCCTCACCCCACAGGTCCCGCTCCTCGGCGCAGCCGCGGTTCTTCTGCTCGCCGCCTGCGCGGCGAGCCTCGCCGTCGGGGCGCAGCACGTGCCGCCGGGCGAGGTGGTGCGCGCGTTCACCGGCTACACCGGGAGCGACGCGCATCTCATCGTCCGCGACATCCGGCTGCCGCGCACTGTCCTCGCGGTGCTGGTCGGGGCCGCGCTCGGCGTCGCGGGCGCGCTCGTGCAGACGCTGACCCGCAACCCGCTCGCCGAACCCGGCATCCTCGGCGTCACCGCCGGGTCGGGCTTCGCGATCACGTTGGGCGCGGTGTTCGGGATCGCCGGGTCCCAGGTCGTCCAGTTCGGGCTCGCGCTCGTCGGCGCGGTGCTTGCCGCCGTCGCCGTGCAGACCGTCGGACGGACCTCGCCGCTGCGGCTCGTGCTCGCCGGGACCGCGCTCAGCGCCGTGCTCGCCGGGATCTCGCTCGGGCTGCGGCTCGTGTCGCCCGAGGTGTTCGACAGGTACCGGTACTGGCAGATCGGGTCGCTCGCCGGACGTGAGCGGCTGTCGACCTGGCTGCTGATGACCGTCATCGTGCTCGCGCTCGTCGGCGCGCTCGCCGTCACCAGGCCGCTCGGCGCGCTCGCGCTGGGGGAGCATGTCGCGCGGACCGTCGGGGCGCGGGTGACGGCGACGAAGGCGGCCGTGCTCGTCCTCATCACCGTATTGGCCGGGGCCGCGACCGCCGCCGCAGGGCCGATCGCGTTCGTCGGGCTGATGGTCCCGCACCTCGCGCGGCGGCTCGCGGGCGGCTCGATCCCCTGGCTGATGGCTTACACGATGCTGCTCGGGCCAGTCCTCGTGCTGGTGTCCGACATCGGCTCCCGGGTGCTGCTGCCGACCGGCGAGGTGCCCGTCGCCATCGTCACCGCGTTCCTCGGCGGGCCCGCCCTCATCTGGGCGGTCCGCAGGTACGGGACGGTGGAGCCGTGAGCGCGCTCGTCGTGCGGGCCGGACGCGTCGCGGTGCGGATGGAGCGGCGCGCGGTCGTCACCGCGGCGGCGCTGACCGTCGTCGCGTGCGGGCTCGCGCTGCTCGGGCTCTGCCAGGGCGCGACCTGGTACACGCCGGGCGAGGTGCTCGCGGCGCTCACCGGGCGCGGCGGCGGCACGCTCGTCATCACCGAGTGGCGGATGCCGCGCGTGTGCGCCGCGCTGGTGTTCGGCGCGGCCCTGGGGGTCGCGGGCGCGGTGTTCCAGAACCTGACCCGCAACGCGCTCGGCAGCCCGGACATCATCGGCCTCGACGCCGGGTCCTACACCGGGGCCCTGGCCGTCATCACGCTGGTCGGGGGGACGTCGCTCCAGCTCGCGCTCGGTTCCGTCGCGGGCGGGCTGGCCGCGGCGGGCGTCGTGTACGCGTTGTCGGTGAAGTCGGGGCTCAGTGGGATGCGGCTGATCGTCGTCGGCATCGCCGTCAACGCGATGCTCACCGCGCTCAACGGGTGGATCGTGCTGCGCGCCGAACTCGAGGTGGCGATCGCCGCCACCGGGTGGAGCGCGGGGTCGCTCAACGGGCTCGACTGGGACGAGGTGGCGCTGCCGTTCGCGCTCATCGGGGTGCTGCTCGCGCTGCTCGGCGTGCTGTCCCACGCCGTCCACCAGGCCGCGCTCGGCGACGAGCTCGCCGTCACCTCCGGCGTCGACCTGCGCAGGCTGCGGCTGCTGCTGGTGCTCGTCGGCGTCGGCTGCACCGCCGTCGTCACCTCGGCGGCCGGGCCGATCGTGTTCGTGGCGCTCGCCGCGCCGCAGATCGGCCGCCGCCTCGCCGGGTCGGCGGGGGTGCCGTTCGTGCCCGCGGCGCTCACCGGGGCGGTGCTGCTGCTGGCGGCCGACCTCGCCGCGCAGACCCTGCTCGCGCCGGTCGCGCTGCCCGTCGGCGTCGTGACCACCGCGATCGGCGGGGCGTATCTCATCTGGCTGCTCATCAAGGAAGCGAAAAAACCGTGACGGCCCGCCTGACCGCACGAGACCTCACCCTCGCCTATGGCGACCGCGTCGTCTCCACCAAGCTCACCGTCGACGTCCCCGACGGGGCGTTCACCGCGATCGTCGGACCCAACGCCTGTGGGAAATCGACGCTTCTGCGGTCGTTTGTCAGGCTGCTTCAGCCGGTGTCGGGGGTCGTCCATTTCGACGGGCAGGACGTCACCGCGTACCGGCCGAAATCGCTCGCGCGGCGGCTCGGGTTCCTCCCGCAGACCGCGACCGCGCCCGAGGCCATCGCGGTGCAGCACCTCGTCGCGCGCGGTCGGTATCCGCACCAGACGTTCCTGTCCACCTGGTCCGACGCGGACGAGGCGGCGACGTCGGCGGCGATGGCGGCGGCGGGGGTCGCCGACCTCGCGCACCGGCCCGTCGAGAGCCTCTCGGGCGGGCAGCGGCAACGCGTCTGGGTGGCGATGGTCCTTGCGCAGGAGACGCCGTATCTCCTGCTGGACGAACCCACCACTTACCTCGATATCACCCATCAGTACCAGCTCTTGTCGCTGCTTTCCCGGCTTCGCGACGAGGGGCGGACCGTCATCACCGTCCTGCACGACATCAACCAGGCGGCCCGTTACGCCGACCACCTCATCGCCCTTCGCGACGGGGCGATAGCCGCGGAGGGCCCGCCTTCCGAGATCCTCACGCCCGCGCTGATCGACGCGGTTTTCGACCTGCCCTGCCGCATCATCCCCGACCCGCACACCCACACCCCGCTGATCATCCCCACACTCTGACTTACTATGTAAAGGCCGTGTCCTGTGGCTCGGGGTGTGGGCTGTGGTGCTTGTGGGGAGGTCGGGGAGATGGGGGAGTTTGTCCGCCTTTGGCGGTGAGCGGACGGGGGACGGCATGGCTCGGCTCGTGTTTCTTGTGACGGGCGGCTCGCGGGGGCTCGGCCGCGAGATCGTCAAGGCCGCGCTGGCGGCGGGGCACCGCGTCGTCGCGGGGGCGCGGAACCCGGAGCGGCTGGGCGATCTCGTCGCCGAGTACGGGGACGCGCTCCGCCCGGTGCGGCTCGACGTCACCGACCCGGCCGAGGCCGACGCCGCCGTCGCGACCGCGGTGCGCGAGTTCGGCCGGCTCGACGTTGTCGTCAACAACGCGGGGTACGCGGACCTCGCGGCGGTCGAGGACGTGACCCTCGAGGACTTCCGCGCGCAGGTCGAGACCAACTTCTTCGGCGTCGTCATCGTGACGAAGGCCGCGCTGCCCGTCCTGCGGGAGCAGGGCGGCGGGCGGATCATTCAGATCTCGTCGGTGGGCGGGCGGCTGGCGAGCCCGGGGCTCGGCGCGTACCAGGCGGCCAAGGCGGCGGTGGGAAGCTTCTCCGGCGTCCTCGCGGCGGAGACCGCCGGGCTCGGCATCAAGGTCACCGTGCTGGAACCCGGCGGAATGCGTACGGACTGGGCGGGCTCGTCCATGAAGATCCCGCCGATCAGCCAGCCCTACGCCGACACGGTCGGCGCGCGCGCCGCGATCATGGGCCGCTCGACCCTGACCGGCGACCCCGCCCGGGTGGCCGCCGTCGTCCTCGATGTCGCCGCGCAGCCCGACCCGCCCCTCCGCCTCCTCCTGGGCAGCGACGCCTACACCTACGCCACCGCCGCCGCCCGCGCCCAGCTCGCCTCCGACGAGTCCCACCACGCCCTGAGCATCTCCACCGACCACCCCGAGGCCACCGAAGCCGACCGCGACCCCCTGGGTCCGCTGGCCCCCTGAGCCGGAAAGGAAGAGGCCGACCGCGGGATGCGGTCGGCCTCTGTGTGTGTTCGCGCTATGAGCAGGTGGATTGCGGCTTCTTGCCCTTGAAGCGGTCGGCGATCCAGGCGTGGACGTCGGTGGCCGACTTGTCGAGGATCTGGTCGTGGTCGCCGTCATAGGCGCGGTAGGCGATCTCCGGGCCGTGCGCGCACTGCTCGCGGACGACGGCGGCGACGGTTTCGGACTTCACCGCGGCGTCGGCGGTGCCGGAGACGACGAACAGCGGTGCGGACAGCTCGCCGTTGGTGTAGCGGTTGTTCGCGATGAAGCGCTTGACGGCCGGACTGTCCAGCGCGGTCTTGCGCAGGAAGTCGCCCGGCTTCGCGTCTCCGGCGAGGGCGGTCCCGTAAGACAGGCAGCCGCCCTCGACGTAGTTCGTGTAGTCGCGCGTCGCGGTGTCGGTGAGCAGCTCGGACGGCTTGACGCCGTACTGGAGCGCCACCGAGTAGGCGACATAAGGGACGTACGCGGCCGAGCCTGGTGTGTTGGCGATCGCCGTCACCGCCCGGTCGAAGGGCGTCGCCGGGGCCAGCGGGACCGCGCCGAGCAGCTCGCCGATCGGCTCCTTCACCTGCTGGCGCGCCGCGCCCCACACGGCCTGCCCGCCCTGCGAGTGGCCGACCGCGACCCAGCGCTTCCCGATCTGCGGCACCGCCTCCCGCGCGGCCGCGACGGAGTAGCGGACGTCGTTGGCGTTCGCCGCGGTCGTCGCGTACTCATGGCGGTCGCCCGCGCCGAGGCCCGAGTAGTCGGTCGCGACTACCGCGTACCCGCGCGCCAGGAACCCGGCGATGGCCTCGCCGTAGTACAGGTCCTTCATCAGCGTCGGCGCGCACCTCGGCGAGACGCCGCTCGTGCCGTGCGCCCACGCGATGAGCGGCCACCCGCCCTTGGGCGCCTTCCCGGCAGGGGTGACGACCGCCGCCGACGTCACGACCGCCGCGCCCTTGGCCGACCGCGACGTGTACACCATCCGGTACGCCTGCACGTCCTTCGGCAGCGACCACCCGGCGAACCGCTCGACGCGCACAACCCGCCCCGGCGTCCCCTTGGTCCCCTTGGCGTCGTAGAACGCGTCACGCGGCAGCGCGTTCTCGACCTGCCGCCGCACCGCCTCCCGCACCGCCTCCGTCTGCCCCCCACCCCGCACGTCCCCGACGGACGCGCTCCGCGAGTCCTCCCACGCCCCTTCACCCGGCGAGCCAGCCGACGCATCATCCGCCCAGCTCCCCGAACCGCCCTGCGTGTTGGCCGACGCGCTGTCCGCCCAGCTTCCCGTGCCGCCCTGCACGTTGGGCGATGCGTCGCCCGCCCAGCTTCCCGTGCCGCCAAGCGTGTTGGCCGATGCGTCGTCCTCCCAGGTCCCCGAGTTGGCCGACGTGCCGTCCTCCCAGTTCCCCGGGTCTCCGGGAACGTCGTCGTACGGCCCGAGGTGCGTGCCCTCGGGATTTTCACCCGCCCACCCGCTCGGCGAGTTACCGGCGCTCAACCCGTCGCCACCCGGCCGGTCACCACCCGCCTGGTCACCGCGCGGCCGGTCACCACCCGCCTTGTCGCTACCAGGTCGGTCGGTACCCGCCTTGTCGCCACCCGGCCGGTTTTCGCGCGGCCGGTCGGCAGCGCTGCCGGACGACAAGGTGTCCGCGCTTTCGTGTGCGGCGGACGACAAGGTGTCCGCGCCGTCGTGCGCGGCGGGTGCGTGGTGACGCGTCCAGTCGCCTGACGCGTTCCCTCGGCCGTCGTCGCCGCGCGGCCGGTCGGCGTTGTCGCGCGCGTCGTCGTACGAGACGGGACGCGGCCCGTCCTCGTCGCGCGGCCCATACGGGGACAAACCCCCAGGAAGAACGACATACTCATCCGGCTGATCCCGCGACTCATCCCGCCCGTGATCCCGCCCCTTGCCCTTGTCGCGTCCGTGACCCCGATCCTTGTCGCGGCCCTTGTCCCGTCCCTTCCCGCGAGGCCCATCACGCCCCTCGTCGCGCCCATGACCGCGCGGCCCGTCCCGCCCCTCATCCCGCCCGCCCACAAGCGGCCGGTCCCCGTCCCAACCGCCCCCGCGCGGCCGGTCCCGCCCCTCATCCCGCCCGCCCCCGCGCGGCCGATCTCGCCCCTCGTCGCGCCCGCCCCCACGGGGCCGGTCCCGATCCTTGTCCCGCCCGTGCCCGCGTGGCCCGTCCTGGTCCTTGTCCCGCCCGTGCCCGCGTGGCCCGTCCTGGTCCTTGTCCCGCCCGTGTGCGCGAGGTCCACCGCGGTCTTGGTCGCGGCCGTGTGAGCGCGGCCGGTCGCCTTCCTTGTCCCGGCCGTGCCCGCGCGGTCGGTCGCGATCCTTGTTCCGGCTGTGCGCGCGCGGCCCGTGCTCGTCCTTGTCGTGCCCGTGTGCGCGCGGTCGATCGTGGTCCTTGTCCCGGCCGTGGGCGCGCGGTCCGCCGCGCTCTTCGTCGCGGCCGTGTGAGCGTGGCCGGTCGCGATCGTCGTCGCGGCCGTGCGAGCGCGGCCCGTCCCGGTCGTCGTCGCGGCCGCTCCCGCGCGGCCGGTCGCGGTCTTTGTCGCGACCGGGTGCGCGTGGTCCGCTGCGGTCGTCGTCGTGGGCGCTGTTGCGGGGGCGGTCGTGGTTCTTGTTGTGGGTGTGTGTGCGCGGGCGGTCGCCTTCCTTGTCGCGGTTGTGGTGGGTGGGGGACTTGTCGCTTTGGGGTTTGTGGGTTTTGTCGTGTTCGCCTTTTCGGGAGGGTGAGGGGTCCGCGATGGCCGCGTGTCCGCCTACGCCCGCGAGGACGACCCCTGCCGAGACCGCGACGGCTCCGACCGCCCGCCAGGTCCGGCTTCCCTTGCCAAGCACCATCCGTTTCTCCCCACTCCGACGCTCTCAGACGGAATCCGCACGGCCACCCGCTGTGACCCCTTTGAGCGGTTCCTACCGCGATCGAGGTAAAGCCCAAGATCCAGATTGGACATCTCGCCGTCCAAGATCCATCGCGCACGGTTCAGGAGGAGGGGCCGAACTCGATGTAGCCGCCGGTGGACCCGGCCGGGTGGTCGGACGGCACCGGACGCGGCGCGCAGGGGATGACGCGCCCCGTCGTCAGGTAAGTCCCGGTCGACGTCGCCGATCCGACCCGCTGGCCGCGCGGGTTGAAGATCCCCGACGTCGTCAGCGTCCAGACGAGCACCTGGCCCGGCCTGAAGTGCGCGGGGTTGATCGTTATCTGCCATCCGCCGTCCTCGCCCGGCAGGTTGCGCGGCACGGTGTACAGCCCGTCGGGCATCTCGTAGACGTTCGCCGGAAGGTCGACCAGCTCGGCGTGCGGTTGCGCGCACACGGTCCGCTCGGGGAGCGAGAACACGAAGCCTGGCACGCCGAGCCGCGCGAGCTCGTCGGAGAGCGCCGCGGCGTCGCGCGTGTCGAGGACGCGTTCGGTGACCTTCACCGTCACCAGCCCGGACGGCTCGCGCGTCACCGCGTACGCGGGCGGCGCGCCCTCCGGCAGCACCACGACCGCCGCGCCGAGCGCACAAGCCGCGACGGCCACCGCCCACACCGGCCGACGCCGCGTGAACCGGCGGCGGGCGGAACCCTCCGCCGCCCGCGCCTCGACCACCGCCCGCAGCTCGGCGAGCCGCCGCTCCTGGTAGCCCGCCAGCGGGGCCTTTCCGACGTCGCTCATGACCCGGCTCCCTTCACCACGACCACCCCGTCACGCGACGGCGCCGACGCCGCCTTCAACACCTTCCTGGCCCGATGCAGCCTGACCCGCGCCGTCCCGTCCCGGACGCCGAGCGCCGCGGCCGCCTCCGCGAGCGACAACCCGTCGAGGTCAACGAGCTCGACAACCCCGCGCAGCTTCGGCGGCAGCGTCGCGAGCACCGCGTGCAGCGCCCGCGACGCCCGTTCCGCGTCGATCTGCTCCTCAAGGCGGGAGATGTCGTCGTCGTCCAGCGTGCGGCGGCTGCCCTCCCGGCGCGTCTTGTCGAGGTCGCCCGCCCTGCGCCGCCACTCGGCGGCGACGAGGTTCCGCGCGATGCCCAGCAGCCAGGCGCGCGGCGCGCCACGGCCGGGACGGTAGCGGTCGGCCGCCTCGATCGCGGCGAGGAAGACCTCGGTGGTCAGGTCGTCGACCGTGTGCGGGTCGGCGACGCGCCGCGCCACGAACCCCGTCACCTCGGCGACGTGACGCCGGTAGAACGCCTCGAGCGCGTCGGGGTCCCGCCCGATCGCGGCGACGCCGTCCGGCTCGGGCCGCTCATCACCCATCCAACGCCTCCCACTGTGTGCCGTTTGTACTTCTTGGCGGGAGACGGGCGTGACGTTACATCGGGCGGCGGCGCGGGTGCGGCGTCACGCCTGGGCGGCTTCCCAGGCGTCGACCTCGGCGAGGAGGACGCGTTCGCGGGCCGGTTCGAGGAAGGACGCGGTGAAGGACGTCCGGGCGAGCGTCGCGGCGGCGTCGGGGGAGAGGCCGAACTGGTCGGCGACCGCCTTGAAGTTGTCGCCGATGTACCCGCCGAAATATGCGGGATCGTCCGAGTTGATGGTGACCGCGACACCGCGCTCGATCAGCTCGGGGAGCGGATGGGCGGCGAGGTCGGCGACGGCCTTGAGCCTGACGTTCGACAGCGGGCACACCGTCAGCGGGACGGCCTCGGCGGCGAGTCGGTCCACGAGCGCAGCGTCCTCCACCGCGCGGATGCCGTGGTCGATCCGCTCGACCCCGAGCAGGTCGAGCGCCTGCCAGACGTACTCCGGCGGGGCCTCCTCGCCCGCGTGCGCGACGGCCCGCAGCCCGGCCTCCCTGGCCCGCCGGAACACCTCGGCGAACCGCTCGGGCGGGTTGCCGACCTCGGCGGAGTCCAGGCCGACGCCGAGCAGGTCGGCGCGGCGCGGCAGCGCGGCGGTCAGGACGGCGTCGGCCTCCGCGGCGGGCATGTCGCGCAGGAAGCACAGGATGAGGCCGCCGCTGATCCCGTGGTCGCGCTCGGCCTCGGCGAGGGCCGCGGTGAGCCCGTCGATGACGGCTTCGAGGGGGACGCCGCGCCCGAGGTGCGCCTGCGGGTCGAAGAAGATCTCCGCGTGCCGGACGCCCTGGGCCGCGGCGCGGTCAAGGTAGGCGCGGGCGAGGTCGGCGAAGTCGTCCTCGGTGCGCAGGCACGCCATCGCCGCGTAGTAGACGTCGAGGAACGAGCTGAGGTTCTGGAACCGGTAGGCGGCCCGCAGCTCCTCGACCGACCCGAACGGCATGGCGATCTTGTTCCTGCGGGCCAGGGCGAAGGCCAGCTCGGGTTCGAGGGTGCCCTCGATGTGCAGGTGGAGCTCGGCTTTGGGCAGCCCGAACAAATCGGTCATCTCACTAATAGTAGTGAGGGAAAGGTATGAAAGCGCATTCCGGTGATCAACGGGGACGGGTGCGGCGGAGTGAACCCTCCGAAAACACGCGGGTCGGTCGGCGGGCGGCAGGGAAGGGGTAGGGGAAGCCGACCGGGGGCCTGGCGTGAAAGGACGGGGTGACATGGGCGGGGCGGGGGACGCGAAGCTTTCGTACTGGGTGGCGAGCGAGAAGCCGTGGACGGGCGGCGCGACGCCGCCGCCGAAGGAGGCCGACGTCGTCGTCCTCGGGGCGGGCATCGCGGGGCTGACCACCGCCTACCTGCTCGCCAGGGCCGGGCGTACGGTCGCCGTCCTTGAGGCCGCGCGGGTGGCCGAAGGGGTCAGTGGCCACACCACCGCCAAGGTGACCGCGCAGCACAACGTCATCTACGCCGACCTCATCCGGCGTTTCGGCAAGGACAAGGCCGAGCTTTACGCGCGCGCGCAGCAGGGCGCGGTGGAATGGATCGCGGGACGGGTCGCCGAATGGGACGTGGACTGCGACTTCAGACGGCGTGACTCCTACGTCTACGCCGAGACCGGCGACACCGCCGAGAAGCTGCGCGCGGAGGCCGAGGCGGCCGCGTCGCTGGGACTGCCCGCCGAGTACGTCACCGAGACGGGGTTGCCGTTCGCCGTCACCGGCGCGGTCAGGTTCGCCGGGCAGGGCCAGTTCCATCCGCGCCGCTGGCTGCACGCGCTGTCCGACAGGCTGGTCGCGGCGGGCGGCACGATCCACGAGGGCGTCCGCGCCACCGGCCTGTCCGGCGGGACCGTGCACACCACCGCGGGCGACGTCGAGGCGCGCGACGTCGTCGTCACCACCCACTATCCGGTGTTCGACCGGGGCGTCTACTTCGCGCGGCTCGAACCGCGCCGCACGCTCCTCATGGCGACGCCGGTCGCGGCGTCCGCCGAGCCGCCCGGCATGTACATTTCGGCCGACAGCGGGCACACGGTCCGGGCGACCCCGCACGGCGACGGGTCGATGCTGATCGTCGGCGGCGAGGGCTACCCGCCCGGTGAGGAAGGACCCGTCCAGGACAGGTTCGCCAGGCTCGCCAAGTGGGGGAACATGACCTTCGGCGTCTCCGGCTTCCCCTACCAGTGGGCGTCCCAGGACAACACCTCGCTCGACCGGCTGCCCTACATCGGCCGCTACCACCCGTTCGCCGACCGGCTGTGGGTCGCGGCGGGCTTCGGCTTCTGGGGCATGACGAACGGCACATTCGCCGGACATCTGCTCACCGACCTCATCACCGGCGTCGAAAGCGAGTATTCCGGGCTTTTCGACCCCAGCCGTGCGACGATCCGGCAGTCGGCCGCGCACCTCGTCGGCCTCGGACTGCACACCGCGAAGCACTACGCCGTCGACTACCCGTCGGCGTTCCGCCCCGACGGCCACCCCGACGCCCTCAGCCCGGGGGAGGGCCGCGTCACCCACTTCGGCCGCCATCCCGTCGCCGTCTCCCGCGACCTCGACGGCCACCCCCACACCGTCTCGGCGGTCTGCACCCATCTCGGCTGCCTCGTCGCCTTCAACGACGCGGAACGCACCTGGGACTGCCCCTGCCACGGCTCACGCTTCGCCCTCGACGGCTCGGTCCTGCACGGCCCGGCGACCCACCCCCTCACCCCGGTCGACCTGGACGGCGACCCCGTCAAGGAGGACGCCGTCGGGGAGGCCGTGCGGGAGCCCTGACGCCCTCACGCAGCCGGACGCCGAGCACCCCGCCACAAGCGCCGCGGAAAGCAGGAGGACCGGCAGCGCTTACCGGAGGTCGGCGGTGCCCGCGGGGAGTTTGTGGGCGTGGTGGACGAGCTGCCGGTGCAGGTCGCGGACCGCGCCCGGCATGCGGGGGGAGGGGCGGCCCTGGAGGAGGAGCTGGACCTCGGTCTGGGGGAGGGCGAGGGGACGGGTGGTGATCGCGCCGTAGCGTTCCAGGGGGTCGCCGCGGACGCTGTAGTCGGGCAGGAGCGTGACGCCCATGCCTTCGGCGACCATGAGCTTGCCCATCTCCGCGCCGTCGGTGGAGTAGGAGAACGGGACGCGGCCGTCGAAGAGCCGGTGGACGTAGCGGTGCATGAGGTAGCCCGCCCGCATGACGATCAGGGGCTCGGTGAGCAGGTCGTCGGTGGTGAGGGCGTCGAGCGCGGCAAGGGGGCTGTCGGCGCGGACGCAGGCGACGACCTGGCCGCGCAGCAGCAGGGTGCTGTCGAGGTCGTGCGGCGGGTCGTCCCCCGCGAGGACGTTGACGAGCCCGAGGTCGAGGCCGCCTTCCAGGAGTGAGCGGTGGATGTCGACCTGCTGGGCGGGCAGCACCTCGACCTTGGTCTCGGGGTGGGTCCGCCGGAACTCGCTGACGGCGGGGGCGAGCAGCGAGACGGTCGCGGCGTTGACCGTCCCGAGCCGGACCATCCGGTTGCTCAGGTGCTGCTGGCGGGCCGCCCGGTTGAGCCGGTCCACCGCCTCGAGGACGCCGGTGATGTAGGGGAGGAGTTCACGGCCGTCGCCGCTGATCCGCGCGCCGGACCTCTTGCGGTCCAGGAGCGTCACCGACAGCTCGCGTTCGAGGTTGCGGATCGTCTCGCTGAGCGCGGGCTGGGACACGTGCAGTTCCTGTGCGGCCCGGCGCAGCGAGCCGAGGCGGGTGACCGCCGCGAGGTATTCGAGCTGTTCGATCCGCATGCCGCTCCTGTCGGTACAAGGGATTCCCTACCGCCCACTTGGCAACGCCTATTTGACCCTGCGTGAGAGCCGGGACAATATTAACCATGTCCACCTGAGAAGTATGAAATAGGTCGGCGCAGGTCGTGGGCCGGTCGACCGAAACGGATCGGGAGATCGTCACCCTCGGTGACCACGGGCCGTGGCGTGCGGCGGGTCCCGAGCCGTCACCGCATGCCAAGCCCTGCTTCCCACCCGCAAAGAAAGGCCACCCATGAGCGCATCCACCGCCGCCTCGGCGCGGCATCTGCGCGACGTCCTCGGCGCGTTCCCCAGCGGCGTCACGGCGCTCGCCGCACGGATCGACGGGAATCCGGTGGGCATCGCCGCGAGTTCGTTCACCTCGGTCTCGCTCGACCCGCCGCTGGTGTCGGTGTGCGTCGGCGCCGACTCGCGGACCTGGCCGGTGCTGTCCCGGGCCCCGCGCCTTGGCGTCAGCGTGCTCGGCGCGGACCACGGCGACGCCTGCCGCAGGCTTTCGGCCAAGGAGGGCGACCGCTTCGCCGGGCTGTCCTGGCGCGAGACCGGCCAGGGCGCGGTCCTCCTCGACGACGCCGCCGCCTGGTTCGACTGCTCGATCGAGCGCCGCGTCCCGGCGGGCGACCACGAGATCGTCGTCCTGGAGATCCACGACTACGCGGGCGACGCCGCCGTCGAGCCCCTGGTGTTCCACGGTGGAACGTTCCGAAGGCTCGCCGCGTGAGCGCCGCGCTGATCCGCACCGGCGCGCAGGCCGTGGACGTCGCCCGTGACCTCGCCGCCCGCCTCGCCGAAGAAGCCTCCGCCCGCGACCTCGACCGCCGCCTCCCGCACCGCGAACTCGACGCCATCTCCGACGCCGGAATCTTCGGCCTGACCGTCCCGTCCCACCTCGGCGGCCCTGACGTCACCGTCCCCGTGCTCACCGAGGTCTTCCGGCTCCTCGCCGAGGCCGACCCGAGCATCGCCCAGATCCCGCACAGCCACTTCGTCTTCCTCGAGGCGCTGCGCCTGCGCGGCACCGAGGCACAGCAGGCGAGGTTCTTCGCCGAGGCCCTCGCCGGACGCCGGTTCGCCAACGCCCAGTCCGAGCGCGCGGGCCGCACCATCACCGACGACGCCACCACGCTCACCCCCGACGGCCGCGGCGGCTACGTCCTCGACGGCGAGAAGTTCTACGCCACCGGCTCCCTGTTCGCCCACTGGCTCGTCGTCCGCGCCGTCCTCCCGCACGCTCCCGGCGAGCCGCCGCGCAAGGCGGTCGCCTACATCCCCGCCGACGCCCACGGCGTCACGATCGAGGACGACTGGGACGCGCTCGGCCAGCGCACCACCGGCAGCGGCACGGTCCGGCTCACCGGCGTCGAGGTCGACGCGCAGGCCGTCGTCCCCTACACCGAGATCTTCGCCGTGCCGACCGCCTACGGCTCCTTCGCCCAGGTCCTGCACGCCGCGCTCGACGCCGGGATCGCCCGCGCGGCCCTCAACGAGGCGGTCAAGCACGTGGCCCGCGCCCGGCCCTGGTTCGAGAGCGGCGCGGACCGGGCCGCCGACGATCCGCTGCTCGTCCAGCAGGCGGGCGAGCTGGAGATCACCGTGCGCGCGGCCGAGGCGCTGCTGCGCGAGGCGGCCGTCGCCGTCGACGCCGCACGCTCGGCCCCGGACGAGGCGAACACCGCCCACGCGTCGATCGCCACCGCCGTCGCCAAGGTCGCCACGGCCAGGGCCGCCGTTGACGCGTCATCCGCGCTGTTCGAGCTCGCCGGGACGCGCGGCGCGCTCGCCGGGCTCAACCTGTCCCGCTTCTGGCGCGACGCCCGCACCCACACGCTGCACGACCCGGCCCGCTGGAAGGTCCAGCACATCGGCCGCCACCTCCTCGACGGCACCGCCCCGCCGCGCCACGGCCTGCTCTGACCCCCGTCCGCACCCCGCCCCCCGACCCGAAGGAAAGACATGAGTCTCGCGTTCCACTGGTTCCTGCCCACCTACGGCGACTCCCGGCTGATCGTCGGCGGCGGGCACGGCTCGTTCGCCGGGCAGGCGGCGGGCGACCGCCGCGCCACCATCGGCTACCTGTCCTCGATCGTCCGCGCCGCCGAGGAGTTCGGGTTCGTCGGCGCGCTCACCCCGACCGGCGCGTGGTGCGAGGACGCGTGGCTGACGACGGCGATGCTCGCCCGCGAGTCGGACAAGCTCGGGTTCCTCGTGGCGTTCCGGCCAGGACTCGTCAGCCCGACGCTCGCCGCCCAGATGGCCGCGACGTTCTCCGCGCACGCCCCCGGCCGCATCCTGCTGAACGTCGTCGTCGGCGGTGAGGCGCACGAGCAGCGCGCCTACGGCGACCACCTCGGCAAGGAGGACCGCTACGCCCGCGCCGACGAGTTCCTGTCGGTCGTCCGACGGCTCTGGACGGGCGAGACCGTCAGCCACGACGGCGTCCACCTGAAGATCGACAAGGCCGCGCTGCCGACGCTGCCCGACCCCGTCCCGCCGCTGTACTTCGGCGGCTCCTCCGCCGCGGCGGGCCCGGTCGCCGCCGACCACGCCGACGTCTACCTGACGTGGGGCGAGCCGCCCGCCGCCGTCGCCGAGAAGATCGCCTGGATCCGCAAGCTCGCCGACGAGCGCGGTCGCGAGATCCGCTTCGGCATCCGCCTGCACGTCATCACCCGCGACACCGCTGAGGAGGCGTGGGCCCGCGCGGGCGCGCTGCTCGGCGCGCTCGGCGAGGACGTCGTGGAGGCCGCCCAGGCCAGCCTCGCCCGCAGCGAGTCCACCGGCCAGGCCCGCATGCGCGCCCTGCACGAGGAGCACCGCAGGACCGGCGACTGGCGCGACGCGCGCGCCCTGGAGATCTCCCCCAACCTCTGGGCGGGCGTCGGCCTCGTCCGGGGCGGCGCGGGCACCGCGCTCGTCGGCTCGCACACCGAGGTCGCCGACCGCATCGCCGAATACGCCGCCCTCGGCATCGACGAGTTCGTCCTGTCCGGCTACCCCCACCTCGAAGAGCTCTACTGGTTCGGCGAAGGCGTCCTCCCCATCCTCAACACCCGCGGCCTCATCACCGGCAATGCCGCGACGTCCCCGTCCGCCACCAACGTCCCGTTCCTCCCCTCCCGCTGAAATCCCGGAAAGACCCAGAAAATGCGCAGAACCCTTCCCTCGCTGTCCGTCGCCCTCCTCAGCACGGTGCTGCTCGCCGCGTGCGGTGGAGGCGGCGGCGGCGAGGACGCCGCGAGCCAGACGCCCAAGCAGGGCGGCACCCTGGTTTACGCCACCGGCGACGACGAGCCGACCTGCCTTGACCCGCAGAGCCGCGGCAACGTCCCCCAGGCCCTGCTCGGCAGCCAGTACCTGGAGAGCCTCTTCTACCAGGACGAGAAGGGCGAGATCCTGCCGTGGCTCGCCACCGCATGGAAGGTCGCCGACGACGGCCTGAGCTGGACCGTCGACCTCCGCGAGGACGTGCGCTTCTCCGACGGCACCCCGTTCGACGCCGCCGCCGTCAAGGTGAACATCGAACGCGTCCTTGACCCGGCCACCCAGTCGACCACGGGCCGGCTCGCGCTGTCGAAGGTCGCCAAGGTCGAGGCGACGGGCGAGTTCACCGTCCGGATCGATCTCAGGCAGCCCGACGGCGCGCTCCTTGAGTCCCTGTCGCAGGTCTGGCTGCCGATGGAGTCGCCGACCGCGCTGAAGCGGAGCCTCGAGGAGAACTGCGCGGCCCCGGTCGGCACCGGCCCGTTCAAGATCGAGTCGTGGACGAAGCAGGACAACGTCACGCTCGTCCGCAACGAGTCGTACTCGACGCCGCCGCCCGGCGCCTCGCACAGCGGCCCGGCCTACCTCGACAAGATCGTCTGGCGGTTCGTGCAGGACGGTACCTCGCGGTTCGCCGCCCTGCAGAGCGGCCAGGTGAACGTGGTCGACGTCCTGGAGCCGCAGAACGCGGTCGCCGCCGCGAACGTCCCGACGCTGAAGACGCTGATCCAGGCGCGGCCCGGCGAGCCCGTCGAGATCAAGCTGAACATCGGCCGCGCCCCGTTCGACGACGCCAAGGTGCGCGAGGCGTTCTTCTCCTCCATCGACGTCGCGGGCGCGCTGTCCAGCGTCTACCTCGGGACCGTGGAGCAGGCCAAGTCCCCGCTCAGCTCCGCGACCCGCTACCGGGCCGACACCGTCAAGCACGCCTACGACCCCGACGCCGCCGCCAAACTGCTGGACGAGGCGGGCTGGACCGCCAAGGACGCCAACGGGTTCCGCACCAAGGACGGCAAGACCCTGACCGTCACGCTGCCCTACGCCAACGCGATCCCGCTGGAGCCTGGCTTCTACGAGCAGGTGCAGGCGACCGCGAAGAAGGTCGGCTTCGACGTCAAGCTCGAGCCGTTGGAGACCGCGAAGTGGTGGGTGAAGAACTACAACTGGGACTACGACGCGATCCCGATCTACTACACCAAGAACTCCGCCGACGTCCTGCGCATCACCTCGACCGCCGCGGCCAACGCCGAGGACACGCCGGGCGGTTACCACGCCAACAACGTGCGGCTGAAGAGCGCGGAACTCGACGCGATCCTGGAGAAGGCCGGCGAGAGCTCCGACGACGCCGAACGCGCCGACCTCTACCGCCAGGCGCAGCAGTTCCTGTCCGACGGCCACTACGTGCTGCCGATCTACGACCAGCAGACCCGGCTCGGCTACCAGTCCAAGGTCCGCGGCCTGCGCCTGCTGCCGTCGCTGAGCATGCCGTACTTCTACGACACCTGGATCGACGACTGATGGGACGCGTCCTAGCCCGCGTGCTCGGCGTGGTGTTCGTGCTCTGGGCCGTGGTGACGCTCACCTGGTTCGGCGCGTACGCCATTCCGGGCGAGCCCGCCGAGGCGGTCCTCGGCGGGTCGGGCTCGAAGGCCACCGCGGAACAGCTCGCCCAGATCAGGGCCGAGTACGGGTTCGACAGGCCGCTGCTCACCCAGTACGCCGACATGCTCGGCGGCCTCCTGCACGGCGACCTCGGCGCGTCCTACGCGCTGAAGACGCCGGTGACGGAGATCATCGGGCAGACCCTCGCCGGCACGCTCGTGCTCGCCGCGCTGTCGCTCGCGGTCGCATGGGCGGTCGCGGTGCTCGTCGCGCTCGGCTCGACCCGCGACAGCAGGCTCGGCACCGCGCTCGGCTCGCTGCTCGAGGTGACCGCCGTCGCCGTCCCGCACTTCTGGCTCGGCAGCGTCCTCATCCTCGTGTTCAGCGTGGGGCTCGGCTGGCTGCCGCCGATCAGCGCGCCCGGCGCGGCGGGGCTCGTCCTGCCGGTGCTCAGCCTCGCGCTGCCGCTCGCCGGGTTCCTCGGCCAGGTGATGCGCGAGTCGTTCCTCGCCGCGCTCGACGCGCCGTTCACCCTCTCGGCGCGGGCGCGCGGCGAGACCGAGACCCGGGTCCGGCTGGTGCACGCGCTGCGGCACGCGGCGCTGCCCGCGATCAGCCTGTCGGGCTGGGCGTTCGGCTCGCTCGTCAGCGGCGCGGTGGTCGTGGAGACGCTGTTCTCCCGGCCCGGGCTCGGCAGGACCCTGCTCAGCGGGGTCCTGGACGGCGACATCCCCGTCATCGTCGGGGTGGTCCTGGTCATCGCGGTCGTCTACATCCTCGTGACGTTCGCGACCGAGGCCGCCGACCGGATCGCCGACCCCAGGCTGAAGGCCGCCTCGCGTCCCTCGGAGGCGGCGGCATGGTGACGCGACTCAGGGCGATCGGCCCGGCCGAGGCGATCGGCGCGGTGCTCGTGGTGCTGCTGCTCGTGGCGATGGTCGCGCCCGGCGTCCTCGCCCCCTACGACCCGTACGAGATCACGCCGTCGGACGCGTTCCAGGGCCCGTCGTGGACCCACTGGTTCGGCACCGACGAGTCAGGCCGCGACGCGTTCAGCAGGGTCATCCACGGCACCAGGTCGTCGCTGCTGATCGGGCTGCTGGCGATGGCCGTCGGGCTCGGCCTCGCGGTCTTGCTCGGCACCCTCGCCGGGCTCGGCAACCGCGCCCTCGACTTCGCGGTGGGCCGGGTGCTCGAGGTGCTGTTCGCGGTGCCCGGGCTGCTGCTCGCGCTGCTGTTCGTCGCGGTGCTCGGCGGCGGCGTGGTCCCGTCGGGCATCGCCGTCGGGCTGGCGACCGCGCCCGGATACGCGCGGCTCATCCGCACCCAGGTCATCAGCGCGCGCACCTCCGGATACGCCGAGGCCGCGACGGTGCTCGGCCGCAGCCGGTGGACGTCGCTGCGCCGCCACATCCTGCCGAACATGGCGTCACGGCTGTTCGTCCTCGCCACCCTCGGCGTCGGGCAGGCCGTGGTGTGGGCGTGCTCGCTCAGCTTCCTCGGGCTCGGCGTCACCCCGCCGAACACCGAGTGGGGCGCGATGCTCGCGGCGGGCCGCGGCTACATCGCGAACGCCTGGTGGCTGACGGTCTTCCCCGGCGTGTTCATCGTGGTCACCGCCGCGACGCTGACGCTGCTCGGCCGCTCCTTCCAGAACCGCGCACGGGAGACCTGACATGACCAAGCCATCCGATCCGGTCCTGGAGATCGCGGGCCTGAACGTCACGTTCGGCAAGGCCGAAGCCGTCTCCGACGTGTCGCTCACGCTCACGCGCGGCCGCTGCCTCGCCCTGGTCGGCGAGTCGGGCTCCGGCAAGAGCGTCACCGCCCGCTCGGTGCTCGGCCTCGCCGGGCCGCGCGCCGAGGTCCGCGCCGACACCCTGCGCGTGCTCGGCAAGGACGTCCTCGGCCTGTCGGCGCGCGGGCTGCGCGACCTGCGCGGTCCCGCCGTCGGCCTCGTGCTCCAGGACGCGCTCGTCTCCCTCGACCCGCTCAGGCCGGTCGGCAGGGAGATCGGCGACGCCCTGGCCAGGCACACGAAGCTGACGCGCGCGCAGCGCCGCGCGAAGGTGGTCGAGCTGCTCACCGCCGCGGGGGTGCCGCGCCCCGAGGAGCGCGCCGCGCAACGCTCCGGCGAGCTGTCCGGCGGGCTGCGCCAGCGCGCGCTCATCGCCTCGGCCATCGCGCTCGACCCGCCCCTGCTCATCGCCGACGAGCCCACCACGGCCCTCGACGCGACGGTCCAGGAACAGATACTCGAACTGCTGCTCGGCCTGAAGGAGGCGGGCACCGCGGTCCTGCTCATCAGCCACGACCTCGCCGTGGTCGGCAGGATCGCCGACGACATCGCCGTCATGCACCACGGCCGCGTGGTCGAGCACGGCCCGGCCGCCCGGGTGCTCGCCGACCCGCGCGCCGACTACACCCGGCGGCTCATCGCGGCGATCCCCGGCGACAGGCCGCGCGGCGTCCCGCTGTCCGGGCCGCGCCTGGAGACCGCCGAGCGGACCCCGCCCGTCGCGGTCCCCGACGAGGAGATCATCAGCGCCACGGGGCTCGCCAAGTCCTACCCGGGCCCGAACGGCGTGCCGAGGCCCGTCGTGCGCGACGTGTCCTTCGCGCTGCGGCGCGGCAGGACCCTCGGGCTCGTCGGCGAGTCAGGCTCGGGCAAGACCACGACCGCGCGCATGGTGCTCGGCCTCGTCCGGCCCGACGCGGGCGAGATCAGGCTCGCCGGCCGCCCGTGGAGCGCGCTCACCGAGCCCGAACGCCGCCCGGGCAGACACCGGATCGGCGCGATCTACCAGGACCCGCTCGGCTCGTTCGACCCGCGCCACACCGTCGGGCGCATCCTCGCCGACGCCGTCAGCGGCGGCAGGACCACCAACCCGGCGAAGCACAGGGCGCGCATCGGCGAACTGCTCGACGCGGTCGGCCTGCCGTCGTCGGTGCTCGACCGCAGGCCGCTGCGGCTGTCCGGCGGGCAGCGCCAGCGCGTCGCGATCGCCCGCGCGCTCGCGCCGGAACCCGAGCTGCTCGTCTGCGACGAGCCGGTGTCCGCGCTCGACGTGCTGGTCCAGGCGCAGGTGCTCGACCTGCTCGACGAGATCCAGCGCACCCTCGGCCTCGCCTGCCTGTTCATCTCGCACGACCTCGGCGTCGTCCAGCACGTCAGCGACGACGTCGCGGTGATGGCCGACGGCGCGATAGTCGAGTCGGGCCCCGCCGAGCGCGTCTTCACCGCGCCGGAACACCCCTACACGCGGGGGCTGCTCGCCGCCGCGCCACGCCTCACGGGCGCGTGACGCCCTACCCCCCGTGACGCCCTCCCCTACGAAGGACAGAGGATGACCCTTCACTTCAACGCGTTCGTCATGAACACCGCGTCGCACATCCAGCACGGCCAGTGGCGGCACCCCGACTCCGGCCAGGTCGACTTCGAGGACGTCGGCTTCTGGATCGACCTCGCCAAGCGCCTCGAAGCCGGCCGCTTCGACGCGATCTTCTTCGCCGACGTGTCCGGCCTGTACGGGCCGGGAGACGGCGACTACGAGGTCTACGCCAGGCACGGGCTGCAGATCCCGAGCAACGACCCGGCCGTGCTGCTGTCGGCCCTCGCCGTCAACACCGAGCACCTCGGGCTCGCCTACACCAGCGGCATCCTCCAGATGCCGCCGTTCACCTTCGCCAGGCAGATCTCCACGCTCGACCACATCTCCAAGGGCAGGATCGCCTGGAACATCGTCACCGGCACCCAGGAGAACGGGGCGCGCAACCTCGGGCTGCCCGGCCTCATCCCGCATGACGAGCGGTACCGCAGGGCCGAGGAGTACGTCGACGTCGCCTACCAGCTCTGGGAGGGCTCGTGGGACGACGGCGCGCTCCTGAAGGACCGCGAGCGCGGGATCTACGCGGACGCGTCCAAGATCCACAAGATCCGGCACAAGGGCGAGTACTACTCGGTCGAGGGGCCGCACCTGCCGTCGCCGTCGGCGCAGCGCACGCCGCTGCTGTTCCAGGCGGGGGCGTCCGACGCGGGCCGCGCCTTCGCCGCCCGGCACGCCGAGGCGGTCTTCATCGCCGCGCCGAGCCCCGAGGTCGCCGCCGAGGGCATCGCCGACACCCGGCGGCTCGCGGTCGAGGCGGGACGGCTCGCGTCCGACATCAAGTTCTTCCAGGGCATCTCCTTCGTCGTCGGCAGCACCGAGGAGGAGGCGCGCCGCAAGGAGGCCGACCTCGAGGAGTACATCAGCGCCGAGGGCCTGCTCGCGCACATGAACTTCGGCACCCGCCCCGACGGGACCGTCTACCCGCCGGAGACGCCGCTCGCCGCCGTCGAGACCGAGGCGAGCAAGGGCATCCTCGAGTGGCTGCGCCGCAGCATCACCGACCGTGAGCCGGTCGTCGCCGACCTCGCGGCGATCCTCGCGAAGCGGGCGCGGATCGTCGGGACCCCCGAGCAGATCGCCGACGGCCTCCAGGTCTGGAAGGACGCCGGCGTGGACGGCATCAACGTCGTCAACTGGCGGCTTCCGTCGTCCTACCAGGAGTTCATCGACCACGTGATGCCCGTGCTGCGCAAGCGCGGACTGGCCAAGGAGGAGTACGCGGAAGGGTCGCTGCGCCGCAAGCTGTTCGGCGCCGACCTCGTCAACGACAGGCACCCCGCCGCGCGGCACCGCGGCGCTTTCAAGGAGGCACGATGAGCACACTTTCCGACGAGGAGGCGTACGAGGCGCTCGCGGCGCGGTTCCGTCCGGTGTTCGCGCGGATCGCCGAAGGCGCGGTGGACCGGGAGCTCCACCGCGACCTCGCCCACGAGCCCGTCGCGTGGCTGAAGGAGGCGGGGTTCGGCGCGGTCAGGGTGCCCGTCGAGTTCGGCGGGTCCGGCGCGTCGGTGTCGCAGCTGTTCCGGCTGCTGATCGAGCTCGGCGAGGCCGACTCCAACCTGCCGCAGATCCTGCGCGCCCACTTCGGCCTGCTCGAAGAGCGGCTGCACGACCCCGACACCGCGGCCCGCGAACGCTGGCTGAAGCGGATCGGCGCGGGCGCGGTCATCGGCAACGCCACGACCGAGGTCGGCGGCGGCGCGCTCGGCGCGGTCGCGACCGAGCTCACCGGCGACGGCCCGACCCTGACGCTGCGCGGCACCAAGCACTACAGCACCGGAAGCCTGTACGCCGACTGGATCGCGGTCCTGGCCAGGCGGGGTGAGGAGGAGCAGGGCTTCGCGCTCGTGCCCGCCGACGCCCAGGGCGTCACGCGGATCGACGACTGGGACGGGTTCGGCCAGCGCCTCACCGCCTCGGGCACCACGGTCCTGGACGGCGTCGAGGTCGACCCCGACGACGTGTTCTGGTTCGCCGACCGCGGCCCCAGCTACATGATCGCCTTCTACCAGCTCTTCCACCTGGCGGCGCTCAGCGGCATCGGCCGCGCCGTCGTCCGCGACGCCGTCGCCTACGTGCGCGGCCGCGAGCGCGTGTTCAGCCACGGCAGCGGCACGTCCCCGGCCGCCGACCCGCTCGTCCAGCAGGTCGTCGGCCGGCTGTCGGCGCTGGCGTTCTCCGCCGAGGCGACCACGCTCGCCGCGGTCGCGGGCCTTGAGTCGATCAACGCGCGCAGGGCCGTCGGCGAGGTGCCGCAGGAGGCGTACGACGCCGCCGAGATCGCCGCGTCCCAGGCGCACATCACCGTCGCCGACACCGTCCTGCGGGCGGCGAACCTGCTGTTCGAGACCGGCGGTGCCTCGACCGTGCAGCGCGGCAGGGCGCTGGACCGGCACTGGCGCAACGCCCGCACCCTCGCGGTGCACAACCCGGTCATCTACAAGGAACGTGTCGTAGGCGACCACCTGGTGAACCAGGCGGCCCCCGCCTACTCGTGGATCGTGGGAGTGAAGAAGTGAGCGGCCTTGACCTCGTCCCCGACCCGAGCGTCGAGCGGGACCCGGAACTGCTGCACTGGACCGGCGTCGCCGCCGAGGTGGCCGCGAAGCTGCGCGCCGACGTCGTCGAACGCGACGCGGCGAACCTCGCGCCGCACGCCGAGGTGGCGCTGCTGCGCGCGCACGGCCTGCTCGCGCTGACCGTCCCCGAGGAGTTCGGCGGGACGGGCGCTGCCTGGCGCGTCGGCCTCCAGGTGTCGCGGGTCATCGGCCGCGCCGACACCTCGATCGCGCACATCCTCGCCTACCACTACGCGTGGCTGCGGGTGCTCGAACACCTCGGGACGCCCGAGGCCGACCGGCAGCTCCGCGAGACCGCCGCGCTCGGGCTGCTGTGGGCGTCCCCCGGGCACAACCGCGCGGGGTTCCCCAAGCTGATCCCGGTGGAGGGCGGCCATGTCGTCACCGGGGACAGCGGCTTCGCGACCGGCGCGCCGGTCTGCGACAGGATCTTCACGAGGGTCGTGCACGCCGAGACCGGCCATGCCCTCGCCGTCGTCCTCGACGCCGCCGCCGACGGGATCGCCTACACCGGCGACTGGGACGTCCTCGGGCAGCGGCTCACCGCGAGCCGCGAGATCACCCTCACCGACGTCGAGATCTCCGACGAGGCGATCCTCGCCGACCTCGGCCCCCTGCAGGCCCCGCCCGAGCCGCACCAGGCGCTCGGCGTGCTCAACTTCCAGCTCATCTTCGGCGTCCTGCACCTCGCCGCCGCCGAAGGGGCCCTGCTGGAGGCCGCCGCCTACACGCGCGCCCACACCCGGCCCTGGTACCACTCGCTGGTCGAGAAGGCCACCGACGAGCCGTTCATCCTGCAGGGATACGGCGTCCACGTGGCACGCCTCCAGGCGCTGTCCGCGCTGGCGGACCGGGCCGAGCACGCGCTCGCCTGGCTCTACGCCAGGGGCGCGGCGGCGACCCCGGCCGACCGTGCCTCCGTGGCAGAGACCGTCGCGAGCCTCAAGATCACCTCAACCGAAGCCGCCCTCGCGGCGTCCTCCGCGCTCTTCGACCTCACCGGAGCCCGCTCCACCGCCACGACCCACGCGCTCGGCCGCTTCTGGCGCGACCTGCGCACCCTCACCCTCCACGACCCCGTCGCCTACAAACAGCACGAACTCGGCGCGTACTTCCTCAACGCCGAGTTCCCCGTCGCGTCCGGATACCGCTGACGTGGGCCCTCCGGGCCGGGCGGAGCACCGCACCGGCCCGGAGGGGGTTCCGGGGGTCAGGCCGAGCAGGGGCGGAAACGGGCGGGGACGGGCTCGTCGCCCAGGACCTGCGCGGCGGTCAGGCGGCCCAGGAGAGGGGCGAACTTGGCGGCGTGGCCCGAGCAGGCGGCCTGGAGGGTGAGGTGGTCGGCGGTGTCGATGACGAAGTCCTCGGTGGGGGTCGGCGTGAACAGACACGCCGCCTCGGCGTAAGGCGTGGGGTCGAGGCCGGGGAGGAACTCGCGGACATACGCCGTCACGCGGGCGCGGTTGTCCGGGTCGATCGAGCGGTCGGGGTCGGCGGCCGAGGAGATGAGGGGGCCGCCGTCGAACTCGGCGACCTTGATCCCGGCGAAGTCGGCGTCCGCGCCGCCGGGGAGCCCGTAGGTCTGCATGCCGGGCTCCTTGTGGATGAAGGTGGGCCATGCGGCGTCCGGGTCGCGCCAGCGGAAGTGGAAGATCTGCTCCTTGCGCACCCGGAAGGGCGGCAGCCGCCTGACGAACTCGGCGGGCAGCGGCAGCGTCGGCAGCAGCCGGGGGAGGAAACCCCCGGCCGCCACCACGACGTCCGTCGGGTACAGCGTCTCCTCCAGCGCGCTGGACGACCCCGTGACGACGTCCACCGCGAATCCCCGCTCGGTCCGCCGGACGGCGACGGCCTCAGCGCCGGTCCGCACGTCCGCGCCCGACGCCGCCGCGAGCGACGCCATCGTCTCGGCGGCGAGCCGCGCGTTGAGCGCGCCCGCGTCCGGGTGGAACAGGACGGGCGTCTGGAACACCATGTGCGGCCAGCGCTCCCGCGCGGCTTCCGCCGACAGCACCTCGTTGCGGACGCCCAGGGAGCCGAGCAGTGCCGAGAGCTGGGCGGCGTCCCGTCCCGACCCGTGGTCGACCGCGCCGTGCGCGGTGAGGAGGGGGACGCCGGACACCTCCTCAAGGTCGGTCCAGTCGGCCCGCGCCCGCCGGACCAGATCGGCGTACAGGGGGTCGGTATAGGCGTACCGGAAGATCCGCGACGAACCGTGCGAACTGCCCTGCGTTCCCGCGGGTATGTCGCGTTCCAGCAGGGTCACCTGAACGCCGCGCCGGGCGAGCTGCCAGGCCGTCGCTGTCCCGTTGAGCCCCGCGCCGACGACGAGGACGTGCCGCGCCGCCATCACGCGGCCGCCAGTCGCCGGAACCCGCTGGCGTGGAAGACGAGGGGCGAGCGGTCGGGCTCGGCGTCCACCGCGCACACCCGCAGCAGCACGATCCTGTGGTCTCCGGCCGGGACGACGTCCTCGACCGCGCACTCGAGCCACGCGGGCGCGCCGCGCAGCAGCACCGCGCCGCTCTCCGCGGTGTGCAGGGGCAGACCGGTGAACCTGTCGGCCTCCCGCCCCGCCAGGGCCCGGCACGCCGGGCCCTGGTCCGCGCCGAGCACGCTGACGCCGAGGCGCGGCGCGGCGGCGAGCCGCCGCCACGTCCGCGACGCGTTGGCGACGCACACCGACACCAGCGGCGGGTCGAGCGAGACCGAGGTGAACGAGCTCGCCGCCATGCCGGCGGGCACGCCGTCCACCAGCGCGCACAGCGCGGTCACCCCGCTGGGGAAGCAGCTGAACGCGGTGCGCAGCAGGGGCGCGTCCGCGCCCGGGACGATGGGGATCAACACGACTCCTTCGAGGAGGGCGGGTGCGGGAGGCGTCAGCTCGCGGCGGTGATGCCGCCGTTGCCCTTGACGGCGTAACCGTCGGCGATCATCGCGGCCCCGAGCTCACGTGTGTAGTTGTCGACGCGGTAGTGGAGGGTGAAGGTCCGGGTGTCCCGGTAGATCCTCTCCAGTTCGTAGGACTTGAACATCGACCTGGCCCCGCACACGTCGAGCGCCCGCTGGGTGATCTCCAGCGAGACCCGCTTGGCGACGGTCAGGGCCTGCACCGAGGCGTACTCGGCGGCGGCCGGGTCGTCGCCCTCCCACAGCCGCGCCGCCGCGAACAGCGCCTCGCGCGCCGCGTGCAGGTCCGCCGACATCTCGCCGAGCTGGAACTGGATGAGCTCGCTGCCCGCGAGGTTGGGCCGCTCGCGCACCCACTCGACGGCGAAGCGCAGCGCGCCGCGCGCGGAGCCGAGGTGGTTGGCGGAGAATCCGAGGGTGAAGGTGCGCGGGTCGTGCGTCTCCCACCAGCCGGGCTCGCCGAAGATCGCGTCGTCGGGGATGGCCATGCCGGTGATGCGGACGCCCTGGCTGACCGTCGCGCGCATGCCGAGGGTGTCCCAGTTGTCGATCATCTCGACCTCGGGCGCGTGCCGGTCCACGAGGACGGCGACGCTGCGGTGGTCGTAGTCCTCGGTGCCCGGCACGGCGAGCCAGATGATGAAGTGGTCGGCACCCGGCCCGAGGGACGCGAAGTGCTTCTCGCAGGTGAGCGTCCAGCCGCCGTCGGCGTCCCGGCTCAGCTCCGACGCCGACGCCCCCGCGCCCTTCTTGCCGGGCACCGACTCGCTCCCGACGGAGGCGACGCGCCGCCCCGCCTCCACGATCGGAATGAGGTACTTGCGCGCCTGCTCCTCGGTCGCCGCGTGCGCGAGCATGCCGATCGCGTGCAGGTGGACCTGGAGGAGCTGCGCGGTGGGCGGGTCGATGCTGGCGAGGTGCTCGAGGATCTCGTAGTACTCCACGAAGCCCGCCTCGCCCCACAGCCCCTGGCCGCCCCACTTGACGGGCAGGGTGAGCGACAGCAGTCCGGCTTCGTGCAGGTCGCGGAAGTTCTCCTCGGGGAAGGCGGCGTCCCTGTCGAGCCGGGGCGCGCGGGCGCGGAAGGCCCCGGCGAGTCCGTCGAGCGCCTCGATCCGCTTGGTCTGCTCAGGCGTGCGCATGTGAGGTCTCCTTCTGTTGGTCTGTGTCAGAGGGGTCTGTGTCAGGGCGGTCTGTGTCAGCGGGGGTGAGGGGGTAGGTGAGGGCCGCCATGAGGTCGGCGAGGCCGCGCCCGGCGAGCGTGCCGTCGCCGGGTTCCGGGTTGAGGCCCGTCGCGTCGAGGCGGGCGCGGTCGGCGGGGTTCAGCTTGGCCCGGACGACGCCGGTCCAGCCCGGGTCGTCGGCGTCGCCCGCGGCGGCCGCCTCGCCGGAGGCGACGGTCCGCCCGTCGGCGAGCGTGACGGTGACCTCGCTGCGCCGCACCTGCGGGAACCCGGCGGTCAGCGCGGGGTCGACGACGACCTCGACCCGGGCCATCAGCTCGGCGACCGCCCGATCGCCGAGCCCCGTCGTGACGCACCCGAGGTCGAACGCGCCGGTGGCGAGCAGGCACGCGACGGGCCACGGCAGGTTGAACTGCGCTTCCTCCGACGTCCGCGGCACGCCGCGCGAGAGTCCCGCGGCGGCCTCGAAGGTCCGGATCTCGATCCTTGCGACGTCGTCGGCGCGCAGGCCCGGCACGCCGAGCCGGTCGAGCAGCGTGCGCGCGGCGGCGAGCGCCGGGTGCGCCCAGCGGCAGCACGGGAACGGCTTCACGTAGACGTCGAGGACCTCCCAGCGCTCGCCGAGCCCGTCGTCTGACCGGCCCTCGAGGAACTCCGAGCGGTGCGCGGTGAACCCGTCGGCGGCCAGCAGCGCGGCGGCGACGCCGGTCTGCGCGCCCCAGCCCATCGCGTCCTTGGCCATCGACGGCTCCGCCACGGCGCGCATGATGAGGTCGGTGGGGGAGTGGTACTCGGCGAGGCCGAGCGCGTGGTCGGTGCGCCGCGCGTCGAGCCCGAGCAGATGCGCCGCCGACGCGGCAGCGGCGACGGTCCCCCAGGTGCCCGTGGAGTGGAACAGCGGCCACCGCGCGTGCTGCTGCACCGCCGCGCGCACCCCGATCTCGTACCCGACGACCACCGCCGTCACGAGCCGGGTGAGGTCGGCCCCGACCTGCTCGGCGACGGCGAGGGCGGCCGGGATCACGACGGCTCCGGGATGCCCCTTCGCCAGCGGGTGCCCGTCGTCGAGATCGAGCGCGTTCATGAGCGTCCCGTTGGCCCACGCCGCGCCGGGGGCCGAGACCCTGCGCCCGTCGTACAGACAGGTCGCGGCCGAGCCGCCGTAGACGGCGGCGGCGTGGTCGGCGGCGATCCGTGCCGCGTCGAGCGCGCGCGCCCGCTCGGCCGCGACCGAGGCGTCGAGGAACAGCCACGCGACGCGTTCGCGCACCGCCACCGGCACGTCGTCCCAGGTGAGCCCGCCGATGAAGGCGAGGGTCCGCGCGGCGCTCACCGGTGGTACCTCGCGGCGAAGCCCGGGTCGTTGAGCGCGGCGCGGTCGAGCCCGAACGCCCCGACGGGGTGGGCGGTCGTCCCGGTCGCGCTCAGTTCGGCCAGGACCCTGCCCATGAGGCTCGCGAACTTGTAGGCGTGCCCGGCCCCGACGAACACCGTGACGCGCGGGTCGGTCCGCAGCGACCCGAGGATGAAGTTCTGGTCCGGCGGGATCGTGTACAGGCAGGTCTTGGTGTACAGCTCGGGCCCGAGGAAGCCGGGGACGTGCTCGGCGAGGAACTCACGCTGCCGCTCGCGCCTGACGGGGTCGGCCTCGAAGGTACGTCCGTCGGCGGTGACGGGGTGGCCGCCCAGGTGCTGCCCGAGCTTGGTCGCGACCTCGCCGTAGACGGGGAAGCCGTAGAAGTTGTGCTCGCCGTGCCACATGAACACCGGGAAGTTCGCCGGGCTGAACTCCTTGAGGTGCGGGGTGGCGTAGTAGGTGACCTGCTCCTGGGTGACGAGCAGCGGGAAGGGCGGCTCCCCGTCCGGAAGCAGCTCGTTGGTCCACGCGTCGGCGGTCAGGATGACGCGCTCGACAAGACAGGTCTCGGTGTCGGTGACGACCTCCACACCGGCCGCCGTCGGCACGAGCTTGCGCACCGGCGTGCGCGCGCGCACCTCGGCCCCGTGCGCCCTGGCCAGCGCGAGGTGGACGGCGTTGGCGCGGGCGGCGTCCACGATCCCGGACTCGGCCTGCCACAGCACCTGCTCGCCGCCGCCGAACCTGAACTGCGGGAACCGCTCGGCGGCCCGCTCGGCGCTCCACAGCTCGTACTCGACGCCGTGCCTGTCGAACATCGCCGTGTAGCCGCCGATGTTGCGGCTTCCGGTGTCGAGGCCCGCGCGGGCCGCGACGTCCTCGATGACGAGCCCGCCGGTCCGCGTCAGCAGCCGCTGCCCCGACGCGGCTTCAACGTGCGCCCACGCTTCGTAGGCGGCCGGTGCGAGCGACGCGTAAGGCTCCTCGTGCTGGGCGAGCCGGATGATGCGCGAGTGGTCCTGTGACGCGCCGCGCCCGTGGCCGAGGTCGAACCGCTCGAAGCCGACGACGCCGGGCTCGGACGCGGCCGACCAGTACAGCGCGGCCGACCCGATCCCGCCGAGGCCGACCACCGCGGTGCGGAAGCTGCGGTTCACCACACCTCCCAGAATGTTGTCATATCTGCAACTCGATTCTTCATAGTGACAACTCAATCCTGACGTGCCGAAGCCCGATCCACAAGAAGGGGTTTTTGTCGGCTTTGTCGCAGTCCTGTGCCGAGATCAGGGCACGACGGCGTCGGCGGCCCGGCTGAGCAGCGCGGAAAGCAGCGCGGTCTTCGGCACGACGCTGGACACGCGCACGGTCTCGCGTCTGCTGCACTGGTCGAACGCGAGCGGCCCCATGCCGTCGATGGCCGCCGCCGCGTGCGCGGCGACGAAGCTCGCGTCAGAGCCGCCCATCTCCGCGACCCGCCGCAGCGGCATGCCGAGCGGCGCGGCGAGCTCCTCGGCGATCCGGTAGAGCCGGTCGGAGACCGACGCGGGCATCGCCGGCCGCGTCACCCCGCCCGCCACCTCCACCCGGACGTCGGGGGTCGCCCGCGCCGCGGCGAGCTCCCGCACCCGGGCGGCGAGCGCGTGCCCGTCCTCGGTCGCCGGAGCCCGCAGGTCGACGTGCAGCTCGGCATGGTCGGGCACCACCTGGCGCGCGGTGCCCGACCGCAGGACGCCGACCGTGCACAGCGTGCGCGCCGCGCGGTCAGTCAGCGCCTCAAGGCTCCCGACCAGGGGCGCGACCGCCGCAAGCGCGCTCGCGCCGGTCGTCTCGGTCGCGTGGGCGGTCCTGCCGTGCGCGGTGAGCACCATCGCGCCGACCGACCCGCGCGAGGTGATGAGGCCGCCGCCGTCGAGCCCCGCCTCAAGGGTGAGGCAGACGTCGGCGCGGCGGCCGAGCTCCTCGATCCACGCCCGGCTGCCGACGCTGCCGAGCTCCTCGTCGGGCACCAGCGCGTAGGTGATCGACCCGACGCCGGGCAGGCCCGTGTCGAGAGCCGCGCCGATCGCGGAGACCGCCATCGCCAGCGCGCACTTCATGTCGCCGACGCCGGGCCCGGTGAGCACGTCGCCGTCGCGGGTGAACGGCCAGGCGGCCGCCGTGCCCCCGGGCCAGACGGTGTCGGCGTGCCCGAGCACCAGCACCGAGACGCCCTCGCCGAGCCGCAGCGTCGCCTCGAAGCAGCGGCCCCGGTCCCGGCCGATCGAGCGGGTCGCGACGGTGAACCCGAGCGGGGCCAGATATTCGCCGACGAGCCCGCTGACGGCGTCCACGCCCTCGGGATCGTGCGACCCGCTGTCGATCTCGACGAGACGACGGGTGCGCTCAAGGATCAGCGGAAGCTCAGGCGCAAGGCGCGCGATCCGTTCGGCGAGCACCGAGGGCTCAGACATTGTCGCGCTCCGCGGTCCGCGTGTACTCCCGGTCGAACACCTCGGCGTCGCCCTCCCATGCCGTGACCCGCGATCTCAGGTGGAACTCCGTCGCCGTGCCCGTCATCCGGGTGCGGATGCGAACCCTGGTCCGCCAGTCGCCGCGTTCGATCCGGATCGTCCGGTCCATCTCCACCGACGCCGACAGCGGGTCGCCCTCGCGGATGGCGAAGTCGCACAGCTCGTCGTCGGCGTAGCGCAGGCCCGACGGGAAGACCCGGTCGCCATTGAGGTCGCGGACGAGCCGGAACGTGTGCCGTCCGGTCTCCGGGTCGTACCCCGGCGTCATCTCGGGCCGGTGCTCGCGCAGCGACGTCACCGGCGGCGGCGCTGCGGTCTGCGGCGGCCCGAACGCCACGTCGTCCGAGGGGTCGGGCGTGGTCGTCGGCAGGAGCAGGCGGCTGCCTTCGGCGAGCCGTACGGTCACCGTGGGGAGCTCGGGCGCGGGCCAGATCCACGGCCAGTACTGGGTGGACACCGCGACCCGCAGCCGGTGCCCGGCCGGGACGCGCTCGCCGACCCCGCCGAGCGGCACCCGCACCCGGTACTCGCGCCCCGGCTCGAGGGGCGCGGGCTCGGCGTGCCCGTCGCGGTGCGTCAGGTTGAGCACACCCCGGCTGACCAGGCTCGACGTCCCGTCCGGCGCGACCGCGCACAGCCGCGCGATCACCGTCGCGACAGGCTTGTCGGAGCTCACCACGAGATCCAGTGCGGGCTCGCCGAAGATGACGGTGTCCTCGGCGAGGGGACGGGAGTCGAAGGTCAAAGACAGGGCGTCGTCCGCGCGCTGGTCGGTCGGCAGATCCGTCAGGGTGCCGTAGGGCAGCCATGACCCCGCGGTCGATCCCAGCGTCAGCGGGCTTGAGTGCGCGACGGTGCCGCCGTCGCCAGGGCCGTCCGGGTCGAGCCCGGACGCCGTCAGGTGCCAGGCGTCGCCCGAGCCCGGCGCGGGCACCGCGGCGGCGGCGTGCCAGCGGCCGGTCCGCTCGGTGAGGTCGGCGCGCGGCTCGGCGGTGTCCTGCGCGAACCAGCGCAGCAGCGGTTCGTTCTCGACGCCGTTGCGGACGCCCTTCAGCCACCGGTCCCACCACCGGACCGTCTCCTGCAGGAACCCGATCGACGGCCCGGGCACCGCGCGCTCCGGCCAGGTGTGCCCCCACGGGCCGACGATGCCGCGCCGCGTCCCGGGAAGGTCGCGGAGCAGGCGCAGCGCCGACTCGGTGTAGGCGTCGGCCCAGCCGCCGACCACGAGGGTGGGCACCTCGATCGCGGCGGGGTCGTCGCGGACGGAGAACCGCGTCCAGTAGGCGTCGCGCCGCTGGTGCCCGATCCGCTCGGCGGAGAACGGGGCGTTCGCGGCGAGCCGCTCAAGCCACAGCGCCCGCCACGCGTCGCCGACTACGGCAGGGTCGGGCGTGCGGGCGTTGAACGAGAGCATCACGTGCCCCCACACCGCCAGGTAGAACGCGAGGACCGCGCCGCCCATGTAGTGGATGTCGTTGCCGTAGTGGTCGTCGGAGGAGTAGACGCTGACGGCGGCGCGCAGCGCGGGCGGGCGGCGCGCCGCGACGTGCAGGGTGTTGCAGCCGCTCCACGACATGCCGGTGAGCCCGACCTCGCCCGAGCACCACGGCTGGTCGGCGAGCCAGGCGATCACCTCGGCGATGTCCTCCTGCTCCTGCGGGTGGTACTCGCCGGTGAGGACGCCTTCCGAGTTGCCGCTTCCGCGCAGGTCCATCCGGGCGCACGTGTACCCGTGGCCCGCGACGTACGCCATGCGGACGTGGTCGTCGGCGAGCGCGACGTCGTCCTTGCGGTACGGCATCGCCTCGAGCACGGCGGGCACGGGCGCGGCCTCGGCGTCCGCCGGGAGCCAGAGCTTGAGCGACACCGCGACGCCGTCGCGCATCTTCACCAGGACGTGTTCGCGGATCTCGACCTCGTGCGGCAGGTCGGTGACGATCTCGGGTCCGTCAGACACGCGCTTCTCCTTCCGGGACGGGCGCGCGGCCCGTCGCGTCGTCGGGGTGCAGGGCGCGCCGAACGTACTCGCCGGCCGACGGCGCGTACAGCTCCCACAGCCTCCGCAGTTCCGTGAGCGGCTCGGCGTGGTCGTCGACGCGCAGGTCGACCAGCGGGAACCGCTGCGCGCCGTGCACGAGCAGGGCCGCCGACCGCAGAGGATCGGTCTCGCCGCCCGCCTCAAGTCCCGCTTCCAGCGCGCTGACGAGCCGTTCGGCGAGCTCCGCCGACGGGTCGGCGCGGAACGCCGCGCTCACGGCGGGCCCGACGCCGGGGGCGGCGAGGATGTTGCCGACCACCGCGTGGTCGTCGGCGAGGACTGTCGTGGCGGCCGAGGCGTCGATCCGCGCGCCGGTGTAGGCGGCGGCGGGGCCGCGTGCGCCGATCGCGGCGAGCTGCCGCCAGTCCGCGTCGGGGGTCGAGCCGACCGTCGCGCGGACGGCGTCCTCGGCGGTCGCGCCCGCGTCGAGGATGTCGAGCATGCGGGGGCCGAGCCTGGGGTCGGTGCGGTGCTGGGTCACCACGGCGCCCGTCCCGCTGCGCACCCAGGGCACCCGCGCGCCCACCGCCATGTCGGACGTGGCGGTGGCGACGCCGAGCAGGCCGGTGCGGCCGCAGCGGGCGATGATCGAGTACGTCATCCGGTCACCAGCCACAGGTCGCGGGCCTGCCAGCCGAGCCGCGCGGTCTCGCCGGGCCTGAGGCTCGCCGGGAGGTTCCGGCTCGGCGTCTCGGCCTTGACCGACGTGCCGTCCGGCAGCCCGACCCGCACCGAGGTCTGCGCGCCGAGGAACGAGACGTCCTCGACCGTCCCCTCGCACGCGAAGTCCGTCGGCTCGGACGGCTCGATCAGCACGGTCTCCGGCCGGAGGATCACCGTCGCCGTCCCGTCGGTGACCTCGCCGCGCCCGGCGATCCGCGCGCCGCCGAGCCCGGGGAGCTCGACGTCATAGCGCCCGCCTTCGGAACCGGTGACGCGTGCCGCGAGCGTGTTCGACGCGCCCACGAAGTTCGCCGCGAACAGCGTCGCGGGCTCGTGGTAGACCTCCTGCGGGCCGCCCACCTGGATGAGCTCGCCGTGCTGCATGATGCCGACCCTGTCGGACATCGCGAACGCCTCCTCCTGGTCGTGCGTCACGTAGACGAAGGTGATGCCGAGCTCGTGCTGCACCGACTTCAGCAGTACCTGCATCTGACGGCGCATCCGCAGGTCGAGCGCGCCGAGCGGCTCGTCGAGCAGCAGCACGCGCGGGCTCAGCACAAGCGAGCGGGCCAGCGCCACCCGCTGCTGCATGCCGCCGCTCAGCTGCCGCGGCCGCAGCGCCTCACGCCCGCCGAGCTCCACGAGTTCGAGCATCGAGGAGACCTTCGCCTTGATCTCGGCGGCCCCCGCGCGCCGCTCCTTCAGCCCGAACGCGACATTGTCGTACACGCTGAGGTGCGGGAACAGGGCGTAGCTCTGGAAGACCGTGTGCACGGGCCGCTTGTGCGCGGGCGCGTCCTGGATCTCGACGCCGTCGAGGAGGACGCGTCCGCTGGTCGCCCGCTCAAGCCCGGCGATCATGCGCAGCGTCGTGGTCTTGCCGCAGCCCGACGGGCCGAGCAGCGAGAAGAACTCGCCGCCCCTGATCTTCAGGTCGACGCTCTTCACCACGGGGTTGTCCTGGCCGAACGAGCAGCACAGCGCGTCGAGTTCGAGCGCGGCGCTGCCGCTCGCGGCCCCGGCGGCCTGACGGCGTCGTGCGGTGGTGGATGTCCCGATCATCGCGGGTCCTTTCTTGCGGTGCCCTGCGCCGCCGAGCGGGTCCGCCACCAGGTCGCGAGCGCGAACAGGGCGAGCGCGAGCATGGTGACCGCCATGAACGAGACGGCGATGGCGTTGACGTCGGGGGACACGCCCTGCCGGGACATGCCGAGGATGAGGATCGGCAGCGTCTCGGTCTCGGATCCGGCGAGGAAGACCGTGGAGACGACGTCGTCGAAGGAGAAGGTGAATGACAGCAGGGAGCTGATGGCGACGGCCGGGAGCAGCATCGGCAGCAGCACCCGGGTGAACGCGCGCCACGGGGTCGCGCCGAGGTCGGCGGCCGCCTCGTCGTAGGTGCCCTTGAGGGTCGCGAACCGCGCCTGGATGACGAGCGTGGCGTAAGCCGAGCAGAAGATGACGTGTCCCGCCACGACCGACCACATGCCGAGGTTCAGCCCGAGCTTGCGGATGAGCAGCAGCAGGCCGACCGCGATGACGACCTCCGGCAGCATCATCCGCGCGTAGGTGAGGGTCTGGAGCCTGCGGCGCGAGCCCTGCGACAGCCGCGCCGCGCCCATGACCGCGGTGATCGAGAGGACCACCGCGATGACCGTGGAGAGGCCAGCGATGGCGGCGCTGGTCAGGAAGTCGTCCCTGACGCGTTCGCTGCCGAGCGCCGCACGGAACCAGTGCAGGGTGGCCCCGCCCCAGGTGTTCAGTGACGCGTCGGCGTTGAAGGCGTTGACGACCACCTTGCCGATGGGCACGTAGAAGAAGACGAGGACGGCGACGAGCAGCACGTGCGGCAGGCTGAGCCGCGGGCGGCGGCGTTTCACGCGATGTCCTCCAGTCGGTCGAGACGGCGGCGCGACGCGAACATCACCGCGAGCATGATCCCCATCAGCGCCGAGCCGATGGCCGCGCCGAACGGGAAGTTCCCGGTGCCGAGGAACTGGTCGGCGGCGACGTTCCCGGCCATCAGCGTCTTCTGGCCGCCGAGGATCGCCGGGATGGTGTACTCGCCGGTCGCCGGGATGCCGACGAGCAGCGCGCCCGCGATCGTGCCGGGCATGGCGAGCGGCACGATGATCTTCCAGAACACCTTCGTCCGGCCGAGCCCGAGGTCGTGGCCCGCCTCGATCATCGCCGGGTCGATCCGTTCCAGCGCGACGTAGATCGGCAGGATCATCAGCGGCAGGTACCCGTAGACCATGCCGACGCCGATCGCGAACGTCGAGTAGCGCAGCTCGGTCCCGTCGGGGATGAGGTGCAGCGCGGTGAGGAACTTGTTCGCCAGGCCGTTGGGCGCGAGGAGGTCGAGCCAGGCGTAGGTGCGGACGACGAAGCTGATCCAGTACGGCACGACGACGCCGACGAGGCACAGCGTGCGCAGCGGGCCGCGCAGTCGGCTGATCGCCAGCGCGACCGGGAACCCGATGACGACGCACGCGGCGGTCGCGGTGACCGTCAGGACGAGGGAGCGGACGATCGCGCCGACGTACACGCCGTCGACGAGCGCGCGGTAGTTGTCGAGCGTCCAGCCGAAGGACACCTCGAACGTGAGCACGTCGATCCGCCCGAGGCTGTACACCAGCAGCAGGATCAGCGGCGCGACGAAGAACAGCACGACGTACAGCGACATCGGCGCGACGAGCAGCCTGGCCCGCCACCGCTCGGCGCGGGGGCCGCCCCTCCGCTCCGTCGGCGCTGACGGTGCGGGGCGGCGGCCGGTCTTGAGCACGGTCATCAGGACGCCTTGATGCGCTGCCACATCGCGTTGCGCGCCTCTTCGGTCTTGGGGTCGAGGAACTGCTCGGCCAGGAACGGCGAGGTGTCGCTCGGCTTCAGCGCGACGTTGTCGAGGATCTTCTCGTCGATCCCGCTCTCGGCCTCCTTCATCAGGAAGGACGCGCCCGTGGTGTTGATGAACCCGGCGTAGTTGACGGGGTCGAGGTGGAAGTCGAGGAACTTCGCGGCGGCGTCGCCGTGCTTGCCGCCCGCGACGGGCACGACGCCCTCGATGTACCCGGGGGTGCCCTCGGTGGGGGAGACCCAGGCGATCTTGTCGCTGCCGGCTCCGGCGTAGGTGTAGTCGTACAGGACGGCGATCGCGGCCGAGCCGGACAGCAGCGGCTTGTCCTGGTCGGAGGAGGCGAACGCCAGCAGCTTGGGCTTGATGGCGAGGATCAGCTTCTCGGCCTCGGCGAGCTGGCCGGCGTCGGTGGAGTTGAGGTCGTAGCCGAGGGCGAGCAGGGCGATGGAGATGACGTCGCGGTCGTAGTCGGGGAAGACGATCTTGCCCTTGAACTCGTCGGCGCGGTCGAACAGCTCCTTCCACGACTTCGGCGGGTCGGTGACGAGCTCCTTGTTGTAGGCGATGCCGACCTTGCCGGTGTTGGTCGGGACGCCCCACGGGTAGGCGTCGCGGTACTCCTGCGGGATCTTGGCGAGGTTCGGCACCGAGGCCGGGTCGAACTTCGCGAGCAGCTTGCCCTGGTCGAGGCGCTTGGCGGTGACGTTGCCCGCGAGCACGAGGTCGTAGGTTCCCTTGTTCTGGGCGAGCTGGCTGGCCAGCGCGGCCGAGCCGCCCTCGGCGATCGCGGTCTCCTTCACCGTGATCCCCGAGTTGGCCTTCTGGAAGTCGGCGATCTCGGTCTCGCCGATCCAGCCGGGATAGTTCAGGAAGGAGACTGTCGCCGAGTCGGCGGAGCCCGCCTTCCCGTCCCCGTCTCCGCCGCCGCACGCCGCGACGACGGCGGTCATCGCGAGCACCCCCGCGACGGAACCCAGCTTCCGCAAGGACGGTCGACGCATGGAACCTCCAGGTCCGATCAGCTGCCGATCAACGCGCTCATCTGATGCGTTGCCATAGCTGCAACTGATGTTGGTGTTGTGGCATGGAGAGTATGTTTCGCATTAGTCCGTGTGAAGGTCGGCTTTGTTAAGAGTTGGTTTCGTTGCACCAGGGGCAATCTGAGTTGTCATAATGACATCACCCGCGCGGCTGACCCGTCGCGCCCCCAGCCCACGAGTGAGGTGGCGATGGCGCCCGAGCGCGACACAAGCATCAGAAGGGGACTCGACGTCCTCGCCGTCCTCGAGTCGCCCGAGGCGCTGACCAGGGGCGGCCTTGGCGTCACCCGCATCGCGAACATCCTCGGCAAGGACAAGAGTCAGATCTCGCGCAGCCTCAAGGTGCTCGCCGAGTACGGGCTGATCGACCGCGACCCGAAGACCCTCGCCTACCGGCTCGGCTGGCGCATCTACTCCATGGCGCGGCGCAGCGGCGACCACAGGCTGCTGTCGTCGGCGGAACCCGTGCTCGACGAACTCCTCGCGCGGACCGGCGAGTCGGTGTACCTGTCCGTCATGTCCAACTACGAGGCGCTGACCGTGCTGGAACGCGTCCCCAGGCACGCGGTCCAGGCCACGAGCGGCATCTGGCCGGTGTTCTCCACCTCCGTCGGCCGGGTCCTGCTCGCGGGAAGGCAGGACGCCGAGATACGCCGCATGTACGAGGGCGTCCCCGTGCAAACGCGAGGACCGCACGGCATCGACGGCGTCGAAGACCTGCTCGCCAGGATCGCCGACGTCCGGCGCGACGGGCACGCGGTCGTCTCCGACGAGTTCGAGGACGGCCTGACCGCCGTCGGCGCGCCCGTGCGCGACCATCGCGGCGACGTCATCGCCGCGCTCGGCGTCTCCGGGCCCTCGTTCCGGTTCGCCGCCAAAGCCGAGGAGGCCGTCGCCGAGGTGCTCGCGGCCGCGGCGCGCATCGAGGAGCGGTTCGTGACGCCGCACGCGGGGGCCGAGGCCGATGAGTGACCGGGCGAGGATCGCGGTCTGCCAGACCGAACCCGTGCTGCTCGATCTCGCGGCCAACGTCGCGGCGACCGCGGCCGTGGTGCGCGACTGCGTGGGGCGGGGCGCGGACGTCATCGTGCTGCCCGAGCTCGCGACGTGCGGGTACATGTTCGAGACCGTCGAGGAGGCGCGGGCGGCGGCCGTCGGGCTCGACCACGAGGTCTTCCGGGTCTGGCGGGCGGCGCTCGGGAGCGGTGACGGCGTGCTCGTCGCGGGGTTCGCCGAGGCGGGCGCGGACGGCCGCCTGTACAACAGCGCGGTGGTGCTCGACCGCACGGGAATCCGTACGGTCTACCGCAAAACGCATCTGTGGCACCGGGAGAAGCGGTTCTTCACGCCAGGGGACCTGCCCCCGGCCGTCGTGGAGACGCCGCACGGCAGGATCGGCGTCCTCATCTGCTACGACCTCGAGTTCCCCGAGATGCCGCGCACGCTCGCGCTCGCCGGGGCCGACCTCGTCGCCGCCCCCACCAACTGGTCACGCGCCGAGATCCGCACGGGCTCCGAACCCCCGCAGATCCTCATGGCCCGCGCCGCCGCCCGCGCCAGCCACGTCTACGTCGCCGCCTGCGACCGCCGCGGCGTCGAGCGCGGCCAGGAGTTCACCGGCGGCAGCGTCATCATCGACCCCGAAGGCTGGCCCCTCGCCACCCCCACCTCCGACCACATCGCCCTGGCCGACGTCACCCTCCCCACCGCCCGCACCCGCACCCTCACCCCCCTCAACGACCTCTTCACCGACCGCCGCCCCACCCTCTACACCCTCTAACCCCGTCGTGCGGTTGCGGGTTGGTCCGCGACCCCACGCCCCGGCCGGGCCTCGACCCGGCATGCGGTTGCGGGTCGGGTCGTGTCGCTCTGGGGGCTTGACCTTGACGTGTGGGTGAGGGGTTACGGTGCCGGATGCCGGGGCCGAGGGACGGTCCGGGGAGGAGGATGACTGTGGGTGGCGCAGGTATGGGGCGTGGGATTCGGGTGAGGGCGCTGTCGCGGGGGTTGCCGTTGGAAGGGGACTTTGAGGTTGTGGAGGGGGAGATTCCGCGGGTGGGGGAGGGGGAGGTGTTGGTGAGGAATCGGTGGTTTGCGGTGTTTCCGTCGGTGCGGACGCTGCTTGGCGGGGGTGTGCCGGGTGCGCCGTTCCCCGCGTTGGCGGCGGGGGATGCGCTGTTCGGGCCCGCTGTCGGCGAGGTGGTGGCGGCGCCCGAGGGCTCGGGGCTGCGGCCCGGTGGGCTTGTGACGCACTTTCTCGGGTGGCGGGAGTGGGCGGTGGTGCCCGTGGACCAGGTGGTGCCGGTGGACGCGGAGCTGCCCGATCCGGCGGCGCAGCTGTCGCAAGGAGCGCTTGCGTATACGGCGTTGACCAGGGACGCGGGGCTGCGGGAGGGCGAGACCGTGCTGGTGACGGGTGGGGCGGGCGCGGTCGGCACGATGGCGGGGCAGATCGCGCGGCGGCTCGGCGCGGGCCGCGTCGTGGGGAGTACGGGGTCGGCCGCCAAGGCGCGGCGGATGACCGAGGAACTCGGCTACGACGCGGTGGTCCGCCGTGACCTCGGCGACTTCGAAGGACAGCTCGCCAAGGCCGCGCCCGAAGGGCTCGACGTCGTCATCGACACGGTGGGCGGCGCGCAGCTGCGCGCGGCGGCGGCAGCGGCCCGGCCGCACGCGCGGATCGTGCTCGTCGGCACGCTCGGCGGCCAGCTCGACCCGGCGCGCAAGGGCACCGACGCACCCGTCGAGCTCGACACGTTCCAGCTGGTCGTCAGGGCGGTCACGCTGCGCGGCTTCGGCGGCCTCACCCCCGCCGAGCGGCGCGCGGCGCACACGCGGCTCGGCACGTGGCTCGCGGCGGGCGAGATCCTCTTCCCGCACACGCGCGTCGCGGGATTGCCGGCGGCCCCGCGCGCGTTGACCGAACTGCTGTCGGGCGACCACCTCGGCGCCGTCATCGTGGAGCTGTAACGCGGGAGGGTGCCCTGTGCGGATAGGCGACGCGGCCGCGGCGGCCGGGACGACGGCACGCGCGCTGCGCTTCTACGAGGAACGCGGCCTGCTCAAGCCGCCGCGCACCGCGTCCGGCCAGCGGGACTACGGGCCGCGCGAGATCCGCAGGGTTCGCGCGATCCGCCTCCTGCTGTCCTTCGGCCTCACCGTCGAGGACGTCCGCGCCGCCGCCCCCCGCCTCGCCGTCTTCGACTCCGACGACTTCCCCGCCTTCGGCACCGAGGGCTGCGACGGCTCCGGCGGCGTCGCCACCGCCCGCCTCGCCGCCCTCGACGCCGAAATAACCCGCCTGACCACCCTCCGCACCCGCCTAGCCAAAGCCCTAACGCCAGAGGACCCCCCACCACCCCCGCCCCACAACGCGGTCTGACCGCGCAATGCGCTCGACCGCGCGCCGCGCTCTGACCCCCGCCTGGCCCGCGACGCGCCCTGACCGTGCGACGCGCTCTGGCCGCGCGAGGCGGCCCCGGTGGCGTGGTGCGGAAGGCGGGGGCTTGCGCACCACGCGGGGTTACTGGAGGCCGGTGCGGACTGAGGTGATGCGGTGGGTGTTGAAGCCGAGCCAGTGCATGCGGCCCAGGTAGCGGGCGTGTTCGATCTTGAGGCAGAGGTCCATGACGACGGTGAGGCCGGCGTCCTCGGCGATCCGCGCGCCCTCGGCGTTCACCACGCCGAACTGGCACCACAGCGAGGTCGCCCCGATGGCGACGGCGTCGCGCGCGATCCCGGGCAGTGCGTCGGGCGCGCGGAAGACGTTGACGACGTCCACCGGCACAGGGATCTCACCGAGGCTCGCGTATGACTTCTCGCCGAGGATCTCCGGTTCGCGAGGATTCACCGGGATCACCCGGTATCCGTGGCGTTTGAGGTAGTACCCCACGAAGTGACTGGCCCGCAGCTCGTTGCCGGAAAGGCCGACGACCGCGATCGTCCGTGCCGTGTGCAGGACCCGCTGGATCGTCTTGGGCTCCTGGTAGCGCGCGGGGTCGAATGCGCCGTTCTCGGTCATCGTGCGGTCACCTTCTCCGACGCGTCAGCGGGCGAAGCCGAGGCGGCGGCGTGGGCGAGCCCCTGTTCCAGGTCCCAGATCAGGTCGGCGACGGTCTCGGTCCCGACCGACAGCCGTACCGTCCCCGGCCCGACGCCCGCCGCCCGCAGCTCCGCGTCACTGAGCTGCCGGTGCGTCGTGCTCGCCGGATGGATGATGAGGCTCTTGGCGTCCCCGACGTTGGCCAGGTGCGACCAGAGCGAGACGCCCCGGATGAGGTCCTGCCCTCCCTCCCGGCCGCCCACGACGTCGAAGGAGAACACCGCCCCCGCTCCCCGAGGCAGGTACTTGTCTACGAGAGGCCGATAAACGCTCGTAGCAAGCCCCGGATACGTGACGTTCGAGGCAAGCTCGTGCTCGGCGAGGAAGGACGCGACGGCCTGCGCGTTCTCCACATGCCGGTCCATCCGCAGCGACAGCGTCTCAAGCCCCTGCAGGAACAGGAACGCGTTGAAGGGCGACAGCGCCGCCCCGAGGTCGCGCAGCGTCTCGGCCCGCAGCTTCATCAGGTACCCGTAGGTCCCGAACGTCTCGTGGAACTTCAGCCCGTGGTAGGCGGGCGACGGCTCCGCGATCACCGGGAACCGCCCGTTCGACCAGTCGAACTCCCCGGACTCCACGACGACCCCGCCGATGCTCGTCCCGTGCCCGCCCAGGAACTTCGTGGCGGAATGGACGACGATGTCAGCCCCCCACTCGATCGGACGGCACAGGTAAGGCGTGGCGAACGTGTTGTCCACGACCAGCGGAATCCCGTGCTCATGCGCGACGTCCGCAATAGCCGAGATGTCCAGCACATTCCCCGACGGGTTCCCGATCGTCTCCCCGAAGAACGCCTTCGTGTTCGGCCGCACCGCGTCGCGCCACGCGTCCGGATCGTCCGGATCGACCCACGTCAGCTCGACGCTCATCTTGCGCAGCAGGTGCTTGAGCTGGTTCACCGTCCCGCCGTACAGCGCCGACGACGACACCACATGGTCGCCCGGCTCGAGCAGCGTGAACAGCGCGGCGGCCTGCGCGGCGATCCCGCTCGCGAACGCGACGGCCCCCACCCCGCCCTCGAGGTTGGCGATCCGCTCCTCGAACACCGCGACCGTCGGGTTCATGATGCGCGAGTAGGTGTTGCCGTACTCCTGGAGGTTGAAGTACGCGGCGGCCGACTCGGGGTCCTCGAAGACGTAGCTCGTCGTCTGGAAGATCGGCACCGCACGCGCGCCGGTGTTCGGGTCGGGCCGCTGCCCTGCGTGCAGCTGCCGCGTCTCGAACCCGAACGCGCGGGCCTCCTCGGCGCGGGGTGTGTCCGTCATGCGGGTCTCTTCCTCAAGGTCGTTCTTGTCCGCTCCGGTGAAGGAAGCGGCGGATGATCGGAGTCTGTCGTGCTTCCTCCAGAAGGAAGCAGTCGTGTCCGTAAGGCGCGTCGATGACATGGGACTCGACGGGCTTGCCCAGTTCCCGCAGCGCCCCGGCGATCTCCTCCGACGCCTTCGGCGGGTACAGCCAGTCGGAGCTGAACGAGATCAGCAGCGTCCGCGCCTCGACGTCGTCAAGCGCGCGCAACAGCGACCCCTTGCCGTGCTGCCGAGCCAGGTCGAAGTACGTGAGCGCCCGCGACACGTAAAGGTAGGTGTTCGGGTCGAACCGCCGGACGAACGACGCGGCCTGGTGGTGAAGGTAGCTCTCCACCTCGAACTCCGGCTCGGTCAGGGTGTGCCGGATGTCGTCGGCGAACTGGAGGCGTCGCCCGAACTTATCGTCAAGGGCGGGCGCGGAAAGGTACGTGATGTGCCCGACCATCCGCGCGACGCCCATGCCCGCGTCGGGACGGCGTCCGGTGCCCAGGTAGCGGCCGCCCTGCCAGTCCGGGTCGCGGGTGATGGCCTCGCGCGCGATCGCGTTCCAGGCGACCCCCTGCGGGTGGAGCGCGTGCGTGCTGGCGATGACGACGATCGCGTCGACCTGGTCGGGGTAGGAGACCGCCCACTCCAGCGCGCGCATCCCCCCGAGCGACCCGCCCGCGACGGCGGCGACCCGCTCGATCCCGAGCGCGGCAAGGAACGCCCGCTCGGCCCGGACCATGTCCCCGACGGTCACGACGGGGAAGTCGGGCCCGTACGGCTCGCCCGTCGCCGGGTCGATCGAGGACGGGCCGGTCGTGCCGCCGCACCCGCCGAGCAGGTTGGTCGCGACGACGAAGTACTCGTTCGTGTCGAACGCCTTGCCCGGCCCGATCATGCCGTCCCACCAGCCGAGGCCCTTGTTCGCCGACCCGTCGCGCTCCTGGGCGGCGAACCCGTCGCGGGTGCTCTCGGCGGGCGGCTTCGCCGCGACGCCCGCGGCGTGCGCGTCGCCGCTCAGCGCGTGGCACACGAGGACGACGTTGTCGCGTTCCGGGGACAGCTCCCCGTACGTCTCGTAGGCCACCCGGACGGGGTGGAGTTCCCGTCCGCAGTCGAGCCGCAGGGGTGCGGGCAGGTCGAGATACCGGGTGGTGACAGTGCCTACCGATCCGGCCGTGAGCGTCGGTGCTGGCTCCGCCATAGGGGCTATGTTGCCCGCCTCACCCCGTGTATTGTCAAGTAACCCAGTATGTAATACCGGAAAGCACCGGCAAGTTCGGACAAAAGGGACAACGCACGCTATGACCACCATCTCCAACGGAGTCAACGTCCAGGCGCTGCTCGACGCGCGCGAGGCCCTGAAGGGCGCGCCCGAGGCCGCCGAGTTCACCTGGAAGGCCACCTCCAAGTGGCAGAACGGGGTGCACAGCACGGTCAGCATCCAGGGCTTCCACGGCCTCGGCCAGGAGCAGTCGCACAAGGAGGAGTCGGTCTTCGCCGCCGACCACCCCGAGGTCTTCGCCGCCGAGGACAACGGCATCACCCCCATCGAGTACCTGCTCGTCGGCCTGGCCAGCTGCCTCACCGCCGGCGTCGCGTCCGTCGCGCAGAACCGCGGCATCCAGCTCCGCTCCGTCGAGTCGACCGTCGAGGGCAAGCACGACATCCGGGGCATCCTCGGCGCGGACAGCGACGTGCGCAACGGCTTCAACGACATCAAGGTCACCTTCCACATCGACGCCGACGCCACCAAGCAGGAGATCGAGGCGCTGGTCGCCCAGTCGCAGAAGCGCTCCGCGGTCTTCGACGCGCTCACCAACCCGACCGACGTCACCGTCGCGGTCGCCTGAGGAGCACGTCATCGAGCACGTCACCGCCGTCGTCATCGGCGCGGGCCACGCGGGCCTCGCGGCGAGCCACTTCCTCACCGCCGCCTCGGTCGACCATCTGGTCCTCGAGCGCGGCGAGGTGGCCAACTCCTGGCGGCGTGAGCGCTGGGAGTCGCTGCGGCTGCTCACCCCCAACTGGCAGACCGGCCTTCCCGGCCTCGCCTACGACGGCGACGACCCGGACGGCTATCTGACGGCGGGGGAGACCGCCGACTTCATCGCGCGGTTCGCCAAGGTCTCCGGGGCCCCGGTCCGCACCGGCGTGGAGGTCACGTCGGTGCGGCGCGCGGACGACGGCTACACGCTGGAGACGAACCAGGGCCCGATGCGGGCGCGTGCCGTCGTCATCGCCAGCGGCGCGTGCAACCTGCCGGTCGTGCCGGGGCTCGCGGGCGGGGTGCCGGAGGGCGTCGCGCAGCGCACGCCGTTCGACTACCGCGACCCGGACGCGCTGCCCGAGGGCGGTGTGCTCGTCGTCGGGGGTTCGGCGACGGGCGTGCAGCTCGCCGCCGAGATCGCGCGGTCGGGCCGTCCGGTGACGCTGTCGACCGGCGAGCACGTGCGGCTGCCGCGCGTCTACCGGGGCAAGGACGTGCTGTGGTGGATGGACGCCTCGGGGGTGTGGGACCAGCGGCACGACGAGGTCGACGACCTCGTCCGGGCCCGCCGCCTGCCCTCGCCCCAGCTCGTCGGGACGCCGGAGCGCACGACGCTCGACCTCAACGCCCTTAGCGCGCTGGGAGTCGAGCTGGTGGGCAGGCTCGCCGCGATCCGCGACGGGCACGCGCTGTTCTCCGGCGGCCTGCGCAACGTCTGCTCACTCGCCGACCTGAAGCTCGACCGTCTGCTCGACGGGTTCGACGCGTGGGCCGCCCAGACCGGGCATGAGGCGGCCCCGCCGGAACGCTTCGCCCCGACGGCCGTCCCCTCGCCGTCGCGGCTCAAGCTCGACCTGCGGTCCGGCGAGATCCGCTCGATCGTCTGGGCGACGGGCTTCCGCCCCGACTACTCGTGGCTTGACGTCCCCGTCATCGACGAAAAGGGCAGACTCCGCCACGAAGGCGGCATCCTGGAGGCCCCCGGCCTCTACGCCCTGGCCCTCCCGGTCCTCCGCCGCCGCAAGTCGACCTTCATCCACGGCATCGAACCCGACGCCCGCGAGGTCGTCGCCCATCTCGTCGCGGACCTGGCCGTAAGGCCCTGAAGCCCGCCCGTCCCCCGTGGCGGGCGGGCCCCAGGCGCTCGTCCGACGAGCGCGTCGGGAGGGCCGTCCGGGTGGGGTCAGGGGTTCTCGGCGAAGGTGGTGATGCGCTGGTCGAGGCTGCGTTGGAGGTGGGCGCGCATCTCGGCGCGGGCGGTCTCCGGGTCGCGGGCGCGCAGCGCCGCCATGATCCGTTCGTGTTCGGCGTTGAGCAGCGCCGGGTCGCCGTAGGACGCGGGCGGTCCGCTGTCGTAGATGCGCAGCCGTGTGGTGAGGCGTTCCAGCAGCGCGGTGATCGTCGTGTTGTGCGCGGCGTTCCACAGGGCCTCGTGGAAGCGGAAGTTCCCGGCGCGCGCGGCGGCGTCGTCGGGGGCCGCGCAGCACAGGTCGTGCTGCCGGGACAGCCGCGCGAGGTCGAGGTCGGTGTGCCGGAGCGCCGCGACGCCCGCCGCCTCGGCCTCGAGCGCGATCCGCGCCTGGTAGATCTCCACGATGTCCTCGGGCCGTCCGGCCCTGATCCGGTAGCCGCGTAGCGCGCGCTCGATCAGCCCGTCGTGCTCCAGCAGGGTCAGCGCCTCGCGGACGGGCGCGCGTGACGTGCCGTAGCGGGCGCTGAGCGCGGTCTCCAGGAGGGGGACGTCGCGGGGGAACGCCCCGTCGAGGATGTCCTGGCGGAGCCGCCAGTAGTGGGCGAGGCGGTCGGTGGCGGGGGAGGTCTCGGACAAGGGGGCCCTTCCGGGAGGTTTCGACTAATCCTACCAACTGTGTAGTCTTATGCCGACGCGTGTCGACACACGTCGCCACGAGCGTACACAGGGGGGAGCATTGGGAGTGCAGGCGCTGATCACCGCGGCGGAGCTCGCCGCCACAGGCGACGCCCTCGTCCTCGACGTGACCGTCGACCTCGCCGCGCCGGAGTTCGACGGCGACTACCGGTCGGGGTCGGGCCGCGAGCACTGGCTGGAGCGGCACATCCCGGGCTCCGCCCACGTCGACCTGCGGAAGGTCTTCGCCGACCCGGGCAAGCCCTACCACTTCGGCAGCCCGTCGCCGGGCCTGGTCGCGGCCCAGCTCGCCGCGCTCGGCGCGCGCGAGGGCGTCCCCGTCGTCCTGTACGACTCGGGCTCGCTCCAGTGGGCCGCGCGCGCCTGGTGGACGCTGCGCGACGCGGGCTTCGACGCGCGCATACTGGACGGCGGCCTCCCCGCATGGGACGGCCCGGTAGCCTCCGGCGAGGAGCCCGCGCGTTCCCCGGGCTTCCTGCCCGAGCCGGGGGAGAGCCGCGGCCTGTGGGCGGACCGCGCCGACGTCGAGGACATCACCCACGGCCGCGCCCCCGGCGTCCTGGTGTGCGCGCTCAGCCCCGACTACCTCGCCGGAACCGTCCCCACCCGCTACAGCCGTCGCGGCCACATCCCCGGCGGCCTCAGCCTCCCCGCACGCACCCTCCTTACGCCCGACGGCCTCGTCCGCACAGGCTCGGACCTCGCTTCCGCGCTCGCACCCGTCCCCGAGGACCCGGACACGCCCATCGTCGTCTACTGCGGCGGCGGGGTGTCGGCCTGTCTCACCGCGCTCGGCCTCGTCCTTGGCGGACGCCGGAACGTGCGCGTCTACGACGGCTCCCTTGAGGAGTGGAGCGCCGACCCGTCTCTGCCGCTTGTCTTTTCCTGATCCCCCCGCACCGCCCTACCGAAGGGAACCTTCCATGACCTCCACCGCCTCCGCTTCCGTGACGCCGTCCGCCGAGACCGCCGCCGTGGCGCTCGAGCGGCTGCGCGAGAGCGTCCCGCTGGTGCAGTCCCTCACCAACATCGTCTCCGCGAACTTCCTCACGAACGTCCTGCTTTCCGCGGGCGCGACCAACGCGGTCATCGACAACCCGCACGAGGCCGCGTTCTTCGCCGGGATCGCCGGGGGCGTCCTGATCAACCTCGGCACCCCGACCGACTTCCAGGCCGAGGCGTTCGAGGAGGCCGCCCGCGCCGCGCACGCCAAGGGCACCCCGTGGGTCCTCGACCCCGTCGGCGTCGGCGGCCTGCCCTGGCGCACCAAGCTCGCCGCCGAGCTGCTCGCGCACCGGCCCACCGCGATCCGCGGCAACGCCTCGGAGATCGCCGCCGTCGCCGGGCTCGGCGGCGACACGCGCGGCGTGGACAGCTCAGCCGACGCCGCCGACGCGGTGCCCGCCGCGCTCGCCCTCCTCGACGTCGCCGACGCCGTCTCGGCCTCCGGCCCCGTCGACTACGTGGTCGGCCGGGTCGACGGGGTCGCCGAGACCGTCACGGTGCACGGCGGTAGCGCGCTTCTGCCGCGCGTCACGGCCACCGGCTGCTCCCTCGGCGCGCTGTCGGCCGCCTACCTGGCCGTCGCGGACCCGTTCACCGGTCTGGTCGCCGCGCACGCGCACTTCGCGGTGGCGTCCGAGCGGGCCGAGGCTGCCTCGTCCGGGCCCGGCACCTTCGCCGCCGCGTTCCTCGACGCGCTCGCCTCGGTGACCCCCGACGACCTCCGCGCCCACGCCCGCGTCGCGAAGGCGGCCGCATGACCGTCAAGACCTTCTGGTACCTGAGCCCCGCCGACGGCGACTACCCGTGGAGCCCCGGCGGGCTCTACCCCTTCGACCCCGCCCGGTACGTGAACCTCGCGAAGACGATCGACGAGGGCGGGTTCGAAGGGGCCCTTGTGGCGACCTGGCCGAACGACCCGTTCGTGTCGGCGTCGGTCGCCGCCGCGCACACCACGTCGATGAAGTTCCTCGTCGCCGTTTACGCCAGGATGATCCCGGCCCGTCTGCTTTCGGAGAAGGCCCTGGCCTTCGACGCGTTCAGCGGCGGCCGCCTGCTCATCAACTCCGTCAACGGGCGCGACAACATCCTCACCAAGTACGGCATGGAGACCGAGCACGACGAGCGGTACGAGCTCGGCCGCGCCTACTGGGAGGACTTCCGCCGCCTGTACAAGGAGGGCGCGGACTCCAACTTCCCCAACACGCCGCTGCGGGTGGAGCCGACCGCCCCCGACGGCGTCCCGGTGTGGGGCGCCGGCGACTCCGAGGCGGGCCTGGCGAACTCGGGCCAGGTCCTCGACGCCTACCTCACGATGATGCGGCACCCCGACTTCCTCGCCGAGAAGTTCGGGACGGCGCGCGCGTCCGCCGAGGCGGCCGGCCGTCGGCTCACCGACTACGGCGCGCTCGCCGGGGTGATCGTCCGCCCGACCGAGGCCGAGGCGCTCGACCGCCTCGCCGCACTCTTCGAGAAGGCAGGGATCGAGCGGATCACCGAGGTGCTCGACCAGGCCGTGCGCCGTCGCACCCACGGGGCACAAGATCTGCGGACGTTCACCGCGCGCGACCCGCTGCGCCAGAAGTGGGTGGACACGCTGCTCGCCGGGCAGCTCCCGCACCCGCGCGACCTCAAGATCGGCGACCACCTCTACGCGGGGATCACCGCGTGGTCGCCGCTCGACATCTTCAGCACCGGCTCGTCGGCGGTCTACCTCGTCGGCACTCCCGACGGGCTCACCGGCGCCGTCGCGGACCTGCGCGCCCGCACCGGGCTCACCGCGCTGATCCTCGCCGGGTGGCCGCTCACCGAGGAGGCCGGGCAGGTCGCCGAACACCTCATCCCGAGGTTCAACGAGCTGCCCTGACCGTCAGCCGGGAGTGACGTTCCTCCAGCGCGCTTCACAGGCCGAGTAGACGCCGAACAGGGCGAGGCCGAAGGCGAGGACGGCAAGGAGCCAGGGGCCCGCGGGGGTGTCGGCGAACTCGCGGAGGGTGCCGTCGACGCCCTCGGCCTTGCCGGGGTCGAAGGTCGCGCCCGCGTACACGAGGAACACGCCGACGCCGGTGAAGACCGTGGAGCGCGCGGCGTAGCCGATCCGTCCGAGGAGTTCCACGACGCGCCGGGCCCGCCCGGAAACGTGGAGCTTGTCCATGAAGTCGCGCTCGATCACCGACTTGTAGGCCATCCACAGCGCCCCGGCCACCAGCGCGACGCCGACCAGCATGACGAGCCAGTTGCCGCCCGGAATGTCGTGCATGGCACGGCCGGTGAGGTCCTTCGACTGCTCGTCGCTTGACTTCTGGCCGCGCGAGCCGAGCGTGAACAGCAGCGTCGTGGTGGCCATCACCGCGTAGAAGACGCCGCGTCCCAGTGACATGACGCGCTCGGACGCCTTGTGCCCGTCGGGTCCCGCCGCGCCGAACGCCGCCTCGGCGAGCCGCCACACCGCGAGGCCGAACAGCCCGACGACGAGCGCCCACAGCAGGAACTGCCCGCCAGGCTGCGCGCCGAGCGTCTGCACCGCGCCCGAGTTGTCGGCCTCCTGCCCGCCCGACCCGAACGCGACGCGCAACGCCAGCACCCCCATCAGGAAGTACAGCACCCCCCGCCCGGCGAGCCCGAGCCGCGCCGCCATCCCCGTCGCCTTACTGCGCGACGCCTCCCTTACGTTTCGTTCCGCGCTGGTTACCATGGGTAAAAACCTTCCCCATGGTTCGGTCAAGAAACCGATAAGTCATCTTGTGGGCTATATGTCACCCTTGGTCGCCTCGCCGTGCGTGGAGGTGGCGGCCGTCACCGTCGTGGCGCGGTGACGGCCCGCGCGGCCCGTCATCGGGGGGTGAGGCGCACGACCGGGTAGCGGCGCTCGGACTTGGCCTGGTACTTGCCGTAACGCGGCTGGGCCGCGACGATCCGCGCCCACGCCCGCTCCCGCTCGTCGCCTTCGAGGACCTCCGGCGTCACCGGGACGGGCGGCAGGCCCGGCAGCTCGACCGTCGCGCGCTCGGGGTGCGCCATGAGGTTGGCGTGCCAGTCCGGGTGCTGCGAGCCGCCGCCGGACGCCACGACGAGCCGCGCCTCGCCCTCGTCGGCGAACCAGGCGAGCGGCGTCTCGCGCGACTGCCCGCTGCGCCGCCCGACGGTGTTCAGGATCAGCACGTCCATGCCCATGAACCCGCCTTTGCCGCCCCGGATCTTCCGGCTCATCCGCGCGTTCGTCTTCTGCTGCATCCACCGCGAGAACGCCCCCGGCGTCCCGGCCGCCCGCTTCGTCTGCTGCTGGGCCATCTCATCTCCCTTGAGTAGTTTTGGTGGGGTTTTCCCGACACCTCGAACCTACGGGCGGGCCGGTGGCCGACGCTTCTCGATTCCTGACCGACCGCGTCGGACGCGCTCAGGACAGGAAGGGGGCGGCGGTCCAGGCGTCCTCGTGGGGGCCGAGGACCGTCATCCTGCGGTAGAGGCCGAGCAGGCCGCCGGACGGGCGCAGGATCTCCGAGGCCCAGTCCGGCGTGGGGAGGCTGACCTTCCCTGGGGGAGGCGTCACGCCGGGGCTGGGGTGCCCGCTTGTCGTCAGGCAGACGTCCATGCCGTTGACGTCGTAGACGCACAGTCGCTCGGAGCCGATGGCGATGTTCTCCGGCAGCCGCCGTTCCTCGGGGGTGAGGTCGTCGGCGGGCACGGTCGTCGAGGTGCCGACGAGGTGGTGCGCGGGGTGGCCGTCGACCGTCGTGTTCGGTTCGTTCCGCCATGGGTGGTCCCGCACGTCGGAGGGGTAGAGGGCGATCCCCAGCCCCTCGGTGAAGTGGACGTTCGCCGTCTCGGGGGAGGAGTCCGCGGAGTCCAGGGTGAGGCGGGCGGGAAATCCGCTGATCTGGAAGGGGAACCGCGCGGGCTCCGCCACGATCCGGACCCCCGCCGCCACCTTCCGGACGATCCTGGTCAGCTCCCGCGCCGACAGGCCAGTCTCGTTGACCTCGACCTCACCCCAGCGGCCTGGGGCGAACTCCACGCGGAGCCGCGCCTCCCCGTCGGCGGTGCCCGCGCCGGGCGGCGGAGGCTGGAGCCAATGGGCGGCCCGCCCGCCCACGTCAGGCACGGGGATCGCCACGGCGGGCACCGCGCGGCGCATGTACCCGAGTTCTGGTTCCGGGCCCTTGGGGAAGAGCGTTACGACGACCTGCGCCGCGGAGTCCGCTTTGGTCACCCGGAAGTAGACGCGGCCCTCCTGCAGTGACCGTGAGTGCGGCGTGTAGCCGTCGGGGAGCCAGCCGTACTCCAGTTGCTCGGTGATCGGGTTGGGCAGCGGCACGGGCGCGGGTGCGACGGACGGCGGCGGCGGGCCGGGGTCGGCGCCGGGCAGCAGCGTGACCGCCGCCACCGCGACCGCCAGGGCCGGCGCGACGACCGCGCACGCCCTGCGCAGCCGACGGCTCCGCCGCCCCCTGCGGAGGGCCAGGTCGACGTCGATCCGCGGGGGCGGCGCGTCGCGTTCGGCGAGGTCGCGCAGCCGGGACCTCAGGTCGGGTTCGGTCACAGCGGGTTCCCTTCCATGGCCAGCGAGCGGCGCAGGGCCGTCAGCGCGCGTGACGTGTGGCTTTTGACGGTGCCCTCGGTGCAGCCGAGCGCGTTCGCGGTGTCCTCGATCGACATGTCGCAGTAGAATCGCAGCACGACCGCCGCGCGCTGGCGGGGCGCGAGTGCGGCCAGCGCGGCCCGCAGGTCGAGCGCGAGGTCGGGGCCGGTGCGCGCGGCGTCCGGGGGCGCGTCCGTGACGACCGCGCGCTTCCACCACCCGGTCCGCTGCTCGCTCAGGAAGACCCTGACCAGGACCGTGCGGGTGTAGGCGTCGAGGCTGTCGGCCTGGGACGCGCGCCGCCACTGGAGGTACAGGCGGGTGACAGCGGTCTGCACGAGGTCGTCGGCGCGGTTCCAGTCCTGGCAGAGCAGGTAGGCCACGCGCCGCAGCCACAGGGTTCGGGAGGTGACATATGCCGTGTACTCCTCGTCAGCGGACACGGATCACCTCGTCCTCAATCCGTCTCATGCCGCTCATGACGCGTCCGGCGTCACGTCAGGTTGTCACGGCGTCGCGGAATTCTCCGAGCCGGTGAGGTAGTGCTGGAGGACGGGGCCGAGCCACGCGACGATCTCGTCGCGCTCCAGCGCGGTGACGGGCGGCAGCCGCAGCACGTACCGGGTCAGCGCCACGCCGAGGACCTGGGTCGCGACGAGGCCTGCGCGCTGCTCCGGCCGGTCGGGCGCGACCGCCAGGACGGCGGGGGCGAGTTGGCCCGCGAACACCTCGCGCATCCGCTCGGCGGCCGCCGGGTGCGTGACGGCCGAGCGCAGCAGGGCCATCAGCGTCTCGTCGCCGTCCCAGCGCGCGACGAAGTGCGCGGCGAACACCCTGCCGACCTCCTCGCGCGGGACGCCGAGCGGATCGGGCAGCCGCAGGTCGAAGTCGGCGGCCGCCGCGAACAGCCGGTCCTTGCTGCCGAAGTAGCGCATCACCATCGACGGGTCGATGCCCGCGTCCGCGGCGATGGCCCGGATCGTCGCGCGCTCGTAGCCGTCCTTGGCGAACCGCTCGCGCGCCGCGTTCCGGATCGCCTCCTTGGTCGCGTCCGAGCGTCTCGGCCTGCCTTCGGTCTGCATGCCAACAACTGTAGGCAAACAACCGTTGACATCCAACCCCCCGGGTGTTCGACTGGTGCCAACAAGCGTTGACTGGAGGTCGTGATGACCGACGTGATCGTGGTGGGCGCGGGCCCCACCGGGCTGCTGCTCGCCGGTGACCTCGCCGAGGCCGGTGTAGCCGTCACCGTCCTGGAACGCAGGGACGGACGGGTCTCCAACCTCTCGCGCGCCTTCGGCGTCCACGCCCGCACCCTTGAGCAGCTCGACGCGCGCGGCCTCGCCGACCGGCTCGTCGCCACCGGGACGCCCGTGCGGCGGATCCGGCTGTTCGGCGGCGTCGAGGTCGACCTCGGCGCGCTGCCGAGCCGGTTCCCTTATCTGCTGGTCACGCCGCAGTACAACGTGGAGAACCTGCTTCTTGAGCGGGCGGTGGAGGCGGGCGCGCGCATCGTCCACGAGGCCGAGGCCGTCGGGCTCGACCAGGACGGCGACGGCGTCACCGTCACCACGCGCGACGCGTCTTACCGGGCGGCTTACGCAATCGGCACCGACGGGTTCCACAGCGCCGTGCGGCGGCTGCTCGGCCAGCCGTTCCCCGGCAGGTCGGTGCTGAAGTCGATCATGCTCGCGGACGTCAGGCTCGCCGAGGCCCCGGCGGAGACCCTGACCGTCAACGGGGTCGGCGACGCGTTCGCCTTCATCGCCCCGTTCGGCGACGGCTACCACCGGATCTTCGCCTGGGACCGCAGACCCGTCGGCGAAGACGTCCCGCTCGCCTTGGCCGAGGTGCGCGACGTCACCCGGCGCGCGCTGGGCAGCGACTTCGGCATGCACGACCCGCGCTGGCTCTCCCGCTTCCACAGCGACGAAAGACAAGTCCCCGCCTACCGCGTCGGAAGGGTCTTCCTCGCGGGGGACGCCGCCCACGTCCACTCGCCCGCGGGCGGCCAGGGCATGAACACCGGCCTCCAGGACGCCGCGAACCTCAGCTGGCGACTCGTCTCCGGCCTGCGCGGCGCTCCCGACGGCCTCCTGGACGGTTACCACACCGAACGCCACCCCGTCGGCCGCGCGGTCCTCCGCAGCAGCGGCACCCTGATCCGAGCCGCGATGCTCCGCTCCCGCCCTGCCCGCGCCCTGCGCACCTTCATGGCCCGCTCAGCCCTAGCCATCCCCCGCATCCGCACAAGACTCCTGGGCGAAATATCCGGCATCGGCGTCGCCTACCCCCGCCCACCCGGCACCCACCCCCTCGTCGGCACCCGCGCCCCCGACCTCCCCCTCACCACCGGCAACCGCCTCTACGAAGCCCTACGCGGCGGCCACTTCCTCCTCCTGACCTCCACCGACCACCCCACCCTGCCCGCCCACATCCCCACCGCCACCCCCACCACAACACCCCCCGCCCCCTTCACCCTCATCCGCCCCGACGCCTACATAGCCTGGGCAGCCCAAACCCCCACAACCCTGACCACCCCCCAATAGCCCACCCCACCCCAAAGCGCGCCCGCCACACCCTCGCAACGCGTTCCAGGGAGCGCCGCCAAGGCGCGGTGCCGCGACCAGGGGGTTTAAGAGAGCGCCGCCAGGCGCGGCCCAAGCGGACCGGGGGTTCAAGGGAGCGCCGCCGTCTTAAAACACCTGATCTCCAGCCGCCCGTAGGTCCAAGGGCCGGGCGCGGGTCAGCTAGCACGCCCGGAGGGAGGGCCGAAAAGTACAGCGGCATTGTTGTATAGGACGTCGCGGAGCCAGGGGTCGCCGAGGTTGAGGCGGGAGAGGGACTCGAGGGAGTGGAGGTAGGGGTAAGGGATGTTGGGGTAGTCGCTGCCGTGCAGGATGCGGGGCTGGAGGTCGAGGAGGCGGGGGAGAGAGGCGGTGGGGAAGGGCTTGGTGAAGTCGGGGAAGTCGGTGAACGCCATCGTCGTGTCGAGGCGGACTTCGGGGTGGCGCTCGGCGAGGTCGAGGAAGTCGTTGTGCTCGGGCATGCCGAAGTGCGCGACGATCAGCGGCAGACGCGGGTGGCGGCGCAGCACCTCGCCGATGGGTCCCGGGCCGGTGAACGGGCCGGGCACGGGCCCCGACGCGCAATGGGCGACGACGGGGACGCCCGCTTCGGCCAGCAGGCCCCACACGTCGTCTAGGAGCGGGTCGCGCGGGTCGTAGGCGCCGACTTGAAGGTGGGCCTTGAAGACGCGTGCGCCGTCTTCGATCGCGCGGCGGACATAGGCGGCGGCGTCCGGTTCGGGGAAGAATGTCGCGGTGTGCAGGCAGTCGGGGGTGCGGGCGGCGAAGTCAGCGGCCCACGAGTTCAGCCACGCCGCCATGTCCGGCTTGTGCGGATAGACCATCGCGGTGAACGCGCGGACCCCGAACGACCGCAGCGTCCTCAGCCGCTCGTCCTCGTCGGCCCGGTACCTGATCGGCCACTGGACTCCGGTGAGCGGCCCGACCCCGTCGAAGTACGCCCACACCTTGTCCATCACCCGTTTGGGCAGGAAATGGGTGTGTACGTCGATGATGCCGGGAAGGTCGAGCTCTTCCCAGAACGCCGTGACCTCGGCAGCCTCGTCCACCCGCTCCGCCCTTCTGACGCCGTCGCTCCCGACGGACGTTACTGAACGCCGGACGCGTCGGGTTAAGCGGGTGCGGCGCAGGCGCGAGGGTCGCGACGGGTCCGAGATCGTCGAGGACCGCGAGGAGTTCGGCGACCTGTTCCAGCGCGCTTATCGCCGAGGCCGCTCCCGCCTCGTCAACGCCCTGGTACAGGTCGAGCCCGATGAAGGCCGCAGTGACGGCGCGGGCCGCGCCGCGCAGGTCGAGGAAGTCGCGCACCGGCGAGGCAGCGAGGACCCGGACCAGGACGCCTTCGACCTCGTCGGTCCACAGCGCGAGCCCGTCGGCGCTCGCCTTGGCGAGGTCGGGGGAGGACTGCCCGCCCGCGAGGAGCTGGGCCAGGACGGCGAGGTCGGCGCGTTCGTCCGCCCGGATGGTCCGGCCGAGCGCGAGCAGCCCCCCGAGGTCGCTGACTGCCTCGAAGCGCTCCCGGTAAGCCGCGACGAGCTCCCGCGACCCGTACGCGCACGCCGCCGTGAGCAGCCCGCTGACGCTCCCGAAGTGGTGGAACACCAGCGCCTGGTTGACGCCCGCCGCCGCCGCGACATTCCGCGCCGACGCCCCGGCGATCCCCCTGTCCCGCAGCGTGTCGAGCGCCCCCCGCATCAACCTGACCTTGGTCCCCGTCACCCACACCCCCCACTTTGAGCGCCCGCTCAACCCCCGACCCTAACCCCACCACCGCCCGCACCGCCCTCACCGGGAGGCTGGGCTTAGCCGCCGGCGGGGGGAGGGTCGAGGGGGGCGCCGTCGCCGATGCTGGGCAGGTCGCCGCGGGTGACCGAGGGGACGGGCTCTGTCGGCGTGGGCGTCGCGGGGGCCTCGATGAGCGGCTGCGCGTTCGTTAGGGAGGCGCGTAGCGCGCTGTGGTCGAGCGCGGTGTCCGGGGCGTTCAGGCGGAGCAGGTGGTCCGCGACCGGTAGGACGTACTCGTGGCGTCCGCCGCCCTTGCGGTACCAGCCCTCCCCGTCGCCGGTGCACACGATGGACGCGGTCGGGCCGCCCTCAAAGATCGGCAAGGCACAGTCGCGCTCCCCGAACGTCCCGTGGTCGACCCGCAGATGGACGGTCTGCCCCGGAAAGTCCGCCGACGTGTACGACACGCCGTACCCGTCCTCCCCGACGACCCCCATGGACTGCTCGGCTGCCGTGAACCCCGGCACGTCGACCTTGTAGATGAGCGCGGGATCCACCCCCTGCGCCTTGAGCCGGTTCACCGTGGCCGAATCCATGACCGCGGAACCACAGCCCACGACCCCCAGCCCGAGCGCGACCACCGCGACGACCCGCGCCACCCGCCCGACCCGCCGCCCGGCCCAGGGAGCCTTCGGCGCACCGACGGCCCCAAGGTCCTCCGCAGCAAATCGGGAACGTCGGACGGAAGCACGGGCACACACGGTCGGCGCGGTCATTTCGCGACAATACGCCCGAAGCCTCCGTGACCGCGCACGCAAGCCGCTCCGCGTCGCGAGCAGGCGAGCCCGTCAGGGTGTGAGCGCGACCGGGTCGGGCGGCGGGATCGGCCCGGCGCACTTGGCGAGCGGCCCGCACCCGTCCCCACCCCAGATGATCAACTCGGACCCGGTCCAGACGGGCACACCCCCGTCACGCTCCTCCTGACGCGGCGTCTTGAGCGCGCTCCAACGCCGTCCCTCAAGGTCGAAGACCGCGGCGTCCCCGACCCCGTCCCAGAAGACGACGCCCTTCCCGGTGACCGCCCCCGTCGCCGACGACACCGCTACGCCCTCCGCGACCGGCAACGCCGACCACCGATCGTTCGCCGGGTCGTACACCCCACCGGGATCGAGCGCCTCCGGGAACGGGTTCACCTCGCCCCCGTCCACCCGATCCGGATACGGCGACACAAGGAACACAAGCCCGGAGTCCCACACCACAACGTGCCCGAGATCAGCGGAGACGCCGGATGCGGAAAGCCTCCGCCACCGATCATCGGCCGGACTGTAAGCGACCCCCACAAGCTCATGCCCCCCGTCCGACCCGAACGCGATCACCTCGGACCCCGTCCACACGACGTCCTCAATCCACCGCAGCCGAGGCCCCTTGGCCAACGTCCGCCAACCTCCCTTCGCCGGGTCATACGCGATCCCCCCACCCGGCGACACGAACACCGCCTCACTCCCCGTCCACACCGCGTGCTCCGACGGCACCGCAGGCGCATCCGGCAACCCCACCCACGAATCAGACCCGAGATCGTACGCAGCCCCATCCTTAAGCCGCCCGCCCCCCTGATACCCCCCGACGACGAGCACATTCCGCCCAGTCCACACCAGCACCGGATGACTCCGCCCCGCCAACGGCCCCTGAGCCAGCACCCGCCACCGCCCCGCCACCGGATCGTAAGCACCCCCCTCCGACGGCCACTCCACCCCAACCTCCCCCGCCCCGCCCACTTCCCCCACCCTCCGCGCCCCACCCCAAACCACAACCTCCCGCCCCGCCTAAACAGCCCCACTCCACGACAACCCACCCACCCCCTCCACCACCCGCACACTCCCTGGTTCACGCACGGGGTCAGAAGCCCCCGCCTCCCGGCCCGACCCGCTCCCTCCACCCGAACATCCACCCAGAAGCACCACCAAGCCCGCCACCACCCAGATTCTCCGCATATCTCCAAGACGCAGCCATCCCCACCCCGCGTTGCATCCGCAGAGACCCGCACACCCGCGTTTCCCACACTCACGAGAACTGTCAGACCCCCGGCGTACCGTCATGGCTACCCAGAGGTAGTAGAGGAGGCGCGGTGCGGCGGGAAGAGGCGGCGGCGCTGGTCGTGGAGTTGTTGGACCGGCTTGAACGGGACGGGGGCGAGTATCCGGTTTCGCTCGTGCAGGAGATCCACGTTTACGGGCCGTTCGCGGCGGGTGCGCGCGAGATGGACAACGTGGACGTGCACGTGGAGTTCGAGCACTCCGAGAGGTGGCTGGAAGAGACGATGGAGCGGTTCTTCCAGGCCAGGGACGCGTATGCGCCGTTCAGGAAGGCGCTGAGGGGGGCGCGGCGGCGGATCAAGGTCAACCTCGATCGTCGTCCGGACGTGCCCATGCGGGTGCTGTGGCGGCGCGGTGAGGACTTCGCGGTGGCCAGGGAGCGGCTGCGTGCGATTCCCGAGGCCCAGCGGGAGTTGACGCTTCCGGAACTCGACGGGCTTGAGCGGTGGATCTCGGGGAACACGCCCGAGCTGCTGACCAGGGCCGTGTCCGAGGGGGCCCTGGGCGTCGGGACGGGGGGCGGGGTCGAGTATCTGGAGGTCGTCCGGCCCGTGGGGGCGGGGCCGCTTGAGGCGTTGCGGGTCACGTTGCGGGAGCCGGGCTACTTCAAGGAAGGGGCGGTGTGGATGTGGTGGCAGTAGGGGGGTGGGGAGTGGTCAGGAATCGAGAAGCGGGGGTGGTGGGGGTGGGCCTAGCGTTGAGGGCATGGACATCAGCATTCACTCAACGTTTTTGCCGCAGGACGATCCGGAGGCCGCGCTGGGGTTCTACCGGGACCAGCTCGGGTTCGAGGTCCGCAAGGACGTCGGATACGGGGGGTTGCGGTGGATCACGGTCGGGCCCAAGGGGCAGCCCGAGACGTCGATCGTGCTGCATCCGCCGGCGGCCGACCCTGGCGTCACCGACGAGGAGCGGCGGGTGATCACCGAGATGATGGCGAAGGGCACCTACGCCAGCGTGATCCTGTCGACGCCGGATCTCGACGGGACGTTCGAGCGGCTCCAGGCCGGTGACGCCGAGGTCGTCCAGGAGCCGACCGAGCAGCCCTACGGGGTCCGCGACTGCGCGTTCCGCGATCCCGCGGGGAACATGGTCCGCATCCAGGAAGCCGGCTGAACGCCAGGCAGCACAGCAGTCCGACGACGGTGCCGCGCCCGCGCGCGGCGCCGCCGTCGTTCCGCGCCCAGGTGCGGCGCGTCACACATATGCTCGAACCGGCCCGGATCGGGCCAGGCGCCGGAGGAGGCCGCGCGGGCGGCCCCACCCGACAGATGGAGAGACGATGACCAAGGCCACGGGGAACGAGCCGGCCCACGCCGCCGACAGCCATGATCTGATCCGGGTGCAGGGCGCGCGGGAGAACAACCTGAAGGACGTGAGCGTCGAGCTGCCCAAGCGCAGGCTGACGGTGTTCACGGGGGTGTCGGGTTCCGGCAAGAGCTCCCTGGTGTTCAGCACGATCGCCGCGGAGTCGCAGCGGCTGATCAACGAGACCTACAGCACCTTCGTGCAGGGCTTCATGCCGACCCTGGCCCGCCCGGAGGTCGACGTCCTCGAGGGCCTGACCACCGCGATCATCGTGGACCAGCAGCGGATGGGTTCCGACCCCCGCTCGACCGTCGGCACCGCCACCGACGCAAACGCGATGCTGCGCATCCTGTTCAGCCGCCTCGGCAAGCCCTACATCGGCCCGCCGAGCGCGTTCTCCTTCAACACCCCGACGGTCAAGGCGTCCGGCGCGATCAAGGTGGAGAAGGGCGCGGACGCCAAGGCCGAGAAGGTGACCTTCACCAGGACCGGCGGCATGTGCCCGAACTGTGAGGGCCGCGGCAAGGTCTCCGACTTCGACCTCACCGCGATCTACGACGCGTCAAAGTCGATCAGCGAGGGCGCGATCACCATCCCGGGCTACAGCATGGACGGCTGGTACGGGCGGATCTTCACCGGCTGCGGCTTCTTCGACGCCGACAAGCCGGTCGGCCAGTTCACCAAGCAGGAGCTCGACGACCTCCTCTACAAGGAGCCGACCAAGATCAAGGTCGACGGGATCAACGTGACCTACGAGGGTCTGATCCCGAAGATCCAGAAGTCGTTCCTCGCCAAGGACGTCGAGGCGATGCAGCCGCACATCCGCGCGTTCGTGGAGCGGGCGACGACGTTCACCGACTGCCCCGAGTGCGAGGGCACCCGGCTGAGCGAGGCGGCCCGATCCGTCAAGATCAACGGCATCAGCATCGCCGACGCGTGCCGGATGCAGATCACCGATCTCGCCGCCTGGGTCCGCGAGCTTGACGAGCCCACGGTGGCCCCGCTGCTGGTGAAGCTCGGCCACACCCTCGACTCCTTCGTGGAGATCGGCCTCGGCTACCTGTCCCTGGAGCGTCCCGCGGGCACGCTGTCGGGCGGCGAGGCGCAGCGCACGAAGATGATCAGGCATCTCGGCTCGGCCCTCACCGACACCACCTACGTCTTTGACGAGCCCACCTCCGGCCTGCACCCGCACGACATCCAGCGCGCCAACCAGCTGCTGCTGCGCCTGCGCGACAAGGGCAACACGGTCCTGGTGGTCGAGCACAAGCCCGAGATGATCCAGATCGCCGACCACATCGTTGACCTCGGTCCCGGCGCGGGCACGGGCGGCGGCACGGTCTGCTTCGAGGGCTCGGTCGAGGGCCTGCGCGCCAGCGACACCGTCACCGGCCGCCACCTCGACGACCGCGCCGCGCTCAAGGAGTCGGTGCGCAAGCCGTCCGGGGCCCTGGAGATCCGCGGCGAGAACGCCAACAACCTCAAGGACGTCGACGTCGACGTCCCGCTCGGCGTCCTCGTCGTGGTGACGGGCGTCGCGGGTTCCGGCAAGAGCTCGCTCGTGCACGGCTCGATCCCCAAGGGCGCGGGCGTCGTCTCGGTCGACCAGAGCCCGATCCGGGGTTCCCGCCGCAGCAACCCGGCGACCTACACGGGCCTGCTCGAGCCGATCCGCAAGGCGTTCGCCAAGGCCAACGGCGTCAAGCCGGCCCTGTTCAGCGCGAACTCCGCGGGCGCGTGCCCGGCCTGCAACGGCGCCGGCGTGATCTTCATGGACCTGGCGATGATGGCCGGGGTCGCGACGCCGTGTGAGGAGTGCGAGGGCAAGCGCTTCGACTCCTCGGTCCTTGAGTACCGCTTCGGCGGCCGCGACATCAGCGAGGTCCTGGCGATGTCGGTCGCCGAGGCCGAGGAGTTCTTCGGCGCGGGCGAGGCGCGCATCCCCGCCGCGCACGCGATCCTGAAGCGGCTCGCCGACGTCGGCCTCGGCTATGTGAGCCTGGGCCAGCCGCTGACGACCCTGTCGGGCGGCGAGCGCCAGCGCCTCAAGCTGGCGGTGCACATGGCCGAGAAGGGCGGCGTCTACGTCCTTGACGAGCCCACCACCGGCCTGCACCTCGCCGACGTCGAGCAGCTGCTCGGCCTGCTCGACCGCCTTGTCGAGTCGGGCAAGTCGGTGATCGTCGTGGAGCACCACCAGGCCGTCATGGCGCACGCCGACTGGATCATCGACATCGGCCCCGGCGCGGGCCACGACGGCGGCAGCGTCGTCTTCGAGGGCACCCCCGCCGAGCTCGTCGCCGCCCGCTCGACCCTCACCGGCGAGCACCTGGCCGACTACGTCGGCCGCTGACCCATAAAGCGGCCCCGGAAGACGATTCCGGGGTCGCTCCCCGGGAACGTGACGCGGGTCACCCCCCGACGGCGTCACAAAGCGCGGCCCCATCCCGTCGAGTGGGTGAAGCGAACCCAAGACGGCGAAGGAGCCATCATGGAAGCCCGACTGAACGCCTTCGGAAACCCGGTCGCACAGAAGGTGCTGAAGCACCTCATCGGGGCGAACCAGGCGATCGCGTCATCGTCGCTGCCCGAGGCGACCGCGGAGCTGGTGAAGATCCGCGCGAGCCAGATCAACGGCTGCGGCTTCTGCCTCGACATGCACACCAAGGACGCGCTCGCCGCGGGGGAGACCCCGCTCCGCGTCAACCTCGTCGCGGCCTGGCGTGAGGCGACGGTCTTCACCGAGGCCGAGCGCGCCGCGCTCGAGCTCGCCGAGCAGGGCACCCGTCTCGCCGACGGCGCGGGCGGCGTCCCGGACGAGGTGTGGGCGAACGCCGCCAAGCACTACGACGAGAACGAGCTCGTCGCCCTCGTGTCGGTGATCGCGATCATCAACGCGTTCAACCGGGTGAACGTGATCCTCCAGCAGCCCGCGGGCGGCTACCAGCCCGGCCAGTTCGGCTGACGGCGACGGCCCCGGCCGCGTCCGTCCGCGGACACGGCCGGGACGGACGCGCGCGCCGCCGCTGTGGCAGGATCAGAGATATGACCAGCAGATCCACCCCTGAGCAGCGGCTGAGCGATCTCGCGCGGCTGCGCAAGGTCAAGGACAGGATCGACCGCGAGTACGCCAAGCCGCTCGACGTCGAGGCGCTGGCGCGCGGCGCGCACATGTCGGCGGGCCATCTCAGCCGGGAGTTCCGGCGCGCCTACGGCGAATCGCCCTATTCCTATCTGATGACCCGCAGGATCGAGCGGGCGATGGCGCTGCTGCGGCGCGGCGACATGTCGGTCACCGAGGTCTGCTTCGAGGTCGGCTGCTCCTCGCTCGGCACGTTCAGCACCCGGTTCACCGAGCTTGTCGGGGTCCCGCCGAGCACCTACCGGCGCGACGCCGCCGCGGCTACCGAGGGCATCCCGTCGTGTGTGGCCAAGCAGGTCACCCGGCCGGTCCGCAACCGCGACAACCCGGCCGAGCCCAAGTCCGCCTGACGCCCCCGCGAACTCCCCCCGGAAAGACTGACACTCGTTGGCAGGGTTACCCGGGAGGCTGAGCGCATGAGCGAACGGATGATCGCGCTGGTGGCGGGAGCCACCCGGGGCGCGGGACGGGGTGTGGCCGTCGCGTTGGGGGCCGTCGGTGCGACGGTCTACGTGACGGGAAGGAGCGGGGGCGGCAAACGGTCGGAGATGGACCGCCCCGAGACCATCGAGGAGACCGCCGCACTGGTGACGGAAGCGGGCGGAGAGAGCATTCCGGTCGTCGTCGACCATCTTGTGCCCGAGCAGGTGGAGGCGCTTGTCGAGCGGATCGACGCCGAACAGGGCAGGCTCGACGTCCTGGTGAACGACATCTGGGGCGGCGAACTGCTGTTCGACTGGAACGCACGGGTCTGGGAGCACTCGCTCGACGCGGGCCTGCGCCTGCTGCGCCTTGCGGTCGACACCCACGTCATCACCAGCCACTACGCGCTCCCGCTGCTGATCAGACGGCCAGGCGGGCTCGTCGTGGAGATGACCGACGGGACCTCGGAGTACAACGCCGAGAACTACCGGGTCTCCCTGTTCTACGACCTGGCGAAGGTGTCGGTGAACCGGCTCGGCTTCGCCCAGGCCAAGGAACTCGCGCCGCTCGGCGGGACCGCGGTGTCGCTGACGCCCGGCTGGCTCCGCTCGGAGCTGATGCTCGAGCACTACGGCGTCACCGAGGCCAACTGGCGTGACGCCCTCGTCAGGGAGCCGCACTTCGCGATCTCCGAGTCCCCGCTGTACGTGGGCCGCGCCGTCGCCGCCCTGGCGACCGACCCCGACCGGGCCCGCTGGAACGGCGCGTCACTGTCCAGCGGCGGCCTCGCCCAGGTCTACGGCTTCACCGACGCCGACGGCAGCCGCCCCGACGCGTGGCGCTACATCGTCGAGGTCCAGGACGCGGGCCGCCCCGCCGACGTCACCGGCTACCGCTGACCTGCCTCACACGGGTCATGTCCGGTACAGCTCGGCCAAGCGCGCGGCCGCCTCGCCGACCCGCGCGCGCAGCTCAGGCGGCGCAAGCACCTCGACCTCGGCCCCGAGCCGGAGCACCTGGTCGAAGGCCACGTCGAGGTTCTCGACCGGCAGCACCGCGACGGCCCAGCCCCGCCCGTCGGGCGCGCCCAACGACGCAAGGGCGCGCTCGACGGCGGGCGGCTCGGCGACCCGCCGCAGCCCCCGCACCGCGCGCCGGCTGAGCCGCACGGTGATCTCCTCGTGGCACATCGACGCGACGAACTCGGCGGACCGCTCGGCCCAGTGCGCGGCCAGGTCGAACCCGGGGTCCCGCGCGAACACCGCACCCGTCTCGGCCACCGAGAAGATGCGATCCACCCGATATGTCCGGAACTGTTCCCCGACCGCGGCGACGAGGTACCAGACGCCGCCCTTGAGGACGAGCCCGTACGGCAGGACGGTCCGGGTGGTCGCGCGGTAGCCGAGCGCGATCTCCCGGTCGGTCCAGACGGCCTCGGCGAGTTCGGCCAGCAGCGGCGGCGGCGACGCGTCGGTCCACCAGCCTGGGATGTCGAGGTGGAAGCGGCGGCCGGTCCGGTCCGGGGCCTCCCGGAACGGTTCGGGCAGCGCGGCCAGCAGCTTGAGCCGCGCCGACGCGGCGGCGTCGGCGAGCCCGAGCTGGCCGGCGGGCCCGTCGAGCCCGGTGAGGAACAGCGCCTCGGCCTCCTCGCGGGTGAGCCCGGTCAGCCGGGTGCGGAACCCGCCGACGAGCCGGTATCCGCCGTGCCTGCCCTGCTCGGCGTACACCGGGACCCCGGCGTCGGCGAGCGCCTGCATGTCGCGGTACAGCGTCCGTTCCGACACCTCGAGTTCGGCGGCCATCTCGGCGGCGGTCAGCGGCCCGCGCGACTGGAGCAGCAGCACAAGGGAGATCAACCGGGCGGCGCGCACCCCGGTACCGTACCGGGGCGCGCGCCCAGGTCAGCCGCCGAAGCCGACGGAGCAGCCGCCGAGCACGGTCCTGCCGTCGACCGTGACGTCGAAGTCGGCGGCCCGGCCCGTGGGCCTGGCCCGCACGGCGAGGACGTCGCCGGGCACGACCGGCGCGGTGAAGCGCACGTGGGCCTCGGCGAGGTCGGCCGGGTGCGCGCCGAGCGCACGGCCGAGCCCGACGGCGCTCGCGGCCATCGTGGCGAGCCCGTGCAGGATCGGCCGGTCGAGCCCCGCGGTCTTGGCGGCCTCCGGGTCGATGTGCAGGGCGTGCAGGTCGCCGCACAGCCGGTACAGCGCGGCCTGTTCGGCGAACGTGGGGATGTCGAAGGCCAGCGCGGGCGCGTCGTCGGGCTCGGCGCGCCGCGCCGACGGCCCGCGCTCGCCGCCGAACCCGCCACGGCCGGGCGCGAAGATCGACCAGGTCGCGGTGAAGAACCGCGACTCGACCTCGACGTCGAAGACCGCCGCCGCGCCCTTGTCCCACACCGCCGCGACCCGCGCCGCCAGCGTCAGCTCGCCGCTCGTCGGCAGGGGAGCGGCGACCTTGAGCCCCTGCGCGCCGTGCAGCGCGGTGGACTGGTCGAACGCGCCGTGGCCGCCGAGCACGTCGGGGGCCCACTGGGCGAGGGTGAGGCCGAAGGTCGGCAGGACGCGCAGGCGGCGTTCATAGACGAGGTCGAGTTCGTCGGCACGCGCGCCCACGGCGAGGGCGTAGAGGATCGCCTGGCTTTCGGTCCAGGAGACCGTGCGTTCGCCGAGCGCGCGTCCCGCCCACTCGCCTGCGGGCGCGTCCGGCCCGGGCAGCGCGCTCATGACAGCCGCTCCACGATGAGCGCCATGCCCTGGCCTCCGGCCGCGCACATGGTGACGGCCCCGTAGCGCCCGTCGCGGCGCGTGAGCCCGTTGACGAGGGTCGTGGTGAGCCGCGCCCCGGTCATGCCGAACGGGTGGCCGAGCGCGATCGCGCCGCCGTGCACGTTGACCTTCTCCTCATCGAGGCCGAGGTCGTCGCAGACGGGCAGGACCTGCGCGGCGAACGCCTCGTTGATCTCCACGAGGTTGAGGTCGGCGGCGGTGATCCCGGCCCGGTGCAGCGCCTGGCGCATCGCGTCGGTGGGGCCGAGGCCCATGATCTCCGGGGAGATCGCCGAGACGCCGGTCGAGACGATGCGGGCGAGCGGCGTCAGGCCCAGGTCGGCGGCCTTGCGGTCGGAGACGACGACGAGCGCGGCGGCCCCGTCGTTGAGCGGGCAGCAGTTCCCGGCGGTGACGGTTCCGTCGGGCCGGAACACCGGCTTGAGCCCCGCGACGGACTCGGCGGTGACGCCCGGCCGAGGGCAGTCGTCGCGGGAGACGACCGACCCGTCGGGGAGGGTGACGGGGGTGATGTCGAGGTCGAAGAACCCGTCGGCGACCGCCTTCTCGGCGAGGTTCTGGCTGCGCACGCCGAACGCGTCCTGCCGCGCCCGCGACACCCCGCGCAGCTGCGCGACGTTCTCGGCGGTCTGTCCCATCGCGAGGTACGGGTCGGGCAGTTCGCCCGACTCGCGCGGATCGCGCCACACCGGGACGCCCGCGCCGGTGCGCTCGGCGCTGCGCGCTTCGGCGGCGGCGTAACGCGGGTGGTGGGTGCCCTCGGCCCCGTCGGACTTGCCGCGCGCATAGCGCGAGACGCACTCGACGCCCGCCGAGACGAACGCGTCGCCCTCGCCGGAGCGGATCGCGTGCAGCGCCATCCGGGTCGTCTGCACGCTCGACGCGCAGTACCGCTGGACGACGGTGCCGGGCACGCCGTCGAGACCCAGCGCGATCGCGGTCTGCCGGGCGATGTTGTAGCCCTGCTCGCCCGCGGGCTGCGCGCAGCCGACCATGAGGTCGTCGAGCGTGGCCGGGTCGAGCGCCGGGACCTGGGCGAGCGCGGCGGTCACCATCTGGGTCAGCAGGTCGTCCGCGCGCAGGTCCTTCAGGGACCCCTTGTACGCACGGCCGATGGGCGAGCGGGCCATCGCGACGATGACGGCCTCGGGCATCGGGGCACCTCCAAGCATCGGGGAACTGCCCACCCAATCTACCAAGCGCTAGTTAGGTCACCGAAGCCCGCCCACACCCCGGACCCTCCCTTAGGCCCCCAAGGCCCCGAGGAGGTGCCGAGAACACACCCCGCCCGCCTTCCCCACGCCAACGGGCCCGCCAAATCGGACGGGACCCGCGCGAGCCCCACGCCAACGGGCCAGCCCAAATCGGACGGGACCCGTGTGCGCCCCACGCGAACGGGCCCGCCCGGATCGGACGGGACTCGCGCGAGCCGTCAGGGGACGGGCGTCAGCGGTGCGTCCTGCGGCGCGGGCACCGGCTTGGGCTTGCGGAGCGACCAGGTGCGGTCGCCGAGCAGGGTGAGGATCGACGGCAGCAGGACCGCCCGGATGACCGTCGCGTCGAGCAGCACCGCGACCGCGAGCCCCACCCCGAGCTGCTTGAAGTCCTGCATCGACAGCGTGGCGAACACCGCGAAGACCGCGACCATGATCAGCGCCGCGCTGGTGACGGTGCCCGCGCTCGACCCGATCCCGTGCGCGATCGCCTCGCGGGTCGGCATGCCGCGCCGCCACGCCTCCTGGATGCGGGAGACGACGAACACGTGGTAGTCCATCGACAGCCCGAACAGGATCACGAAGACGAACAGCGGAAGCCATGCCTGGACCGCGCCCGCGCCCGTCGTGCCGAACAGCTCGTCGCCCCAGCGGTGCTGGAAGATCCCGGTGATCACCCCGTAGGCGGCGGCGACCGACAGCAGGTTCAGCATGACCGACGTCAGCGCGATCGCCGCCGACCGGAACGCCGCGAGCATGATCAGGAAGGCGGCCGCCGCGACGAACGCGAACACCGGGAGCAGCGCGTCGTTCAGCTGCGCGGTGTAGTCGGCGCTGAACGCGAGGTCTCCCCGCAGCGCCGCGTCCGGACGGCCCTCGATCGCCTCCCTGGCGCGCTGGAGGTCGGCTTCATCGGCGAGCGGGACCGTGATCCGGGTGAGCCCGTTCTGTTCCCGCGCCTCCCCGAGCGCCGCCAGATCCCCGGCCGGACCCTTGACGATGATCTCGCCGGTCTCCGCCCGCCCAGGGAACGCCTCCTCGATGTGCGTGTACGCGGTGAGCAGCGGGTCGCCTGCCGGGATCGTCTGCCGCAGCGACAGCAGCTCGGTCTTCATCCCGAGCACCGGAAGCGCCAGCACGATCAGGAACACGGCGGACAGCGCCGCGGCAAGCCCGGGCCTGGCCAGGACGCCCCGCACGATCGCGGGCATCAGCCGCGCCTCCCGCCGCGGGCCGCACCGCCGCACGATCCGTCCGGCGTCCACCCTGTCGCCGAGCAGCGAGAGCAGCGCGGGCAGGACGGTCACCGAACCCGTCATCGCCACGAGCACGACGACGATCGTGCCGACCGCGAAGCTCACGAACATCGGCATCCCGGACAGGAACAGCCCGGCCATCGCCACGCTGACCGTCGCGCCCGACACCAGCACCGAGTGGCCCGACGTCCGCGCCGCGATCCGCAGCGCCTCCGCCGACGTCATGCCGAGCGCCCGCTCCTCGCGCTCGCGCCGCAGGTAGAACAGGCAGTAGTCCACCCCGACCGCGAGGCCCATCAGCAGCATCACCGAGTTGGTGGCGTCGGCCGCGTGGAACTGGTGGCTGAGCAGCGCCGTCAGCCCGAGCGCCGCGACGAACGCGGTGAGCGCGAGCGCGACGGGCAGGACCGCCGCGACGAGCGCCCCGAACGCGATCAGCAGGATGCCCAGGGCAAGGGGGACTGCGGTCCACTCAGCGCGCTTGAAGTCCTCGTCGAAGGCCCGCTCGAACCACAGGTCGACGGTCGCGCTCCCGAAGACCTCGGTGTGCGCGCCCGTCGCGGCGATCGCGTCGCGGACGGCGGGGTAACGCCCGGCCGCCTCATCCGGATCGCCCTTCCAGTCGAAGGCGACGAGGACCTTGTCACCCGAACGCGCCGCCTCCCTGACGCCCACGGCCTGCCCGGTGCCCTCCACCGCCGCGACGACCGCCGAGGCGTCGGTCCCGTGCACCAGCACGAGCTCGCTTGCCGGGTCCTCGATCCCGGCCTCCTCAAGCATCTCGATCGCCTGCCGCGACCCGCCGAACGCGTCCTCCGCGTCGGTCATCGGCCGCTGGCCGGCCAGTGACCCGAGGACCGACGAGCCGACGACGAACAGCACCCACAGCGTGACGGCAAGGACGCGGTGGCGTGCGCTCCAGCCACCGAGTTTCTCCGCGATTTCCATGGTCACGACGCTAGGAACCGCGCCCTGCCGCGACCATCCCGGCAGGTACCGGCCCGGGGGTGGGCCTAGACCCACCCAAGAGGGGAGAAGGGTACAGTGCGCAAGAATCACCCCCCAGCCAGAGTGAAGGCATGAAGAAGACAATCCGGGCCGTGGGCCACGGCATCACGCTGTTCCTGCTGAGCCTGGTCCAGCTGCTGTGCCTGACCCTCGTCCTCGTGGCGGTCTGCCTCATCCCGCTCGGCGTCGGCCTGTACCTCACCCCGCCGCTGATCAGGCGGCACCGCGCGTTCGCCGACCGGGCGCGGCTGCTCGCGCACGACTGGAGTGGGGTGACGGTGTCGCGGCCCTACCTCCCCGAACCCGTCTACCGGCCCGGCCTGCTCGGCCAGGCCGAGCGCTGCCGCTTCCTGCTCGCCGACAAGGCGACCCACCGCGACCTGCTGTGGGGCTTCGCCGACCCCGTCGTCGGCGGCTTCTTCGGCCTGATGGCGTTCGCGCTGCCGGTCTACGGGCTTGAGGGAATCCTCATGCCCGCGATCTTTGGCGCCTTCCGCGATGTCGGCTTCGAGGACTGGTACACCATCATCCACGTCCACGACGGACAACCTGAGGCGGCGTGGTGGTGCGTCCCCCTCGGTGTGCTCCTGCTCCTCCTCGGCCTGTGGGCGGCCCCGCGCTTCGTGCGCGCGCACGGCCTGTGGACCAGGAGCCTGCTCGGCCCCGCCGACGCCGAGGCGCTGGCCCGCCGCGTCAACGAGCTCACCCGCACCCGAGCCGAGACCATCGACGCCTCAGCCGCGGAACTGCGCAGGATCGAACGCGACCTGCACGACGGGGCACAGGCGAGGCTCGTCGCGATGGGCATGACGCTCGGCGCGGTCGAGCAGCTGATCGAGAAGGACCCCGACAAGGCCCGGCTGCTGCTGGCCGAGACCCGCGCGACCTCGGTCAAGGCGCTGAACGAGCTGCGCGACCTCGTGCGCGGCATCCACCCGCCCGTCCTCGCCGACCGCGGCCTGTCCGACGCCGTCCGCGCCCTGTCCCTCGACAGCGGCCTCGACGTCGAGGTCAGCGGGACGCTGCCCAGGCTCGAGCCGCCGCTGGAGTCAGCCGCCTACTTCGCCGTCTCCGAGGTGCTGGCCAACGCCGCAAAGCACAGCGGTGCCCGCCGCGTCTGGATCGACCTGCGGCTCGAGGACGGCACGCTGCGGATCGGCGTCACCGACGACGGCGTCGGCGGTGCGTCGGTGGAGGCGGGCAGCGGACTGCGCGGCATCGAACGCCGCCTCGCCGCCTTCGACGGCGTCCTCGCGCTGAGCAGCCCGCCGGGCGGCCCCACGATCGTCACCCTGGAGATTCCTTGCGCGCGGTGATCGCCGAAGACCAGGTCCTGCTCAGGGACGGGCTCGTCCGCCTCCTCGAAGCGCACGGTTTTGAGATCGTCGCGGCGGTGGACAACGGCCCGTCCCTGCTGCGGGAACTTGTCGCGCACAAGCCCGACGTCGCGGTGGCCGACGTCAGGCTGCCGCCGTCGTTCACCGACGAGGGAATCCGCGCCGCGATCGAGGCGCGCGGGCTCGTCCCCGGGCTTCCGGTGCTCGTCCTGTCGCAGTACGTCGAGCAGCTTTACGCGCGGGAACTGCTCGCCGACGGCGCGGGCGGCGTCGGCTACCTGCTGAAGGACCGGGTCTTCGACACCGCCGAGTTCGTCGAGGCGGTCCGCAGGGTCGCGGGCGGCGGCACCGCGATGGACCCCGAGGTGATCGCGCGGCTGCTGACCAGGGGCAGGGCCGTCCGCCCGCTCGACCGGCTGACGCCCCGCGAGTCCGAGGTCCTCGCCCTGATGGCCGAGGGCCGCTCCAATGCCGCGATCGCCGCCCGCCTCGTCGTCTCCGACGGCGCGGTCGCCAAGCACACCACGAGCATCTTCCACAAGCTCGACCTCCAGGCGTCCGACGACGACAACCGCCGCGTCCTCGCCGTCCTCGCCTACCTCAACGGCTGACCCACCCCCCACGCAGTCCAGAGGAGCCCCCCGATGCCGCTGAAACTCGACGTCATGCTGTCGGACTCCGTCGTCACCGCCGCCGAACGCGCCCGCGCGCTTGAGGGATGCGGAGTCGACGGCGTCTTCACCTTCGAGAACTCCCACGACCCGTTCTTCCCGCTGGTCGCCGCAGCCCCCGCCTGCTCGCTCGACCTGATGACGAACGTCGCGATCGCGTTCCCGCGCAGCCCCATGCACCTCGCGCACGCCGCCTACGACCTGCATCTGCTGTCGGAGGGACGGTTCAGGCTCGGGCTCGGCTCGCAGGTGAAGGCGCACATCGAGAACCGGTACGGGTCGCGGTGGGGCAGGCCGGTCGAGCGGATGCGCGAGTGGGTGCTGGCGACCAGGACGATCCTCGACAGCTGGCAGGACGGGACACGCCTCAAGTTCGAGGGCGAGTACACAAGGCACACGCTGATGACCCCCGCGTTCAACCCCGGCCCGAACCCGCACGGCAAGCCGAAGGTCCTCGTCGGCGCGCTCGGGCCCAGGATGAACCGGATGGCCGCCGAGGTCGCCGACGGCGTGCTGGTGATGCCGTTCAACAGCGCGCGGCACATGCGCGAGCGGACCAGGCCCGCGATCGCCGACGGTCTCGCCGCCTCCGGCCGCACCCGCGCCGACTTCGAGGTGACCGCCGAGGTGATCGTCGGCGTCGGCCGCGACGAACGCGAGCTTGAGGCCGCCAAGGCGATCCGCTACCTGCTGTCCTTCTACGGCTCGACCCCCTCCTACAAGGCCGTCCTCGACGTCGAGGGCATGGGCGACCTGCAGCCCGAACTGAACGCGCTGTCCAAGCAGGGCCGCTGGGCCGAGATGCCCGGCCTCATCGACGACGCCGCGATGAACACCCTCGCCGTCCACGGCACCCCTGCCGAGTGCGCGGCCGAGATCGTCGCGCGCTACGGCGACTGCGACCGCGTCTGCGCCTACTTCCCGCACTACAACGCGCCCGACGACCTCATCGCCGAGTTCGCCGCCGCTTTGCGCGACGCCGGGCGCTGACCGTCAGGAGTCGTGCAGGCCGAGCGTCACCGCGGTGATGCGGCCGCCGACGAGCGTCCCGGCGAAGGCCGCGTCGGCAAGCGCGCGCACGACGGTCTCCGGGTCACGCTTCGCGGTCGTGCGCAGCCCGGTGAGGCCCGCCCACAGCGTGACGCCACCGGTGACCGCCGTGTCGAGCCAGCCCCGGTCGACCCGGATGCCGAGCCCGTCGGCGACGGTCAACGGCTCCCTGCCGTCGGCGCGGCAGGTGAGCGTCACCCGGTACTGGTCGGGCGGGTCGCCGGGCATGAGGACGGCACGCCACGTCGGCACGTCGGGCCCCGCGTGCGGCAGGTCGCCGACCGACAGCAGGCACAGCCCCTCGCGCAGCCACGCCTGCACGTAGGCGTTGGAATCGGTCGTGCTGTTGTGCAGCGCCGGCATCACCGGTTCCATGATCAGCGCGGCGCGCGGCGCGGTGTCGTCGCCGAGCAGCAGCGGGATCAGGTGCTGGCTGCGGAAGTAGGGGGTGAGGCTGATCGGGGTGTCGCGGTCCTCCACGGTCGAGGCCGAGCACGCCGCGTGCGCCCAGATGATGTTCACCAGCGGCCGCGACGGCGCTTCCGCCACCGGGAACCGCCGCACGAGGACGCTCGTGTCCTCACGTTCGGCGTCCCCGGGCAGGTCGCAGATCACACAGTCGTACTCGCCGGGTTCGGGACCGGCGAGCAGCTCCGCGACCTTCGCCTCACCGAGGACCTCAGCGACCTCCCGGCTGATCACCACCCGCCGCCCCGAGGGCGCGCCAAGCCCGTCACTCATACCGATCACCGTAAACCGCGCGAACCGCCAGTCAACACCCCCTGGGGGGAGGCTCAGGGTGGGGGAGCGGCGACGGCCGCGAGGTAGCGGCGGCCGAGCGCGGCGACGGCGGCGCTGAGTTCGGGCGGGGAGGTGACCCGGAAGTCGAGGCCGAGCATGCCGATGTAGGCGGCGATGGTCTCGACGGAGTCGGCCCCGGTGACCAGCACGCAGGTGTCGGCGTCCACGGACTCCACGACGCCGACCGCCGCGTTGATCCGGGCGAGGACCGCCTCGGCGGGGGCGAGGACGGTGATGCGGGCGTTGACCTTCCAGCCCGTCACGGCGACGTCGCGCAGCACGAAGGCGGTGTAGTCGCCGCCCGGCAGCGGGACGGGATCGAAGCGCCGATCCGTGGCGGGGGACAGCGGCGTCATCCAGTCCGCGCGGTAGGCCGACCAGGCCCCCGAGGCCGGGTCGCGGGCGACGAGGTACCAGCGCCGCCGCCAGCTCACCAGCCGGTACGGCTCCACGACCCTGCGGCCGGGCGGCGCGGCCGTCGCGGACGGCGGCTCGCCCGGGACGGGCTCGGCGGACGCGGCGTAGTCGAAGCGCAGCCGTACCCTGTCGCGGATCGCGGCGGCGACAGTGGTGAGGACCGCCGCGTCGGTCTCGGGGTCGGCGGCGTCGGTGTTGAGGTTCTCCGGCGCGCGCGACGTCGCCTCGTGCAGCGCGACGACCTTGCGGCGCAGCCGGTGCGGCAGCACCTGTTCCAGTTTGGCCAGGGCGCGGGCGCTGCTCTCCTCGATCCCGCCCACCCCCGCGCCCGCGCGCAGCCCGATCGCGACGGCGACGGCCTCCTCGTCGTCAAGCAGCAGCGGCGGCAGCTTCGCGCCCGCGCCGAGCCGGTAGAAGCCCGCCGCGCCGCGCGTGGCGTCCACCGGATAGCCGAGCCCGCGCAGCCGCTCGACGTCGTTGCGGATCGTGCGGGTGCTCACCCCGAGCCGTTCGGCCAGCTCACGGCCCGGCCAGTCGGGCCGCGACTGCAGCAGCGACAGCAGCGCGAGCAGCCGCGCGGACGTCTCCAGCATCTTTTTCCGCTCCCGCGTCGATATAGGAATCAATTCTTCCTATATGGCTCCTACCTTAAGGGACATGACGAAGACGCAGAACACCGCAGCCAAGACCGCCGAGATCCGCCCCTTCACCGTCGCGATCCCGCAGGCCGAGATCGACGACCTGAACGCGCGGCTCGCCAGGACCCGGCTGCCCCGCCCGGCCGCGACCGACGACTGGACCCTCGGCACCCCGAACGGGTATCTGCGCGAGACCGTCGAGTACTGGCGGACGTCGTTCGACTGGCGCGCCCAGGAGGCACGGATGAACGCCTTCCCGCACTACCTGACCGAGCTCGACGGCCAGACGATCCACTTCGTCCACGTGCCGTCCAAGGAGAAGGACGCGACGCCGCTCCTGCTGCTGCACACCTACCCCGGCTCGTTCGCCGACTTCCTCGACGTGATCGGCCCGCTCACCGACCCCGTCGCGCACGGCGGCAGGGCCGAGGACGCGTTCTCGGTGGTGGTCCCGTCGCTGCCCGGGTTCGGCTTCAGCACCCCGGTCAACGGCGCGGGCTGGACCCAGGCCAAGGCCGCGCGCGCCTTCGACGCCCTGATGCGCCGCCTCGGCTACGACTCCTACGGCTCGCACGGCAGCGACATGGGCGCGATGCTCTGCCGCGAACTCGGCCTGCTGAACCCTCCCGGATACCTGGGCATGCACGTCCTGCAGCTGTTCTCCTTCCCGTCCGGAGACCCGGCCGAGTTCGAGGGCTTCGGCCCCAAGGAATACGCGGCGCTCGAGCACATGCAGTGGTTCCAGTCCGTCGGCGGCTACAACGCGATGAACGCGGCGCGCCCGCAGACGATCGGCGCGGCGCTGGCCGACTCGCCCGTCGGCCAGCTCGCCTACAGCGAACTGCTCAACTCCTTCGGCAACGGGACGAGCCTGGTCGCCATCGACCAGCTCCTCACCCAGGTCAGCCTCTATTTTTTGACGAACACGCAAGCCACCGCCTCCAGGTACTACTACGAGGAGGCGCGGTCGGGCGCGGAGCCCGCGGTGAACCACGCGCCGACCGGCGTCGCGGTCTTCGCCGACGACTTCCAGACGATCAGGTCGCTCGCCGAGCGCGACAACTCGGCGATCGTGCACTGGACCGAGTTCCCCAAGGCCGGGCACTTCGCCGCGATGGAGGCCCCCGACGACGTCGCCGCCGACATCCGCGCCTTCTTCGCGGGCCTGCGCGGCTGACGCGGGGCGGGCCGGGGGATGCGGTCCCCCGGCCCGCTAGCATCGCCGTGCGAGCGAACCGGGGCGTGCCGCCCCGCCGAGCGGAGGGTGCGGCGATGAACGAGGACCACCCGGACTGGGCGGGGTTCCGGCGCAGCGCCGGGCCGCGCCTTTCCGGTTTCGCCAGGACCGCGCTCGCCGACGCCGAGGGGGTGCGGCGGGCCGCCGTCGTCCTGTGCGTCACCGAACGGGACGGCGAACTCGGCGTCCTGGTGATCAAGCGGGCGCGCCGGGGCCGCAACCCCGGCCAGTGGGCGCTGCCCGGCGGCCGCGCCGAGCCCGGCGAGACGCCCCAGGAGACCGCGTTGCGCGAGCTGCGCGAGGAACTGAACCTCGACGTCGCCGGGTCGGCAGTGCTCGGCATGCTCGACGACTTCCCCGCCGCGTCCGGCTTCGCGATCACGCCGGTGGTCGCCGTCGGGCAGGGCGCGGGCGAGCCGGTGCCCGAGCCGGGCGAGGTCGGTTCGGTCCACCATGTGCCGCTGCGCGTGCTCGCCGCCGACGGCGTCGTGCACTGGGTGACCCGCCCGGACGGCGGCTCGCTGCTCCAGATGCGCCTAGCCCCCGGTATGACGATCCACGCCCCGACCGGCGCGATGCTCTGGCAGTTCCGCGAGGTCGTCCTGCTCGGCCGTGACGTGCGCGTCGCCGACCTGCACCAGCCCGACTGGACCCGGCACTAGTCCCGCGCGGCCCGCTCGATCAGCGCCCGCAGCCGGAGCGGCATCTCCTCGCTGAGCGAGATCACCGTGCTGGTCCGCATCGCGCCCGGCGCGCGCAGGATCTCGCCGCTCAGCCGGTGCAGGTCCGCGGTGTCCCGCGCGACGACCTTCATCAGCAGGTCGGCGTCCCCGGTGGTGGAGTGCATCTCGATCACCTCGGGGATCGCGCGCAGCGCCTCGACGGCCAGCTCCGCTTCGCTCTGGCTCACCGCGACCGACACGAACGCGACGAGCCCGTGCCCGAGCGCCGCGGGATCGACGCGGCGGGTGAACTCGCGCAACGCCCCGGTCTGCCGCATCCGCTGGAGCCGCGAGGTGAGCGTGTTGCGCGCGATGCCGAGCCGCGCGGCCAAGGCGAGCACTGTCGCGTCGGGCTCGTCATCGAGGGCGAGCAGGATCTTGGCGTCGAGGCTGTCCACCTGAACATTCTGGCACCTGATCCGGAGAACAGGTGCCAGGATGTTCAGTGATCAACGCGGGTGTTGCGCTTATGCGGAAGATACCTACGATGTCCTGACGTGTACCAGTCCAGTTCCCTGACGCGTCCTGCGCGCGCCGCCGCCCTGCCTTCCGCGCCCTCCCCTTCGGCCGCCCTGCCTTCCGGCGTGGTCCGGCACAGCGTCCTGGAGAACGTCGCGGGGATCGTCATCGGCGCGCTCGTCGCCTCGTTCGGGCTCGCGCTGATCGGCGGGGCCGGAGCCGTCACCGGCGGGACCGCGGGGCTCGTCCTGCTGCTCACCCAGGTGCTCCCGCTGCCCTTCGCGGTGATCTTCACCCTGGTGAACGCGCCCTTCGTGGTGCTCGGCCTGACCCGCAAGGGCCCGCGCTTCGTGGCGACCTCGTTCGCGGCGGTGGTGCTGCTCTCGGTGTTCTCGCTGATCCATCCGCACTTCATCGACACCGCGTCGATCGACCCGCTCTACGCGGTCCTCGGCGGCAGCCTCGCCGGGGGCATCGGCGTGCTGATCGTCTTCCGCCACCACGCGAGCCTCGGCGGCTTCAACATCGTCGCGCTCGTCTGCCAGGACAGGTTCGGCTGGCGGGTCGGGCACGTCCTCCTTATCGCCGACACCGCGGTCGTCGCCCTGTCCGCCCTCACCTCGCCACTGAGCACCGTCCTGACGTCGGCCGCCGGCGCCGCCGTCCTGAACCTGGTCCTGGTGATGAACCACCGCCCCGGCCGCTACCCCGCAGCCCTCTGACACCATCAGACCGCGTCAAGAAACGCCGCGAGATCGGCCGCGACGCCTTCGGGCCGCTCACCCGTCACCGCGTGCGTGGCCTCCGGATAAACCTTGACGGTCCCGCGCGGCAGGGCACGTTCGGCGATCCGCCGCGACTCCTCCGCATCATGCATCACCGACCGCCCCGCGAAGACCGCCAGCACCGGCATCCCCAACCCGCCCAGCGCCTCCTCGGCGATCTGCGACGGCTGCGGCAGCCTCGACGTGTAATGCCGCATCCCCGCCTCGATCATCTCCGCCACCGGCACGTCCCGCACCGGTGCGCCCCCTGCCGTGTAGGAGGCGAACGAGTCGCGCCACGACCTCGGCAGCCAGGACACCGACGCGGGGATCGCCCGGAGCGCGGTGCCGAGCGGGATCGGCGCGAACGTGGACACCGGCTCGATCAGCGTCAGCGTCGCGACCCGCCCCGGCGCGCGCAGCGCGAGGTTCGCCGCGGTCCACCCGCCCAGCGACAGCCCGACCACGTGGAACGTCCGCTCGGGCAGCCGGGAAAGCGTCTGGTCGAGCCAAGCCGCCTGGTCGGCCTCCGAGGAGATCGGCGTCTCCTGCACGCTGTGCCCCGGCTCGCCCAACAGGTCGATCGTGTAGACGTCGCCGATCCGCAGCAGATGCGGCATCAGGTCGGCCCAGATCGGCGCGGGCGCGGCCCGGCCCGGCAGCAGCACGAGCGGCGCGTCACGCCCCGCCGCCCCCGCGAACCGGTGAATCCGCACGAACCCGAAGTCCGTGCGCACGTCGGCGGTCCCGGCAGGCCGTGGCATCTCCCGCATCGCCTTGGCGTACGCCGCGCCGAATGCGCCCCGCCCTTCCGCGCTGTTCCAGTGCCCCACGGGCGACGGTGATCGCAACGCGAACACAAGCCCGACGGCTCCGGCGACGGCGACCCCCGCCGCGACCCTGACCACGGTCCGCCGCCTCCCGCGCGCGACCCCGTCGCCCTCTTCCTTCGCCAAGACGCCCCCTCGATCGGGCTCCAAGGTAAGGCGCGAAGGTCGCCGACTCGAGGAGCGCCGCCCTGACGCGTCCTCAGAGGGAGGTGAGGGCGAGGGTGATGGTGCCGGTGTTGCCTGGGACGCCGGGGGCGAAGAGGCAGGCGAGCAGGTTGAGGTTGAGTCCGGTGACGACCTTGACGGCGGTCGCGCCGGCGAACTTGCCGGAGGTGACGGTCCCGGTGCTGGTGATGACGGAGTTGCCGTCCACCGAGCCGTAGACGCGGCTGTAGTGGAACGTGGACGACTGCCCGTTGTTCCAGGTGACGGTCTCGTCGATGTCGTCGGTGTTGACCGGTGACAGGCACGAGTAGTTCGGCAGGGTGACCGAGCCCGTCAGCAGGCCGCTGGTCAGCGTCGGGTCGCTGAGCGCGGAGCAGCTGGTGAAGGAGTCGGTGAAGGCGATGTCGACGGTCTGCCCGAACAGGCGCAGGCCCGGGTCGTAGGTGACGGTGTGGGTGCCGCCGCAGGTGAGCAGGTCGAGGTCGGCGGCCGCGGGCGCGCAGGTCAGCGCGGTGACGGCGGCGGACGCGGTGAACAGGACGGCGCTCCGGCGCAGCATAGGTCGCACGGGAACTCCCGGTTCTTCCGGAAATGGAGTGACGTCACCGTCCTCCTCCCGTGCGCTGATCGCAAGAGGTGACGACGATTTCGCTCTAGGTCACGGAATGCGGGGTTCGCCGAGGTCAGCCGAGCGCGCGGGCCATCCCGACGACGATCGGCCCGAGCAGCGGCAGGACCACGTTGGAGAGCGCGTAGACGATCGTGTACGACATCAGCGGCGTCGCGTTGCCGGCGACGCCCTGGACGGCGGTGATGGCCGGCGTCGAGCACTGCTGTCCGGCGACCGCGCCGAGCGCCAGCGGCGCGGGCAGCTTCATCACCTTCCACGACACGAAGAGCGAGATGCAGGCGGGCACGAGCGTCATGAGGATGCCGGTGAGCGGCAGCGACAGCCCGAACTTCTGGATGAGCCCGACCGCCTGCGGCCCCGACGACAGCCCGACCGCGCAGATGAACGTGGCGAGCCCGAGGTCCTTGATGACCGACGCGGCGGCCGGGTCGTACTGCCCGAACGTCGGGTGCTTGGCGCGCAGCCACCCGAACAGCAGCCCCGACAGCAGACAGCCGCCGCCGGTGCCGAGCGACAGCGGGATCGAGCCGACGGTGAGTTCGACCTTGCCGATGAGGAAGCCGAGCACGACGCCGACCGACAGGAACACGAAGTCGGCCTTGACGCCGGTGTCGAGCCGGAACCCGATCCGCTTCGCGTACGTCGCGACGTCGTCGGAGGCCCCGGTGAGCCTGACGACGTCGCCCGAGTTGATCTGGGTGCCGTCCTGGAGCGGAAGCTGGTGGTCCATCCGGGACACGCCGGTGAGGAACACCCCGTGCGACTCGGGCGGCGCGGCCGCCCTGAGCGCGCCGAACGTGATGCCGCCCTTGGCCCCGGTGACGAGGACCTGCGCGACGTCGAGGTCGAAGTCCATGCTCTGCGAGGCGACCTCGGGCCCGACCGTCCGTTCGGGGTCGAGAAGGCTCTCGCGGCGGCCGAGGACGAGGATGACGTCGCCGGTCGCGAGCCGTGTCGACGGCGTCACGTCGAGGGGTTTCCCGCCCCGCTTCGCGCGCTCGATCGAGGCGTGCTCGCCCAGCGCGCTTTCGACGTCGGCGACCGTCCTGCCGTCGGCCGCCGAGACCAGCAGGGTCCGTCCGACGAGTTCGGGCAGCGCGGTCGGCCGGCCCGGGTCCTCGACACCGCCGCCGATCTTGCGCCACAGCTTCACCGCCTCCTCGCGCAGGTCGATCCGCATCAGCGCGGGCGCGATCTGCGACGTCAGCAGCACGATGGTGATGAGCCCGCAGATGTAGGAGATGGAGTACGCGGTGCCGACGTTGCCCTGAAGGGTCTGGATCTGGTCGGCGGGCAGGTTGAGCTTGCCGATCGCGTCGGTGGCGGTGCCGACCACCGCCGACTCCGTCGCGCCGCCGCCCATCAGGCCCGCCGCGGTGCCCGCGTCGAGCTTCAGCAGCACCACGGCGATCGCGGTGATGCCGAGCAGGCAGGTGACCTCGATGACGGGGAACACCGCGTAGCGCAGGCTGCGCCGGTTCAGGCTGGCGAAGAACGACGGCCCGCTGATGAACCCGAGGGTGAAGATGAACAGCGCGAACGCGATGTTCTTCACCTGGTCGTTGAGCGTCACCTTGCCGAGCATGCCGATGATGATCGCGACGATCAGGGTGCCGGCGATGCCGCCGAGCGACAGCCGCCACACCTTGATCCTGCCGACGGCGTAGCCGAGCGCGAGGCTCAGGAAGAGGGCGATCTCCGGCGTCCCCTGGAGGAACGACTGGAACCACTTCACCGCTGCTCCCGCTTGTCGAACTCGGCCTTGTACACAAGGCCGGCTTCGGCGAGCCACGCGCCGATGTGGCGGTAGGCGTCGAGCGGGAGGTTGGCCAGGGAGACGCGCAGCGACCACTGCGGCCCGTCGAACCCGCCGCCCGGGAGCAGCACCACCGAGTGGTTCTCGGCGAGCCGGAACAGGATGTCCACCGGCTCGTAGGAGTCCACGAGCCAATCGGCGAACTCCTTGCCGTGCTGCTTCTCGGCCCAGACGAGCACGTCGAGCTCGACGTAGTAGTGGGCGGCGTACGGGTCCTTCGGCGGGTGGACGGTGAGGCCCGCGGTGAGCCCGTCGAGCCGCCGGGAGATGACCCCCTGGCAGCGCTTCTTGTAGACGTCGTCGGCGTCGAGCAGCCCGGCGAGCGCGAACAGCGTCATCTGGGTCTGCTGTGGCAGCGACAGCCCCGCGGTGTGGTTGAGCGCGACCATCCGCGAGTCGGCGACGAGCCTGTCGACGAAGCGCAGCTTCTCCGGCTCGAGCGTGATCGGCGCGTACCGCTTGGCCAGGGCCTGCTTGTCGGCGTCGGGCAGCGCGGCGAGCTTGGCGTCGAAGACGTTGTCGCGGTTGACGGCGATGACGCCGAGCCGCCAGCCGGTCGCGCCGAAGTACTTGGAGAACGAGTACACGCCGAGGGTGTTGCGCGGCAGCGTCGACATCAGCGACTCGAAGCCGTTGACGAACGTGCCGTACACGTCGTCGGTGATGATCGCCAGCCCCGGGTTGTGCTCGCGGACGATCCCGGCGATCCGCTCGCGCGCGGCCTGCGGCAGCATCACCGACGGCGGGTTCGACGGGTTCACCAGGAAAAGCGCCTTGATCGACGGGTCGCGCAGCTTGTCGAGTTCGTCGTCGCCGTACTCCCACAGGTGCAGCCCGTCGGCCGTCCGTTTCGTCGCCTTGATCTCGACGGCGTCGAACCCGAACTCGGCGAGGCGCGGGATCTCCAGATAGGGCGTGAAGATCGGGACCATCAGGGCGATCCGGTCGCCGGGGTGCAGGATTCGGTTGATGATCGCGGACTCGAAGATGTAGCACATGGCCGCCGTGCCGCCCTCGGTGGCGAACAGGTCGAACGGCTGCTCGGGGGCCTGTCCCGCGCACATCTCCTTGACGAGGTAGGCGTGCGCTATCTGCTCGAAGTGGTCGAGCATCCGGACGGGCACCGGGTAGTTGTCGCCGATGAAGCCGTCGGCGAGTTCGTGGACGAACGCGTCGGGGTCGAAGCCGAGCGTGCCGGTGCCGTAGGCGATCGAGTTCCTGAGCAGGGTCGCGCCGGGTTCGTCGGGGTGCTTGTCGAGGAAGGCGGTGAACCTGTCGGCGATGCCGTCGCGGCCGGGCATGCCGGCGAGGTCGTCCCACTCGTGCCAGGTGCGGCGCGACTCGTCTATCGCGAACCTGCCGAGCAGCAGGAAGGCTTCGCGAGGGGTGGTGGCTATCCAGTTGGGGTTTCCGCGCCCGGCGTTGAGCATCGCCGCTGCGCTCTTGCGCTGGTTCTCCTCGGCCATGCCGATGAGGGTGTCCTTGAGCTCGAACGGGCTGAGCCCCTCGAGCCTGCGCTGTGTGGCGCGTCCGACGCTGTCCTTGGTGCCGCCCACGCTTTCCTCCCGGGTCAGGTCCTTACCGGGACGTCTCCCGCCCGTGGGCACGCCACCCGTGCATGCCGGTCAAAGTCCCGCAAGGTCACCAGCGCGGCCCCGCGCTTGACGAAGATCAACATGGGTAGTGATCTTGCGCGTATCAAGATCATTCCGGGGGAGCGATGGGGATCTTCTCAAGACGGCGAAGCACGCGATGCGGGACCGCGCTCGTCGCCGCGCTGACGGCGCTGGCGGTGGCGGCGCAGCCCGCCTTCGCCGCGATTCCGACGCCGGGTCCGAACCAGATCGCGATCGCGGTCAAGGTCGGCGACCGGCGCGTCACCGAGCTCGACGTGTCGCCGCTCGCGGGCGTGCGGCTCGCCCTCTACCGCGACGCGGCGGGCACCAACCCGTTCGGGGCCGAGTGCGTGTCGGACGCCGACGGCGACTGCACCTTCCTCATCCCCAACACCGGCCTGCCGATCTTCCAGCCGCTCTACATCGGCCAGGTGTCGGTTCCGGCCGGCTACTACACCAACCCGGTGCTCAGCATCGGCCCCTACCGGCCGCCGACGCAGACCTTCTCCTTCACCACGCCGGGCGGCACCACCTACCGGTCAGGCGTCAATTTCATGACCCCGCCGACCTCCACGGGCTTCATCCAGCAGTCGCGCGTCAACCCGCCGCTGCCCGACCGGTGCGGCATGGACGTGGCGGTCGTCATGGACCTGTCCGCCTCGATCGAGCTTGACCTGGCGAGGCTCAAGGCGGCGACGACCTCGTTCGCCCAGTCGCTGGTCGGCACGCCGTCGCGGATGGCGGTGTTCAGCTTCGCCTCCATGTCGCCGGCCGAGAGCGGCGCGAACTACCCCGACCTGATCCCGGTGTCCACCCAGGAGGGCGTGAACGCGTTCACCGCCCAGTACGCGCCATGGCGGGCCGAGGGCGGCACCAACTGGGACCAGGGCCTGTGGCGGACCGCCGAGGCCGTCGAGGACTACGACCTCGTCCTGTTCGTCACCGACGGCTTCCCCACCTACTGGGACGCCCTCCAGGGCACCGGCGGGTCAACCCGGTTCGGCGAGATCGAGGGCGGCGTGTTCGCCGCGAACGCCGCCAAGGCGCGCGGCAGCCGCGTCGTGGCGATGGGCATCGGGCTCGGGGCCGGCGCTGAGCTGAACCTCCGCACCATCTCAGGCCCGACCCCGTTCGACGGCGGGAACATCGCCGACGCCGACTACTTCTCCGCCGACGACGTCGGGAGCGTCGCCGAGGCCATGCGGGAACTGGCGCGGGCGCGGTGCCAGAGTTCGGTGTCGGTCGTGAAGATGATCGCGCCCGACACGACGACCGGCGAGGACGTCCGCGGCGCCGAGCCCGCGGGCGCGGGCTGGACCTTCGACGCCGTCGCCGCCGCGCCCGGCACGACGGTCGATCCCGCGTCGGCGACCACCGAGGACAACGGCACGGGCGCGGTCTCCTTCCGGGTGGAGTCCGCCACCGGCCCGGGCCGCGTCCAGATCACCGAGCGGCAGCAGGACGGCTTCGGCCTCGTCACCCAGGGCGGCGCGAACGCGGTCTGCACCGACACCGACACCGGCGACCCCGTGGCCGTCGAGAACGCCGGCGCGCTCGGCTTCGCCGTGGACGTCCCGCAGGGCGACGGCGTCACCTGCCGCGTCTACAACCGGCCGGTGGGCACACAGTCGGTGGTGGTCGACAAGGAATGGGACATCAACGGCGAGTCCTACCCCGACGCCGACGTCCCCGAAGGGTTCTCGGCGCGGCTGACGCTGACCGGGCCCGGCGACCTTCCGGCGTCCGAGCAGGACTTCGCCGACCCGCGCGACGGCTACTCCGTCGGGGAGGTCTTCACGATCGACGAGGAGGTGACGGTGCCGGAGAGCTGCTCGGTCGTGTCCCGTGAGGTCACCGGCGGGCCCGTCACTGACGCGCCGCTGCCCTACCAGGCGACCGTGGCCGAGGGCGACAACGCCTACCGGATCGTCAACACCGTGACGTGCACGCAAGGCGAACCGCGCCTCAGCGTCGCCAAGGAGGCCGACCGGATGGACGCCGGAGGCGGCGAGACCGTCACCTACACGGTCACCGCCACCAACACCGGCGACGGGGACTTCACCGCCGACGACCCCGCCTACTTCACCGACGACCTGTCCGAAGTCCTGCGCGCCGCCGCCTACAACCAGGACGTCACCGCCTCGTCCGGGAACGCGTCCTACGCCGAGCCGGTGGTGTCATGGCGCGGCGTCCTGGCGGCGGGGGAGAGCGTCACCGTCAGGTACTCGGTGACGGTCGACGCGGGCGCGGGCGGACGCCGGGTGTGCAACACGGTGACGGCGCTGCTCGACCAGGACACGGCGACGACCTGCCTCACGCTCACCGGAAGGCCCGACAAGCCGCACAAGCCAGGTAAACCCGGTAAGCACAGCAAGCACGGCAAACCCGGTAAGCACGGCATTCCGTGGCCGTCGGGACCGTGGCCGGTGCCGTGGCCCGAGCGGATGGACGACAGGCCGAAGCACCGGGCGCACCACTGCGAAAAGGTGCGCAAGCGCTGCCACGGCCGCCGCGCCTGACCCGGGCCCTGAGGCCCGCGCCCGGCGCGGGCCTCAGGCGTGACCGCCGACCGTCACTTCCCCGAGCGTGAGGGTCGGGACCGCCTCCAGGATCTCGCCGAGTCGGTCGACCTGCCGGACGAGATCGTCGTGCTGGCCGGGGGTGAGCGGGCCGAACGCCTCGACGGTGACGGCGACCTTCCGGCCTGAGCGGCGCTGGTGCCACAGCCCGCCGACCTCGCCGTCCACGAGCAGCACCTGGAAGTTGCCGCGCAACGCGCGCTCGGCGGCGACGCCCGGGTACAGCAGCGCGGGCGGCTGGTTGCCGACGCGGTAGGCGTAGCCGTCGAAGTAGGGCAGGAGGCGGACGCCGGTGGGCGGGGTCTCGGGAGCCGCGACGTCGCCCGCCGCGACCCACTCCGTCCTGCCCTCGACCTCGACGGCCTGGAGCTCGTCGCGGTGCGCGGCGAACGCGTCCTTGGCCCAGGTCACCGGGGCGTTGAGCCAGTGCGCGAACCGCTGCGGCGTGGACGGCCCGTAGGCGTGCAGATAGCTCCTGAGCAGCCACGGCACCGCGACCTCGGGCGCGGCGGGCGCGAAGCCGGGCAGCCAGCGCGACGGGTGCGTGAAGGCGACCTTGCGGCCCTTGTTCGGCGCGAAGCACAGCGCGCCGCGCATCCCCGCGAGATGCATCACCTGACGCCAGCGCGGCCATTTGCCCTGGAACGCCTCCATGACGAGGTCGCCCGCCCACGCCCCCGTCCGGCTCACGATCTCCTCGGTGAGCTCCTCGACGGTCAGTTCGGCGTCGGTGAGCGCCTCGGCGGCGGCCCCCAGGACGTCCTCGATCTGGCCGGGCGCGAGCCGCACCGCGGGGTCCTGCACGAGCCCGACGGGCGGCATCGCCGACAGCGCCCCCACCCACAGTCCCAGGTCGCGCGCTGGAACAAGATGCACGGTCCCGCGCAGCCCGTACGTCTTGACGAGCGTGCGGTCCTTCCACAGCGCGTCGCGGACGTCCTGGCGGGTGCCGGTCTCCGTCCGCGTCATGACGCCGACCTCGGCCGCCGACATCACCTGCGCGTGCACGCTCGCGACGGCCCCCACCACGTCGGCGGGCCCCGCCCCCGGCAGCGGCCGGGCGAGCCCGTGCCGTTCGAGCCGCCGCGCGCGCACCTCGGACCAGGACAACCCCGACACCGCAGACCCTGCCACCGTGACCTCCGCATCACCGGGACGCGTCCGCGCCCGTTCCCCCGACTGTAGGGAAAGACGCGGACGCTTCACGTCCGCGATGTCACGACACCCGGTCGGCCGCGAGCCGGGACGCGAGCGCTGGGATGCCCAGCTCCTTCTCGCCCGCGCGCGAGGCCCCGTGCAGCCGGTTGACGAGCTGGTACGGGTCCTTCACGAGGTCGTAGTACTCGCGGAAGACGACGCGTCCGGTGCCCACCGGGTCGCCCTTCGGGTCGGTGCGCAGCGCGTAGTACTCGGTGTACTGCTCGGTCTTGCTCACATACGACGCCCACGAGTGCGGCGGACGCCGGTCGCCGCCCTGCCGCCAGAACTCCAGGAGGATGTGGTCGCGCTCGGTGGTGCCGAGCAGCGAGTGCCCGTCCTGCGGCGTGGTCGGCGCGACGCCCGCCGCGTCGAGGACCGTCGCGGCGACGTCGATGTTGGCGACGATCCTGTCGTCCTGCTTGCCCGAGGCGAGCCCTCCGGCGGGCCACGACAGGAAGAACGGCACCTCGTAGGCGGGCCGGTAAGGCACCGACTTCCTTGCCCAGCCGTGGTCGCCCCACAGGAAGCCGTTGTCGCCGATGAAGATCACGAGGGTGTTGTCGAGCTGGCCGGTCTCCACGAGCGCGTCATGGAAGGCCCCGACGGCGTCGTCGACCGACAGCAGCGTGCGCAGCTGGTCGCGGCGGATCGCCCTGCCCCGCGCGAGCGACTTGTGCGCGTCGCGCAGGTAGGGCGGTTTGTCGCTCTTGTCGGCCTCGCCGACCGACGGACGCCCCGGCCACGCGGGCACGGGGACGTCGGCGTACTTGTCCTCAGGGGTGAACGGCGCGTGCGAGCCGTAGGGCGCGACGTAGGCGAACCACGGCCTCGGGTCCGTCGCGCCGGCGCGGATGAAGTCGAGCGCGAAGTCGCGGATGTGGTGTGTGGTGTAGCCGGGGATCTTGGCGATCGTCCCGTTGCGGTTGAACCGCCCGTCGACGTACCCGACCGGGCTGAGCAGCGCGAAGTCCTCGAAGTGCGCGGGCGGGCTGGCGATCCGCCACTCGTTGAGGTACTTGCCGAACATGCCGTTGCGGTATCCGGCGTCCTTGAGGTGGCGCTGGAGCGTGGTGCCCTGGTCGAGGTTGAGCTTGCGGTAGTTGTCGCGCACCCCGTGGTTGTGCGCGTACCTCCCGGAGAAGATTGACGACCGCGACGGGCAGCACAGCGGGGTCGTGGAGTGCGCGCGGGTGAACTCCACGCCGTCCTCGACAAGCCAGCGCCGGGTCTTGCGCAGCGCCCAGGCCAGGTGCTTGGGCTGGTCGTCGGTGACGATGAGCAGCACGTTCGGCCGGGTCCGCTCGGCGGGGGCGGCGGCCTGGTGCACCTCGGCGATCTCCTGCACCCGCTGGACGGGCCTTGTCCCGTCGGGCGTGCACGCCGCGACGCCGGCCACCGCCGCCCCCGCGAGAAAGCCGCGCCTGCCCAGCCGAACGTCCGCACCCAAGGGGGTCACCTCTCTCCGCCGCACGGCGTGTCCCGACGCACAGGCCCTACGCCCAGCGTGCCGCAAAGGTAAAGAATTGCCTATCGGGCAAATCATACTTTTCAGGTATGAATTATGTCAATAACGGGTTAGGGGTGGGGCTAAAAGAGGTCAAAGGGACGCATGTAAGGTAAGCCTCACTTAACAACCGTTCATTGTTGGGAGTACCGCCATGTTCACCGTCGTTCGGTCGCGCCCCCGGGCCGCGCTGGCCGCCCTGGCCACGGTGACCGCACTCGCGCTCGCCGGGTGCTCCTCGTCCGAGCCGGACACCGAAAGCGCCGCCCCGGCCTCCGCCGACGCCTTCCCCGTCACGATCCCCAGCGCGCTCGGCGACGCCGTCATCCCCGCGGCCCCCGAGCGGGTCGTCACCTGGGGCTGGTCGAGCCAGGACGCCGTCCTCGCGCTCGGCGTCGTCCCGGTCGCCATGCCGAAGAACACCTACGGCGGCGACGCCGACGGCGTCCTTCCCTGGGACGCCGAGAAGATCAAGGAGCTCGGCGGGACCACGCCGACCCTGCTGTCCTCCGACACCGGCGAGGTGCCCTTCGAGGAGATCGTCGAGGCCGACCCCGACGTCATCCTCGCCCCGTACTCCGGCATCGTCCAGGCGGACTACGACAAGCTCAGCAAGATCGCCCCGGTCGTCGCCTACCCGGAGAAGCCGTGGGCGCTGCCGTGGCAGGACCAGCTGGAGATCATCGGCAAGGCGCTCGGCAAGACCGCCGAGGCCAAGGAGCTGCTGACCAAGACCGAGGCCCACGTGAAGGACCTCGCCGACAAGAACCCCATCCTGAAGGACAAGACGTTCCTGTACGGCGCGGCCAACGAGGCCGACACCCTCAACGTCTTCCGCGCCAGCGACCCGCGCGTCGCCCTGCTCGGCGACCTCGGCATGACCGTCAGCCCGAGCGTCGCGGAACTCGACGAGGACCCGAACGCGGGCTCGTACTTCTACGGCACGAGCTACGAGAACGTCGAGAAGATCAAGACCGACCTGCTCGTCATGTACTTCGACGACCAGGCCGCGGCCGACAAGTTCGTCGCCGACCCCGTCATCGCCGCGATGCCCGCCGTCAAGGAGGGCCGCTTCGCGCCGATCGTCGGCCAGTCGTTCGTGATGGCCAGCAGCGCCCCGACCGCACTGTCCATCCCGTGGATGCTCGACCAGTACGTGCCGCAGCTCGCCGCGGTCGCCGAGAAGGTCGCCGAGTAGGCGCGTCCGGAGACCACGTGCCCATCCTCCCCGTCACCCGGGGCACGCGAGGACCGGCGGCCAAGGGCAGCCTGAACCCGCGTCGCGGGCTCGGGCCCCTTGCCGCCGGTCTGCTCGTGCTCGCCGCCGCGCTCGCGGCGGCGAGCGTGCTCAGCCTCGCCGTCGGCGCGAACGCGCTGCCGTTCGACACGGTCTGGCAGGCGCTCACGCACTACGACCCGGCGAACCCGCAGCACCTCGTCGTCGTGGAGAAGCGGCTTCCGCGCACCCTCATCGGCGTCACGGCCGGGATCGGCCTCGCCGTCGCGGGCGTCGTCATGCAGGGCCTCACCCGCAACCCGCTCGCCGACCCCGGCCTGCTCGGGGTGAACTCGGGCGCGTCGCTCTTCGTCGTCCTCGCGATCAGCGTCCTCGGCGTCCCCGACGGCGGCCGCCTCTGGTTCGCCTTCGCGGGCGCGGCGATCGTGACGGTCTTCGTGTACGGGGTCGCGAGCGTCGCCGGACGCGGCGGCGCGACCCCCGTCACGCTGGTCCTCGCCGGGGCGGCGGTCACCGCGGCGCTCACCTCGGTCGTCACCGCCATCCTGCTCACCGACCGGGCGGCGTTCGACCAGATGCGGTTCTGGCAGGTCGGCGCGCTCGCCGGACGCGACTTCACCGTCGTCTGGCAGACCCTTCCGGGCATCGCGGTAGGGCTGATCCTCGCGTTCGCGGTAAGCCGTGGGCTCAACGGGCTCGCCATGGGCGAGGAGGTCGCGCGCGGCCTCGGCCAGCGGGTCGGGCTCGTCAGGACGCTCGCCGCCCTGTCGATCGTGCTGCTGTGCGGCTCGGCAACCGCCGCCGCCGGGCCCATCTCGTTCGCCGGGCTCATCATCGCGCACCTCGCCGCCCGCGTGGCCGGTCCCGACCACCGCTGGAGCATCCCGTACGCGGCCCTGGCCGGACCGACGCTCCTGCTGTTCTGCGACGTGCTCGGCAGGGTCGTCGTCAGGCCCGGCGAACTCCAGGTCGGCGTCGTCGTCGCCGCCGTCGGCGCGCCGCTGCTCGTCGCGCTCGTCCGCATGCGCGGGAAAGGACGCCGATGACCGCCCCGACCACCCCGGTGGGCCGCCAGTTCCGGCGCGGATCGCTGCGCGAGGCGGGCGTCGTCGCCGTGCTCCTCGTGGTCCTCGCCGTCCTCGCCGTGCTCGGGCTCGCGCTCGGCAAGGCGTCGGTCGGACCCGCCGACGCGTTCGCCGCGCTCTTCGGCAAGGCAGACACCAAGACCGAGTTCGTGATCATGGAACTGCGGCTGCCGCGCATGGTCACCGCGCTGCTCGCCGGAGCCTGCCTCGGGCTGTCCGGGGCGATCCTCCAGTCGCTGCTGCGCAACCCGCTCGCCAGCCCCGACATCATCGGGTTCACCAACAGCGCCGCCGCCTCGGGCGTCGTCGGGCTCGTCATCTTCGGGCTCAGCGGGCTCGTGCTCACCGGCGTCGTCCTGTGCGGGACCTTCGCCGCGACCGCCCTGGTCTACCTGCTGTCGTGGAAACGCGCCGCGCACCAGCTCGTCATCGTCGGCATCGGGGTGTCCGCGGTGTGCGTGGCGATCGTCTCCTACGTGCTGACCAGCGGCGACGTGCGCGACGCCCAGGACGCGCTCGTCTGGATCAACGGCAGCCTCGGCCGCGCCGGATGGGACACCTCACTCACCCTCGCGGTGTCCTGCGCGGTCCTCATCCCCGCCGCGCTGACGCTCCGGCGCGGCCTGTCCGTCCTGGAACTCGGCGACGACCCGGCCGCCGCCCTGGGCGTCAAGGTCGCCAGGACCCGCACGCTGCTCCTCGCCCTCTCCTCCGCCCTCGCGGGCGCGGCCGTCGCCGTCGTGGGCCCGCTGCCGTTCATCGCCCTCATCAGCGCCCCCATCGCCCGCCGCCTCGCCCCCACCGGCTCCCTAGCCCTCATCCCCTCAGCCCTCATCGGCGCAGCCCTCCTCCTCGCCTCCGACCTCGCCGCCCAGTTCACCATCCCCGACGTCCTCCTCCCCGCCGGCGTCGTCACCGGCGTCATCGGCGCCCCCTACCTCCTCTGGCTCCTCCTCAAACCCGGCCTCCCCCACCCCTAGCCGCACACTCACGGGGAGCATGTCCAGAAGCTCCCGATAGTCGTCGTACGAGAGAAGATCGCGGTCAGCCTTCAGCTGGCGCGCGACAAGGTCGACGTACGTCACTCCCGCCCAGCGGGCAAGCGGGGGGACGAGGCGGCGGTAGACGTCGGCGAGCTCCGGGCCGCTCCACTTCACGGACGCCAGAAGCAGCCGGTAGACCAGACCGGCAAGGGTGACCGGGCTGTGCTCCTCCGAGATGGCGTAGAGCGCCAGCGGACTGCTGTTGCGGTTGTCTGCGTCCTCGGGCGTAAGGAGATCTTGGACGGGATCGGCGAGATCAACCAGATAGTCGAGGTAGACGCTGAGCATGAACGAAGCGTGAAGGCGCAGGTCTTCCTGCTTTGTGCCGACGTAAATGACGGGTCTGCGATCGATGGGTCTGTGCCGTATGTCGAGGTCCCACCAGCGTAGGCCATGTGTTTCGGGTCGGGAGTTGCCCGCGACGTTGATGGACAGGAGCAGTTCTCTGTCCAGCGAAGACCAGCCCTGGCGGCGGACGTTGAGGTGCCTGCGCACCACAAGCCAGTCTGTGTGGGTTGCGTCCGCACTCCATAGCCCTGCCATCTCGACCCAGCGCGAGATCCGGTACTCGGGTCCCGTGAACAGTTCGCGGGAGGACGTCTCGCTATCGCTGAGGAGGAGGAGCAGAAGCAGAAGGTTCAGGGTGTGGGCGGCGTGCCTGCGCGTCATCCGCACGCCGGTGGGGCCGTGGGAGGGAACGTCGAGTTCCGTCGCATTGGCGGCACGTTGGAACAGGCCGAGGACGAGGGCACGGGCCTCGGCGCGATCGGCGCGGCGGGCGAACATGCCGCTCAGATACTCAAGGACGGTACGGCGTTTGGTGAACCATTCGAAGCTCAGGTATCCGCGCAGGGTCGAGTCGTCCGGGGCGCGGCGGAAGCGGCCCGAGGACATGCGGAGGAGTTCGTCGAGTTCCCGGTCGATGATCCTCGCGTACAGGTACTCGCCGAAGGTCGCGTGCAGGAACTCACAGGCCGCGACCGGCGTGTCGGCGACCACCGCGCGGGACTGGTGAATGAAGAAGAACCTGCCGACGACGAGCTGAGCCTGGGTGAGCCGCTCGGTGAAGCGGCCGGGCGCGGCGGCCGGGCCGTTGGCGGGCAGGAGGGCGTCCAGGTCGCGGTTCAGTTCCTGGTCGGTCACCCACAGGCGGCCGCGCGTGAACATCGCGACGGCGGCGATCGAGAGCCTGAACAGTTCCTCCTCGATCGCGTCATCGAGAGCCTCGCCGAACAGCCCAGGGTCGGATTTGCGTAGTTCACGCCGGGCGAAGCTGCGGAAGATCTCCTCGTACAGTTCAACCGCGTCGATCTCGCCGGCGATCCGCTGAAGGGCGTTGTCCTCGGCGTCATAGAGGGCGAGCATCAGCAGCAGAAGTGGCAGTTCGGCGAGGTGCCTTTGGCGCAGGGCGTGTTCGGCGGACAGCGGCCTGCGGCCACGCGCGGCGAGTTCCGGGCCGTTGTGGGCGTTCCAGATCTCCAACCACCTTGCCACCTGTGCGTCATCGAACGGCTCGAGCCGCATCGCGCGCACACCCGCGCGCGGAATCCGGGCCCGGTCGGCGACCGACGTCCGGCTTGTGACGACGACGGCCACAGGACGGCCCTGATCCGCCTCCCGCTCCTGGAACCGGACGACCCGCTCCAGATAGTCGTTCTGGCTCGTCCCGGCCGCCTGAAGCAGTTCGTCAAAGCCGTCAAGGAGGATGACGGGCATCGCCCCGCCCGCCGACCTGGCGAACGCCGGCCAGCGGACGTCCTCGCCGGTGTCCGCCCGGATCGCCGTCTCGATCTGGGTCTGCAGGTCGGCGTCCGCCGAGACCTCACGCAGCGGCACCCGCACCGGCAGGAAGTCACTCGCCGGAAGACGTGCCGCGATCACCTTGGTGAGCAGCGACTTGCCCGCGCCCGGCTGCCCCAGCACCAGGAGCGGCCGGGTGACGGCCTGGACCGACAGCAGATAGGAGGCGAGCCGGTCGGCGAACCCGTCGCGGACTTCGTGATCGTCCCACCAGGTCTCCTCGTGCAGGAGTCCTTCCGTGGTGACCCCGCCGTCGCGGAAGCGCGGGTCGAGATACCCGTCGGCCAGCGACGGGAACACGAACCCCCCGTCGTCCTCGCCGCCCTCGATCACCGGACGCGCGAGCACCGCCCGGTACCGTCGCGCCAGCGCGGCCCGCTGCTCGTCCGGGTCCCGCCCGGCACTGAGCCGCCCGAGCGTCGTCTCCAGCGAAGCAAGGCCGGTCCCCAGCGCGCTGATCTCCGCCCCCGTACGGCGGTGTTCGCGCAAGGTAAGCCAGAACGCCACCTCCGGGAACTCCCCGGCGAGCCGCCGCAGCTCCTCGGCCTGCCGCCGCACCGCGATCTGCGGAACCCGCTCGGTGAGCACCCGCCGCGTCCGTTCCCGCTCGGTGTCGTTGAGCCCGTCCCACACCGCGAGTCCCTCGGCGAAGGCCGTCAGGTTCTCGCCGAGCGTCCGGTACTCCGCCTCGGTCAGCTCGGCGAACTCCGCGTCCCCCTGGGCCGCGACAACCCCCCGCAACCCGCCCTCGGACGGCCGGGCCCCCGACGCGATCCGCACCTGATCGGCGCGATCAAGGCCAAGCGAGGCCGGATCGAAGGGAAGCGCGACCTCGTCAAGCGCCTCGAAGTACGCCACGACCGACAGCACAGTGCACGCCGCGTGCAGCCGCCGCGTCCTGTCGAACCTCCCGAGCCCGTGCACCCGGTCACCGAGCCCCGCGACGAGTTCGCGGTTCATCCTGGTCAGCTCGGCCTTCCCGTCGAACAGCCCGAGCGCGAGCTCACTGCCGCCCGCCGACCCGACGAGCAGCACCCCGCCCATCAGGTTGTCCAGGGCCCGCACGACACGACTGTCCGACCCGCCGAGCACCTTGACGGCGTCGGCGTAACTCAGCTGCTTCGCCACCCGCCCATGATCCGCGATCCCACCCCGTCCCCGCCGGAAATCTCACAGACCCCCGCAATGACGCCTCGGGGCTCTGCCCGCTCTCCAGCGTCTCGACGTAGATCACCCGCCGTCTCCCCTCCGGTTGAGCGATCGCTCAACCGCTGGATGTCGCATGATCGGGAGTGGCGGATCGCGGCCGAGTCGTCACGGACGGGAAAGGTGTGATACTGTCGTGGGCAGTTGCAGTTGTGGTACCCATGAACTTTGTGCGCACCTGACAGGACTTCCTCAGGTGCGCGTGTTGTTTTTTACCGGTCATCTCCGGATGGGCTTCATCGCGGCGACGCGGGATCACGAGGTGTGGTCCCGGATCTGCCTCACCGAAGGAGACGAATATGGCCACCGGAACCGTGAAATGGTTCAACGCTGAGAAGGGCTTCGGCTTCATCGAGCAGGACGGCGGCGGCGCCGACGTGTTCGCGCACTACTCCAACATCGCCGCCCAGGGCTACCGTGAGCTCCAGGAGGGCCAGAAGGTGTCCTTCGACATCACGCAGGGCCCCAAGGGCCCGCAGGCCGAGAACATCGTCAACGCCTGACGCGCTGACATAAAGGCCGGGCTCCGCGCGCGCGGGGCCCGGCTTTTCGCGTTCCCGCGACAATCGCCGGGCTTGGCCGATCACCCGCGGTGGGATAATCGGCTCATGGAAGAACGGCTGATCGGACGGTTGGACAGGCGGGTCTCGGTTGTGGGACTCGGCACATGGCAGCTCGGCGCGGACTGGGGCGACGTCGAGGAGAAGGACGCGATCGCCGTCCTGGAGGCCGCCGTGGCGTCCGGCGTCACCTTCCTGGACACCGCCGACGTCTACGGCGACGGCCGCAGCGAACAGATCATCGGCGGCTTCCTGAAGGACCACCCCGGCCTGTTCGTCGCCACCAAGATGGGCCGGCGGATGCCGCAGGTCCCGGAGAACTACGTTCTCGACAACTTCCGCGCCTGGACCGACAGGTCACGCGCGAACCTCGGCGTCGAGCGGCTCGACCTGGTCCAGCTGCACTGCCCGCCCACGCCCGTCTACTCCTCCGACGCGGTCTTCGACGCCCTCGACACGCTCGTCGCCGAGGAGCGGATCGCCGCCTACGGCGTCAGCGTGGAGACCTGCGAGGAGGCCCTGACGGCCATCGCACGGCCCGGCGTCGCCACGGTCCAGATCATCCTCAACGCGTTCCGCCGCAAGCCGCTGGAACGCGTCCTGCCCGCCGCCGAGGCGGCCGGGGTCGGGATCATCGCGCGGGTGCCGCTGGCGTCCGGCCTGCTGTCGGGCCGCTACAAGCACGACACGGTCTTCGGCGCGGACGACCACCGTAACTACAACCGGCACGGCGAGGCGTTCGACGTCGGCGAGACCTTCTCCGGCGTCGACTACGACACGGGCGTGGACGCGGCCCAGGAGTTCGCCGCGCTCGTCCCGTCCGGGGTGACCCCGGCCCAGGCGGCGCTGCGCTGGGTCGTCCAGCAGCCCGGCGTGAGCACGGTGATCCCCGGCGCGCGCAACCCTGAGCAGGCCCGCGCCAACGCCGAGGCCGCCGCGCTCGCCCCGCTCCCGGACGCGACCCTCGCCGCCGTCGCCGACCTGTACGACCGGAAGATCCGGCCCCTGGTGCACGACCGCTGGTAACGCGGAACCCCGGCCCTCCCCGCGATCGCGGGGAGGGCCGGGGCCGGTGCGTCAGCGGCGGGTGGCGCGGTCGGCCATGCCCTGGAGCAGCGACGCGCCGGTGGACGCGTCGGTCACCGTCACCACGAAGCGCGGACCCGAGGCCCTGGTGACCTGGATCGCGTCACCGCTGCGCAGCACGACCCCGAACGCGCCGGGCACGCGGCGCAGCCCCCAGCCGCCGAACTGGCTCATCGGCCGGACGGAGATCACCTCGACCGACGCGACGTCGGACAGCGGCACGTGGAAGCGCGGCAGGCCGAACACCGAGACGACCGAAAGGCCGGTTCCGTCAACCCTGACGCGGAACGTCGTGGTGGTGAGGAGGGCGACGAGCGCGAGCGCCCCGACGACCACCGCGATCCACGACGCGTCGTCGGAGGCGAAGAAGGCCGCGGCGCACGCGCCCACGGTGGTGAGTACGACGAGCCCGAACCCGAGCGGCGACAGCGTCGCCCGTCCCGTCCACACGGCGCGCTCACTCGAGGTGAGCGGCCGGGCCGAGGCGGGGGAGCCGAAGGCCGACGGGTCGGTGCGGGGCAGCGCGAACCACGCGGCGGCGCCGACGGCGAGGGCCGCGACGAGCGGGACGAGCACGACGGCCGGGGACATCCGCGTGTCATGCGCGTCGGCGACGTCGACCTGGATGACCGTGCTCCACGTCGTCAGCACCGCGATGAACAGCGCGATCGCCGGGGAGAGCGCGCCGACGAAGCGGGACGGCCCGCCCGCGCCCTGCCGCAGCATGGGAAGCGCGCTGACGACGATCAGGGCCGGGACGCCGATGCCGACGAGCGCCGTCATCAGCGGGGCGACCCATGGTGGTCCGAACTGGGTGGCGGTGCCGTCGAACGCCCACTTCGTCGCCGACGGGTCGGGCAGCCGGGGCAGCAGGATGAGTTGCGCGATGACCGCGACCACGGTGAACAGGACGGGGAGCGCCGCGGCGACGACGAGGAAGCGTGCGGTGGACTGGGGGGAGGCAGAGGTCATCGGGCTTCTCCTTCTTCGTGGTGCGGCACGGGGCCCGGCGCGGGCACCGCGGCGGGAACGTCGCGCGGGTAGGACTCCCTGATCAGACGGGCGAGGGTGTCGGCGGGGACGCCGACCGAGCGGGCCCGGTCGACGAGCTCGCGGACCGCCTCGGAAAGGCGGGAAAGCGTGTCGGCGCGGGCGGTGATCGTCGCGCCACGGCCGCGCCGGAGCTCGAGCAGGCCCTCGTCGCGCAGCGTCTGGTAGGCGTGCAGCACGGTGTTCCGGTTGACCCCGAGCGACGCGCACAGCACCTTCGCGGTCGGCATCCGGTCGCCGGCGCGGATCGAGCCGTCCATGATCCCCGACCTGACCGAGGCCGCGATCTGCTCGAACAACGGTGTCTCCGCCGCCGGATCGATGGTGATCAGCACACCGCCTCCTTGCCTGCTTTGAACGTATAGTCCTAGTTCAATTAGGACTATACCAGGCTGATCGGCCCCGCGTCGCGGGGCCGACGGGCGCGGGGGCGTCAGGCGGTGTGGGCGAAGCCCCTGCCGGTGCGGTCGAGCGGGTCGGGGGAGAGGCCCAGGTACTTGCCGCGCAGGGCGTCCCAGGCGGCGAGGCGGGAGAAGTCCGGCGGGTCGAGGATGCCTTGCGTGTCGGTGAGGAACGGGTTCGGCAGCATGACCGTCATCTGCTGCTCGTCGCGTCCGTTGAACAGCCGCAGGCCCCACGTGGTCGGGACGCCGTCGGGGCCGACGCCCCGGTACAGCTCGGCGCGCGAGCAACGCCGGATCCGGCCCAGTTCGGGGCCGCTCGCGGTGTGCTCGCCGATGCACAGGTGGAAGTGCCAGCGGCCGAAGTCGACCGTGACATACCCGTCGAACATGGCGATCTTGCGCGGCGCGTTCGGTGCGGCGACCTCCCAGGCCGCGCCCTGGACCAGGACGCCGAAGTGGATGCTCCGCCAGTGGTCGGTGAACACGTCGGTGACGAGTGCGAGAAGGGTCTCCGCGTCGGTGGGCAGCGCCCACACGTGCAGGGTTCCGGTGCCCTCCTCGGTGACGACGGCCGGGGCCGAGGGTGCTTGCGTCAAGGGGTCTCCTTAAGCGCGCGGGCCCACTGGGCCCGTCGGGTGGCGGGGTCGAGCAGCGCGCAGTCCCCGCACTTGCCGCCGCCGGGGATGCGGTAGTAGAGGCAACAGGTTGTACGGGTGAAGAACACGCGGCCGGGGGCGGGCTCAGCGAAGTCGCCGGTACCGCGCAGCTTTCCGGTCACCATGAGCGCGTCGCCGAGGGCGAGCGCGTCGGCGGCGAGCGAAGGCCGGGCGGACGCCAGCGCGCGCACGGCGCCGCCCAGAGCCGAGGCGTTGTTACCCCACAGAAGGCGGGGCGCCAGCTTCACCTCACCGAGGACGAGCCCGGAAAGCCGCTCAAGCAGCGGCTCGACCGCCGCGTACAGCGCAGCCGCCGCCGCGACGGGCTCGGCAACGGGACTCCCCGAGGGAGCGGGCAGGCTCAGCGGGAGCGGCCCGCCGAGCACGTCCTTCCACCGCAGCACGTCGGCGTCCCAATCGAGGATCACCCGGTGCGCCACCGCCGCCCCGAGCACCGGCGACCACAACCGCGCCGCAAGCCCAAGGTGCAACACCGACGCCGCCACCCGTGATTCGTCGGTCCCGATCCGCTCAGCGACGGTCGCGACCCGCCCGGCGAAGCCTGGCCCGTCATCGAGCAGCCGGTCGAGGGGCAGCCAGGGACCGCCCGGCGCGTCGGCGGTGTACAGGTGGAAATACCCGCTGATCTCCGACACGTCCGCGATCAGCCCATCAAGCCGCTCCCGGCCCATCTCCCTACCGTCCATCCATCCTCCGATCACGACAGCAGCCCCCCGGCCCCCACGCCCTCAGTCCCCACGCCCTCGGCCCCCACAGCCTCGGACCCGGCGGCCTCAAGTGCCGCGGGGTCAAGTTTCGCGGGTGCGGGCTCCTCGGGTGCAGGTACTGCGGGTTCGGGTGGGGTGGGGGAGTGGGTGCGGGACCAGGCGGTGAGGGCGGCGAGACCGGTGAAGCGGAGCGCCCGGCCGCCGTACTCCGTCAGGTACCCGTCTTCGTCGGCCGTGACCGTGAGGTCGGCCTCGTCCGAGGTGACGGGACGCCAGCCGTGCCGGGTGAGGGCGCGTTCGACAAGGGCGCGGCGTAGGCCGTCGGCCGTTACGCGGACCGTGCCTCCGGTGCGCGTACGCGGCGTGAACACCCCGGCGACGGGGTCGAAGGCGAGGTCGACGCCGTCGAACACCGCGCTGATCGAGCCGTCGAGGGTGAGTTCCTCGGGGGTGCCCGAGTGAAGTCGCCGGTCCGGGGTGACGAGCCAGACCCGGTCCGCGATCCGCAAGGCGAGTTCCAGATCGTGCGTCGAGACGATGACGGCCAAGGCGCGCTCCACAGCGAGCCGCCGCAGCAGACCCATGACGGTGACGCGCGAGGTGACGTCGAGGAACGCGGTCGGCTCGTCGAGCACGATCGCCGAAGGCTCCTGCGCGAGCGCGCGGGCGATGAGGACCCTTTGCCGCTCCCCGTCCGACAGTTCCACCGCCTGCCTGTCGGCGAGGTGCAGCGCGCCGACCGCGTCGAGCGCCCAGGTGACGGCGTCCGCGTCGGCCTCGGACAGCCGCCCGGTGAGGCCGGTGTGCTGGTAGCGGCCCAGCCCGGCGACCTCGCGCGCGGTGAGCAGCGGCGGCATGTCACGTTCGGTGAGGACCACCGCGAGCCGACGGGCCAGCTTCGCCGCCGAGAGCGTCGCGATGTCCGTCCCGTCGAGGGTCGCGCCCCCGCCGAGCGGCGGTTGCAGCCCGGTGAGGGTCCGCAGCAGCGTCGATTTGCCTGCCCCGTTCGGCCCGATCAGGACGGTCAGCTCGCCCGCCTCGGCCGTCGCGGTCAGGTCTTCCAGGACGCGGTGGGCGGGCCTGGCCCGTCGCGCGGGGTAGCCGACGGACATTTCGTGCAATCGGAACCCGCTCATACCGCCAGTCCCATCCGCGCGGCCCTGCTGCGCAGCAGCACGGCGATCACCACCGGCGTGCCGAGCAGCGTGGTGATGGCGTTGAGCGGCAGCACCGCGCCGCTGCCGGGGGCCTGGGTCGCGACGCAGCACAGCAGCGCGACGCACGCGCCGAGCAGCAGCACCCCCGGCATCAGGACGCGGTGGTCGGCGGTGCCGAGCAGCAGCCGCGTCACGTGCGGCACCGCGAGCCCGAGGAACGCGATGGGCCCGCAGAACGCGGTGACCGCGCCCGCGAGCACCGACGCGACGAGCAGCGTCACGGTCCTTGTCCGCCGTACGTGCACGCCCATCGTCCGCGCGTAGTTCTCGCCGAGCAGCAGCGCGTTGAGCGGCTTCATCCAGGCCAGCGCAAGGGCGAGCGCGCCGACGCAGACGGGACCGAGTACCGCGAGGTCGGCCCAGGTCGTCCCGGCGAAGCTGCCGAGCCCCCACGCGATGTACTGCTGGGCGAGGCGCGGCTCGGTGTAGACGAGCATCAGCGTGATCACCGAGACCGCCGCCGAGCCGACCATGACGCCGATGACGAGCAGCGTCACGACCGACCGCACCCGTCGCGCGAGCGCGAGCACGAGCAGCAGCACCGCGGCCGCCCCCGCCGACGCGGCGAGCACCACGCCGACCCTCCCGAGCCCCGCCACCCCGGCGGTGAACGCGCCGGCGCTCCCGCCGCCCCACCCGGTGACGACGAGGGCGACCCCGAGGCTCGCCCCCGAGCTCACTCCGAGGATGTACGGCTCGGACAACGGGTTGCGGAACAGCGTCTGCATCTGCACGCCCGCGACGGCGAGCGCGGCCCCCGCGAGCGCGGCGGTGACAGCGCGCGGCAGCCGCACGGTCCACACGATCGTCTCGGTGGCCTGGTCGGCGTCGCGGGCGAGCGCGGCGAGGACCGAGCCGAGCGGCAGCGGCGTCGAGCCGATCATGACGGCGAGCACGAAGGCGACCGCCGTCAGCGCGGCGAGACCGGCCAGGACGCCCGTCCTGCGGCGCACGGCCGCGGGACGGGCGGAGCGCGTGACGGTCACGCCGCGAGCTTCCGGTAGAAGGTGAACGCGTGGCCCGGCGAGAGGTCCGGGTGCAGGATCGCGACGAGGTCGGCGAGGATCAGGTCGGGCCGCGCCACGCCGCGCTCCCAGTAGTCGTTCCCGCCGCCCGGCCCGAGGACCTTGTTGGCCGACCACACGTCACCCGTCTGGAACGCCTTGAACTTCGCGTAACGCGCGTCTGCCTTCTCGGCGTCGGCGAGCTTCGTCCAGCCGTTCTCCACGACGAGCCACGTGGAGGCGTCCTCGGCCTTGGCGAGCACGGCCTCGAGGTCGAGCGTCGTGCTGCCGGTTCCTGCGGTGTCGGCCCAGGCGTAGGTGCCGCCCGCGTCCTTGATCAGCGAGCCGACGTAGCTGCCGCCGTTCGGGATCGACCACTGGCCCGAGTACATCGTGCCGGGCAGGACCGTCGTGGGCTCCGCGTTCTTCACCTTGTCGGCGAGCGTGCGGTAGTCGGCTGCGACCTTCGTGAAGACCTGGTCGGCCTTGGCTTCGGAACCCGTCAGCGCGGCGAAGAACTTCACCCACTCGGCGCGGCCCAGCGGGCTCGACTCGAGCCACTCGGCGTTCGCCAGGACGTCGACCCCTGCCTCGCGCAGCGGCTGGTAGCCGGGGTTCTCGGTGCCGTCGGTGACCAGGACGTCGGGGGCCGCGCCGACGACCTTCTCCACGTCGATCTCCTGGCCCGACGCGTACTCGGCGACCGCGCCCGACTGCACCCGCTCGATCACGTCGGGGGAGGTGACGTAGGCGGCCGAGGAGACGCCCTTCAGCACGTCGAGGACGCCGAGGTCGGCGAGGAAGGGCAGATGGGTCGTGGACGCCGAGAACAGCGACCGCACCGGGGTCTCGACGGCCACCGCGCCCTCCAGCTCGCCCGTCAGCGCGGGCTCGGGGGTGCCGCAGCGGACCAGGACGTACGTCTGCGGCTTCGCGCCGGGCGAAGGCTGCTTGACCGTCAGGACCTGGTAGTTCCTGGCGTAGGTGAGGGTGAAGTTGGTCGCGTGCTCGAGCTTCTGCTTCACGGGGAAGTAGTCGGTTGCCGCGTCGTAGGACTCGACGCAGCCTTGCGCGTCGGCGGACGGCGCGGCCTTGTCGTCGTCACCTCCGCACGCGGTGACGCCGAGCGCGAGGGCGACTGCCAGGGGCAGGCCGAGCAGCCTGCGGGGGAAACCCATCGTTGTACTCCCGGGGGAAGCCGTGCCCGCCGTTCCGCGACGCCGGACACGGGATGAAGGGGGGCCTTCCGGGAGAAGGGCACGCTTCCAGCGCGCTCCACACTGCGTACGGCATGCGCCGCCACCGTCCTCTCTCGGGGAGATCCGCCCCAATTTCTGCGAGGAGGCGAGACGGGTGAGTCTCCTGGCTGACGGCTCGAACGCCGGATCCCGGCCTTCCCACCCCGCAGGGCAGTGGCTTGAAGTTCGGGACCGGCTCGCCGATCACAGTGGCGGGACCGCGCCGGACTAACACCGGCTTCCTCATCCCCCGCTCGCCTTCCCCCCCATAATGCCACGCCCCCACCCCCCACCCCCAAGCCCCAGAACGAACCACATACCCGACACCCCTCCCCACGTCCCCCAAAGAAACCATCAGCGCAAGAGGCCCGCCCCTCCTCCGGCCCCCGAAGGACCTGTCGGCATCAGAGGCCATCGCGTGTATAGCGTCCCTCCCCGCAGTCCTCACAGGGTCCGTCGGCGTTGGAGGACATCGCGTGTGACGCGCCCCTCCCTGCGGCCCCCGCAGAGACCGTCGGCGTCAGAGCGCATCGCGTGTGACGCGTCCCTCCCGCGGTCGCCGCAGGAATCGTCGGCGTCAGAGGCCGCGCGTCTTTTCGTTCCCCGCAGTCCCGAAGGGACTGCGGGGTGAAGGGATCTTGTGTGTCGCGTCCCCTACGCCGCAGTCCTGCAGGGGCCGTCGATGTCCGAAGACATCGCGTGCCCCACGCCCTCCACAGTCCCACAGGGACATCGACGTTAGAGGGCACTGCGTGTGCCGCGCCCTCCGCGTTCCCGAAGGGACTGTCGGCGTCAGAGGGCACTGCGTATGCCGTGCCCTCCGGAGTCTCGACGGGACGTCGACGTTTAAGGGCGTCGAGCGTTTCGCGTTCTTCACCCGCAGTCCCGCAGGGACCGTCGGCGTCTGAGGGCCCGGGTCCTTCAGCCCGCAGGGGCCGTCGGTGTCAGAGGCCGCGCGTCCTTCACCCGCCGGGACCGTCGGCGTCAGAGGGCCCCGGGTCCTTCACCCCGCAGGGCCCGTCGGCGTGAGGGCGCGCGTGCCTTCACCCCGCAGTCCCGAAGGGACTGCGGGGTGGGTTTGGGGTAGTTGGGGTGGGTGTCAGTTGAGGGTGGCGCGGACGCGGCGGGCGGCGGTGACGAGGTTGCGCAGCGCCGCCTCGGTCTCGGGGTAGGCGCGGGTCTTCAGGCCGCAGTCCGGGTTGACCCACAGCCGGGCCGGGTCGACCGCCTGGAGCGCACGCCGGAGGTTCAGCTCGATCTCCTCGACCGACGGGACGCGCGGCGAGTGGATGTCGTAGACGCCGGGCCCGATCCCGTTCCGGTAGCCCGCCGCGCGCAGGTCGCCGACCAGCTCCATCCGGGAGCGGGCCGCCTCCACGCTGGTGACGTCGGCGTCGAGGTCGGCGATCGCGCCGATGATCTCGCCGAACTCCGCGTAGCACATGTGCGTGTGGATCTGCGTCGCGTCGGCCGCGCCCGACGTCGCGAGCCGGAACGCGCCGACCGCCCACTCGAGGTAGGCGGCGTGGTCGCGGGCGCGCAGCGGCAGCAGCTCGCGCAGCGCGGGCTCGTCCACCTGGACGACGCCGATACCGGCCGCCTCGAGGTCGCCGACCTCGTCGCGCAGCGCGAGCGCGACCTGCCGCGCGGTCTCGGCGAGCGGCTGGTCGTCCCGGACGAACGACCACGCCAGCATCGTCACCGGACCCGTCAGCATGCCCTTTATCGGGCGGTTCGTCAGCGACTGGGCGTATTCGGCCCACTCGACGGTCATGGGCTCGGGCCTCGACACGTCGCCGTGCAGGATCGGCGGGCGGACACAGCGCGTCCCGTACGACTGCACCCAGCCGTGGTCGGTCGCGGCGTACCCGTCGAGCCGCTCGGCGAAGTACTGGACCATGTCGTTGCGCTCGGGCTCGCCGTGGACGAGCACGTCGAGGCCGATCTCCTCCTGGAGGGCCACGACGGACGCTACCTCGTCGCGCATCGCCTGCTGGTAGGCGGCGTCGTCTATCCGTCCCGCCTTGTGCGCGGCGCGGGCCTTGCGGATCGCGTCGGTCTGCGGGAACGAGCCGATCGTCGTCGTCGCGAGCACCGGCAGGCCGAGCCTGGCGCGCTGGGCGGCGAACCGGGCGGCGCGGTCGCCGCGACGGGCGTCGCCGAGCGCGTCGAGACGGGCGCGGACCTCGTGGTTCGTCCCGGCCGCGTACGCCTCGAGCGAGACCGGGCGCGGGTCCTCGGCGGTGAGCATCGTGCGCAGCGCGACGACCTCGGCGACCTTCTGCCTGGCGAACGCCAGGCGGTCGCGGACGGCCTCGGGGAGGCCGGTCTCGGCGTCGAGGTCGACCGGGACGTGCAGCAGCGAGCACGACGTGCTCAGCTCCACGTGCCCCGCGAGGCCCAGCAGCACCGCGTAGGCGGCCTTGGCCTTGCGGGCGTCGGCGCGCCACACGTTGCGGCCGTCCACCACGCCCGCGACGATCGTGCGGCCGAGCAGCCCGCCGACCGACGCGACGACGTCGACGTTGCCGGGACCCGCGACGAGATCGAGCCCGAACGCCTCGACGCCGGTGGCGGCAAGGGCCTTCAGCGCCGCCGCGTCGATCGTGCCGAAGTACGTCGCGAGCAGGACACGCGGACGGCTCGGCTGCGAAGACAGCCGGTTGTAAGCGCGCTCTACCGCCGCGATGTCCTCGGCCGACAGATCGCCGACGAGGGCGGGCTCGTCCAGCTGCACCCACTGCGCGCCCGCACCCGCGAGCCGCTCAAGCAACTCGGCGTACACCTCGACGAGGCCGTCGAGCAGATCGAGCGGGCGGAAGCCGTCGGGGGAGCCTGGCGCGGCCTTGGCGAGCAGCAGGTAGGTGACGGGTCCGACGAGCGCAGGCCGGGTCTCGATACCGAGCGCCTTCGCCTCAAGGTACTCCGCGACGGGCTTGGCGGCCGCGCCCTCGGCAAGCCGGAACCTTGTGCCGGGGCCGATCTCAGGCACGATGTAGTGGTAGTTCGTGTCGAACCACTTCGTCATCTCCAGCGCCGGGACGTCCTGGACGCCGCGCGCCATCGCGAAGTACCGCTCGAGGCCGTCGAGGTCCCGGTACCTGTCGGGCACCGCGTCGACCATGACCGTCGTGTCAAGGACCTGGTCGTAGAAGGAGAAGGTGTTCGACGGGATCGTGTCGAGCCCCGCGTCGCGCAGCTCCGCCCACACGCCTGCGCGCAGGCCGCGCGCGGTGTGCTGGAGGGCGGCGGCGTCGATGCGGCCCGCCCAGTGGTCCTCGGTCGCGAACTTCAGCTCGCGTCCCGCCCCGATTCTGGGGTATCCGAGGATCGTCGTTCTCATGGCAGCTTCCCTCGCTGAGCCATAGCGCGGCTTTCGGGGAAGGCGAACGGAGCCCGTCGGAGGTGCGCGGGCGTCGTCCCCTGGCCCTCCCACGAGGCCGCGGACCACCGCGCGCCGGTCGGCGCGCGGGCGGAGGCAGGTCTTCGGACTCGTGGGCACCGCGTCTTCCGACGCGACCTACCGGCCGTCGCTTCCCAGGCCATGCGGCCCAGTGCTCTGTGACGGCTTCCGTTCCCACTCACCGCTGCGGGGCAGCCCCGGAATCACACCGGGTTCCCTCTTACGACACCCGACCGGCCGCCGGGTGAACCATCCGCGCCGCAACCTTATCCCGCCCCGGCGCTCATCCCTCACTCCGCATCCTCCACCAACCCACCCAAAACCCCCGGCCGTAGTTCACGGGCGAGCCGGTGCGTGAAATTTTTCCGGTGAATTTTTCGGGCGGAACGGGACTTTGTGGGATTTGGTGGAGAATGGTCTTTGGTAGTCTCTGGAATTGCTCGGCTGATTGTTCGGTGCGTGGTGAGGGTTTTCGCCCGTTTCGGGGGTAATTCATGGATGGTTCTGGATGGGTAAGGTCGCAAATGTTGTGGACTTGGGGTGCGGTGGTCGCTGTGGCGATGGTGTTCTGCGGGCTGTTCGCGGTTCCAGCGCAGGCCGCTCGGCAGGTGCGTTACGTGGCGCTCGGCGATTCCTTCGCTGCGGGCCCGGGGATTTCCCGCGAGCTCGACGCGAAGTGCGAGCGGTCGAGTCGCAATTACGCCCGCGTTCTCGCGCGGCGGATCGGAAATGTCGCACTCAAGGATGTGACGTGCAAGGGGGCGACGACCGACGCCGTGGCCCATCGGCAGAAAGCGGGGGTCGCGGCGCAGATCGACGCCGTCACCGCCGACACCGACCTTGTGACGCTCACGTTCGGCGGCAACGACATCGGATTCGGGGGGATCGTCCGCACCTGCGCGTTCGCCTCGTTCCTGCGCGGGTGCAAGCGGATCTTCACCACGGGCGGGGCCGACAGGATCGACGCGAAGATCGCCGCGACCGGGCCGAAGATCGACAAGGTGATCCAGCGGGTGCGCGCCAAAGCGCCACGCGCGGTGATCGTCGTCGTCGGGTACCCGAGGCTGCTGCCCGACACCGCGCGCTGCGGCCGGGCCGTCGCCGTCAAGCCAGAGGACATCCCCTACCTCGCCGCGAAGCAGCGGAGCCTGAACACGATGCTGGCCCGTCGTGCGGCGGCCGCCGGGGCGCTCGGCGTCGACCCATGGCTCGCCAGCACCGGCCACGACGCGTGCCGCTCGGCGGCCACTCGGTGGACGGAGCCGCTGCGCGAGCCGTCCGGCGCGGTGGCGATGCACCCGAACGCCAAGGGCATGGCCGCCGTCGCCACCCTGATCGAGGCGGCTCTGGCCCGCTTACCGCGGCCGCCCCCGGAAAATGTCAGAGGCGGCCCGTAGCGTGTGGGGCGCCCGGGACGGACCGGGCACGGGCGGTCACGGGGGCCGTGTGGGGAGAGTGAGGGACCATGCCTCTCGCGGATGAGCTGCTGGGTAGCCGGGAGGTCGCGGAGCTTGCCGCGGTGCTCGACAGGACGGGGCGGCGCGCCGCAGCCGAGGCGGTGCGCGGCGTCGCGCCGGGTATCGGCGCGCTGGCGCTGCGGGAACGCAGTGACGCGCTCACCCTCGCGCTGCTCGCCTCCCTGCCCGCAGGGCACGCGGGTATGCGCGAGAGCGCACGCGCCGCGCTGCGGGATCCGGCGTTCACCGGCTGGATGGTCTGGCCGGTCACCGAGGCTGTTGTTACGCGCGCGCTTGAGGAGGAGACCCCTGCGGCGTTCGACGAGGCGCTGACGCTGCTCATGGAGCTCACGCCTGTCTTCACCGGCGAGTTCGCGATCCGGCGGCTGCTGCGCGCCGACCTCGACCGCGCCCTGGCGATCGTCACCGGGTGGACGGACCATCCGGACGAGCACGTGCGGCGGCTCGCGTCGGAGGGGACGAGGCCACGGCTGCCCTGGGCCGTCCGGGTGCCGGAGATCCTGGCGCGTCCGCTGGCGACACGGGCCCTTCTCGACGCGCTCCACCATGACCCGTCGGAGTATGTGCGCAGGTCGGTCGCCAACCACGTCAACGACATCAGCCACGCCGACCCTGCGCTCGCCGTCGAGATCGCGGCGGGGTGGGATGCACTGTCGCCGTCGGGGGAGCACACGGCGCGGACGGTCAGGCACGCCCTGCGCACCGCGGTGAAGCGCGGACATCCCGGCGCGCTGACCCTTCTCGGCTTCACGCCCGACGTCCAGGTCACGGTCACCGGCCCGCGCCTGACCTCCCTTGAGGTCCCGGTCGGCTCCCACCTCGACTTCGCCTTCGAGGTCGCCAACACGGGGCAGTCCGCCGCCCGCCTGGTCATCGACTACGTCGTCCACTACCGCAAGGCCACGGGCCGCACCAACCCCAAGGTCTTCAAGCTCACCGCCTGCTCCCTGCCCCCCGGCGAACGCCTGACCTTCACCCGCCGCCACCCCCTCAAACCCCTGTCCACCCGCCCCCTCCACCCCGGCCCCCACTCCCTCACCCTCCAAATCAACGGCACCCCCCACAACCCCACCCCCTTCACCCTCACCCCACCCCCCCACCAGTAACCTTCCATCACCCCGCACCCCGCACCCCGCGCGCCCTGCGCCCACCCTGTGCTCCGCGCCCGCCCCCGTTCGTCCACGTGCGCCGCGTTCGCTCCCGGCCCGCCCCTACAGCCCGCGCCTGCGCCCTGTGGCCTCGTGCCCCCCGCCCCCCGCCTCGCGTCACTCCCGACCCTCGCGCCTCGTGCCTCGCGCCTCGCGCTGTGCGCGCCCTCTGTGCGTTGCGCTCCGCGCCCCGCGCCCACCCTGCGCTCCGCGCCCGCCCCGGTTCGGCCACGTGCCCCGCGTCTTGCACCCGACCGGCCCCGCGACCCCGCGCCTGCGCCCCGTGGCCTTCGCCCCCCGGCTCCCGCCACACCTGACCCCTGCGCCTACCCGGCGCCTCCCGCCTCGCGCCTCGGGCTGTGCGCCCTCTGCGCTGTGGGCACTGTGCGCGCTGTACTCTGCGCTGTTTCTCTAAGCTGTGCGCGTTGCGCGTTGCGCGTTGCGCGTTGCGCGTTGCGCGTTGCGCGCGCTCTGCGCTGTGCGCGCTGTGCGCGTTGGGGTCTGCGCCCTGCGTTGTGCACTCTGCGCGCTGTGCTGTGCGCGCGCTCTGCGCGTTGCGCACTCTGTGCGTTATGGGTGGGGGTGGGTGGGTTAGGGGTGGGTGGGGGTGGTGGGGGGGAAGAGGTGGGTGCGCCAGGTGGTGAGGGTTTGGGTGGTGTTGTGGTTGTCGGGGTGGAAGGTGGGGTGGTGGTAGGCGCGGATGCGGGTGCGGATTTCGGGGGTGAGGAAGGGGGAGTGGCGGAGGGCGCGCAGGGAGCGGAGGAGGCGGCGGGGGTTGTAGGTGGCGGGGTCGGTGAGGAGGGAGAGGAGGGTGAAGAGGATCGTTACGGTGAAGAGGCCGACGGAGGCTTCGATCATGGTGCGGCGGCGCATGCGCTCCGAGCCGCCGACGGCGCGGTAGACGTCGAAGGCGACGGCCTTGTGCTCGGCCTCCTCGAGGGCGTGCCAGAGCAGAATGTCGCGGACCTTGGACTCGCCGAGCAGCGCCTGCGCGCGCGGGTCGGTGAGCAGGCACTCGGCGAGCGTCGCGGTGTAGTGCTCGAGGGCCGCGGTGTGGCCGAGGGCGACGCGCGGCGGCAGGAACCGGGTGCTGAGGGCCATCGTGCGCTTGACGAACGCGTCGACCCAGTGGGTCGGGTAGCCCATCTTGCGCAGCGCCTGGTTGAGCGCGTCGTGCTCGCGTCCGTGCACGACCTCCTGCCCGATGAACACCTTCACCTGACGCTTCAGCTCCGGGTCGGTGATCCGGTCCGAGTAGTGCTGGACTGACCGGATGAAGAAGTCCTCGCCCGGCGGGAACGTCGCCGACAGGACCGCGACCACATGGCTCATGACGAGGTCGCCCTCACCGTCCTCGCCGACGACGTAGTGGCGGCGCAACGAGCCCTCGGGGTGGGTGAAGCGGACGCGGCGCACCTGCATGGTCCGCTTGGGGGTGGGTCGCGCGGTCGGGACGGTCATGGGGGCCTCGTCTCGTAGCCGTGGTCCTCCGGGAGCGCAGGACCTGACGCACTCCCTTGTTGGAGATTCCGTCTAATAATGGGCGGATGAAACAAGCGGCGTCAAGACGTAACGCCCGCCCCCGCCGTCCACGGCAGGGGCGGGCGGACGGGACGGCGTCAGGCGGCGGTGAAGGAGACGGACGTCCCGTGGTGCTTCGGCGATTCGAGTTCGTCAAGGAGCGCGAGGGCGAAGTCGGCGTAGGTGATCAGGCTCTCCGCCGACGAGTGCGGGGCGACGCGGTACCGGCCGGTGGACGCCCCGGTGTGGTCGAAGTCCCCGGCGGGCGCGGCGTAGACCCAGTCGAGGTCCGACTTCTCGAGCTCGGCGAGGCCGGCCGCGTGCCCGAGGAAGAAGGCCCGGTACTCGCTCGGGTATCCGGGCTCGTCCATCAGCGGCACGCCCAACGCCCCGGGCAGCACCGAGGAGAGCCCGACCGCGACGAGCCGTCCGACGCCCGCGCCCGCGAGGCCGTCGGCGAGGGCGCGGGAGGCGGACGTGAAGAACGCGTGCGGGTCGGCGGTGACTTCGGCGGCCGCGTTGACCGCCGCCTCCTGACCCGCCGCCGCGGCCGCCACGCTCGCCGCGTCGGTGACGTCCCCGGCGACGACCCGCGCGCCGTCGAGCTCACCCGCGTATTTGGCCGGGTCCCGCACGACCGCCGTCACCCGGTGACCGCGCCGCAGCGCCTCCGCGACGACCCGCCGCCCCGCCCTGCCGCCCGCTCCGAAGACCACGAGGTCCATGTCCGATTCCGCCCTTCCGCGAGGGTCGACGCCCACGCGCCGACCGGTCCCCGGACGCTAACCGGCGCCCCGGTATCCCCCCGGATACCGGTTATCGTGGGCGCATGCGCCAGCCACTCCCGGCCGATCTGTTCGACGAGCTCTGCCCGTCCTCCCTCACCCCGATCAGGTTCGGCGACAAGTGGGCGGCCCTCGTCCTGCGCTGTCTTGAGGACGGCCCGCGCCGCTACTCGGAACTGCGCGTCCCGCTGCGCCGGGTGACGCCGAAGGCGCTCACCCACTCGCTCCGCTCCCTGGAACGCGACGGCTTCGTCACCCGCACGGTCCTGCCCGGCCCGTCCCCGCACGTCGAATACGCCCTCACGCCCCTGGGCCGCTCCCTCCTCGAGCCCCTCGCCGCCGCCTGCCGCTGGGCCGCGGAGCACTTTGACGAACTCCTCGACGCCCGCGAGTCCTACGAGACCGCCCACCACCCCTGACAACCACCCGTGTCAGGGGTGCTCGCTGTCGATGAGGGAGGTGAGGAGGGTGAAGGAGTCGTGGGCGGCCACGGCCGCGACGGCTCGGGCGACGCCCGTGCGCGACACCTCGCGCGGCTGCATGCGCTCCCCGGCCTCGGCGGTGCAGACCGCCGCGAGGTACGCCTCGGTGACCGCCGCGCGGTACAGCGTCCACTGCTCGTCGGCGTTGACGGCGACGCCAAGCGCGCTGAGACGCGCCGCGTACCGCTCCACAAGGGAACGTTCGATCTTGCGGAGCAGATCGGGTTCGACCGACGACGTCGCGAAGTAGGCGACGTCGCGTATCCCCGGCCCCGCCATCGCGACCTGCCAGTCGAGGAACCCCGGCGCGCGCCCTTCGAAGAACAGGTTCCCCAGATGCGGGTCGCCGTGCAGGAGGGTCTGCGGCCGGGCCGCCCAGAACGCGTCGATGTCGGCGCTGCGCCGGTAGAAGACGCGGCACTGGAGCTTCATCGTCTCCGGGACGAGGTCGGCGGCGTGCCCGTCGATGTTCTCCAGGAAGCGGCGGCGGATCATGTCGCCGAGCCGCAGCGCGCCGGGCGAGCGCTGGGCGAGCGGCGCGAGGTCGGTCTTGAAGCGGTCGGTGCCCCAGTACGCGGCGTGCAGGCCGGCGAACGCGTCGATGACGGCCTCGGCCTCCTCCCGGCTCACCGAGTCGACGACCGTGCGGAACGTGGCGGTCTCCGTCAGGTCCTCGAGGACGAGCACCGAGCGCCGCCCGGCCTTGTCGGCCTTGGCCGCGTGGCACCGGGGCACCCGGACGGGCGGGGCCTCGCCCAGCGCGCGGTACGCGTGGATCTCGCGGATGCCCAGGTCGAACAGGTTCATGAGCACGTGCTGGAGGTAGTCGCGCGGCGGGAGCTTGAGGAACAGGTGGTCCGGCAGCTCCTCGCCCTCGGACTCGACGGCCAGGCGGACGCGCGCGGCGGTCCCGGAGTGCTCGTCCACGACGCGCACCGCGGTGATCGTGCCGGGCGCGAGGCCGAGCGCGTCGCTCAGCCACCGCTCGGTGATCCCGCCGACGTGCAGCGGCACCGCGCCGCCGGGCGTCGCGCGGTCGAGTCCCGCGCGGATCGCCTCCTTGACGGCGAGGCCGAGGCCGGACGCGGTGACGAGGAACTGTGCGGTCATGGGGGCCTCCTTCGAGAGCCCCCGGATCAAACCACGCCGAAGATCCAGAGAGCCGGACTTCCCGGGCGCTGACCGATGTAGGCCGAATGTCCGGGAAGCCGGGCGGCGTCAGCGCGCTTCGAGCCCGCGCAGGCTCGCCGCGACGAACTCCGCGACGAGCCCGGCACGAATCGCCTTCGACCCGCGGAACGTCGTGAGCAGGGCATACAGCCCGAGGAAGAAGAAGTAGCCGCTGTGCGCCGGGTCGGCCTCCTGACGCACCTCGCCGCGTTCCCTGGCCCGCGCGATCTCCCCGATGACCAGCACCATCACCGGGTGCTCGGCCCAGTCGTCGGTGTCGGGGCGCGTGGGGGAGAAGTAGAGGGCGAGCACCTCACGGAACAGCGCCTTGCCGACCCTGCGCTCGGTCGCCAGGACGAGCCGGACGATCTCCCCGAACACCTCACCAAGGTCGTGCGGGACGGCGAGGAAGCGGACGAGCCCGTCGGCGACCCGCCGCTCCTCACGCCGGACGACCTCGGCGACCACGTGTTCCTTGGTCGGGAAGTGGAAGTAGAACGTGCCGCGCGCCACCCCCGCCGCGGCCGCGATCGCGCCGATGTCGGCGGCCGTGACCCCCGCCTTGCGGAACTCCGCGACCGCCGCGTCGAACACCCGCTGACGTGTCTCGATCCGCTGCGCGTCACGTCGCGACGTCCCCTCGCCGAGCACCGCAAACCACCGCCCTCCAGCCCGCAATCGGCCGATGATCGTCAATGACGTTTGTCAATGACACATGTCGATCATACCCGGAGGGGCCCTTGACCGGCTCGGAAACCCGGTGGTACACACCTTGGACGAGCATGCTGAGCAATCGCCCAGCATGCTCGGGGGCCACGGACCCCGAGGTTCCTGAGGCGAGCCATGGAGGGAATGACGGTGGGCACTGCAGACCCGATCAGCTGGGACCCCTACGACCCGGTCATCGGCAAGGACCCCTACCCGGTCTACCGGCGCCTGCGCGACGAGGCTCCGCTCTACTACAACGCGACCCACGACTTCTACGCGGTCAGCCGCTACGCCGACCTCGACCGGGGCCTGCCGGACTGGCAGACGTTCTCCTCGGCGCGGGGCAACATCCTCGAACTGATCAAATCGGGCATCGAGATCCCGCCGGGCACCCTGATCTTCGAGGACCCCGACGCGCACGGCATCCACCGCAGGCTGCTCACCCGCATGTTCACCCCGCGCCGGATAGGCGCGCTCGAGCCGATGGTCCGCGACTACTGCCGCCGTACCCTCGACCCGCTCGTCGGCTCCGACGGGTTCGACCTCGTCGCCGCCGTCGGCGCGGAACTGCCCATGCGCGTCATCAGCGCGCTCCTCGGCATCCCCGAGGAGGACCAGGAGTCCATCCGCGACTCCGCCGACAGGTTCCTCACCACCGAGGACGGCGGCCAGATGGACTTCAGCGGTGGCGCGGTCATGGACCTCGAGCAGCTCGGCGACTACGTCGACTGGCGGGCCGCGCACCCGTCGGACGACCTGGTGACCGAACTGCTCACCGCCGAGTTCGAGGACGAGCAGGGCGTCCGGCGCACCCTCAGCCGCGACGAGGTCGTCACCTACATGACGGTCGTCGCGGGCGCGGGCAACGAGACGACGGGACGGCTCATCGGCTGGATCGGGTCCCTGCTCGCCCAGCATCCCGACCAGCGCCGCGACCTCGTCGCCGACCCGTCGCTCATCCCGAACGCGGTCGAGGAGGTGCTGCGGTACGAGCCGGCGGGCCACGCGGTCGCCCGGGCCGTCATGACCGACGTGGAGTTCCACGGGCGGACGATCCCGGCCGGCAACGCGCTGCTGTTCCTCGTCGCCGCCGCGAACCGGGACGAACGCCGCTATCCCGACCCCGACCGCTTCGACGTCCGCCGCAAGATCCGACACCAGATGACGTTCGGATACGGCATCCACTACTGCCTCGGGGCAGCCCTGGCCCGGCTCGAGGGCAGGGTGGCGATGGAGGAGATCCTGAAGCGCTTTCCCGAGTGGGACGTCGACTGGGACAAGGCGAACCTCGCCTCGACCTCGACGGTCCGGGGCTGGGAGTCGCTTCCCCTCGTCATCCCGTAGCCCAGGGCCCGGCCGGGAAAGGTCGGGCTTGACGGCTTGTTCCCGGGATGGGCATGATGCCGCGCGCGGATTCTCGACCGGCGGGCGCTGACGCTCGACCGCGCCGACCTGCGCGACGACCCCGCCCCCTGCCCGAGGAGCCGCAGTGCCGTTCTGGACCGCCGAGCACGAGCTGTTGCGCGACACCGCGCGTCGGTTCACCGAACGCGAGATCGTCCCCCACCTCGCCGCCTGGGAGGAGGCGGGGGAGGTGCCCCGCGCGCTGCACGTCTCGGCGGCCGAGCACGGGCTCCTGGGGCTCGGCATCCCCGAGGACAAGGGCGGCGAGGGCGGCACGCTGCTGGACGGCATCGCCGCGCAGGAGGCGATGTTCGACGCCGGAATGTCCAGCGGCCTCGCCGCCGCGCTGTTCACCCACGGGATCGCCCTCCCGCACATCGTCGCGCGCGGCGGCGACCATCTCATTGACCGTTATGTCCGGCCGACGCTCGCGGGCGAGCTGATCGGCGCGCTCGGCATCACCGAGCCGGGCGGCGGCAGCGACGTCGGCGCGCTGCGCACGACGGCGGTCCGTGACGGCGACGCGTACGTGGTGAACGGCGCGAAGACGTTCATCACCAGCGGCGTCCGGGCCGACTTCATCACGACCGCCGTCCGGACGGGCGGGCCGGGGTCGGGCGGGATCAGCCTGCTCGTCATCGACAAGGACACGCCCGGCCTGACCGTCGACCGCGCGCTGGCGAAGATGGGCTGGCACTGCTCCGACACCGCCGAGCTGTCCTTCGTTGACGTGCGCGTCCCGGTCTCCCGGCTCGTCGGCGAGGAGAACGCGGGCTTCGCCTACATCGCCGAGCAGTTCGTGGTGGAACGTCTGGGTCTGGCGGTCCACGCGTACGGGATCGCGTCCCGGTCGCTCGCCCTCACCGTCGCGTACTGCCGCGACCGCGCGACGTTCGGCGCGCCGCTCGTGGCCCGTCAGGTCGTCCGGCACAAGCTCGTGGAGATGCGCAGGCAGGTCGAGGTCGCGCGGACCTACACCCGCGCGGTCGCCGAACGCTACGTCGCCGACGGGCTCAGCGCCGACGTCATCGCCGAGGCGTGCCTTGCCAAGCAGACGGCCGTGGAGTGCGCCACGCACGTCTGCGACGAGGCCGTCCAGCTGCACGGCGGCACGGGCTACATGCACGGCGTCGAAGTCGAACGCCACTACCGCGACGCCCGGCTCCTCCCGATCGGCGGCGGCGCGACCGAGGTCCTCACCGACCTCGCCGCCAAACTCCTCGGCTACACCCCCTGACCGACCGCGCCCCGCAGCGCGCTTGAGCTCCCGGCACCGCGTTGTCCCTGCGGGACAGCGCCGGGTCGCGTCCACCGGCCCGCGTTACGGGCACCTGGTTGTTTGTCGGGCAGGAAAGCACCGGCCCGCGTTACGGACACCTGGTTGTTCGTCGGGCCGGAACGCGGGCCGGGCCGCGTGTACCGGCCCTCGTTGCGGACACCCGGTTGTTCGTCGGGCCAGGCGCGTCCACTGGCCCGCGTTACGGACACCCGGCTGTTCGTCGGGGCCAGTCCACCGGCGCGTGTTTCGGAGGCCGGTTGTTCGTCGGGCCCGGAAGCGCGCTTGCGGCCCGGCCGCTGCCCCTTCTGGGCCGGGCGTCCGCGTTGTGGGCCGCGTCCACCGGCCGGGTGGGATCGTAGAGGGCGGTTACTCAGGGTAAGGATTCCTGCGGAAGGTGTGCGCTGTGTAGCCGTGGGGGTCCCTTGAGTGTGCGGTCCGATGCCGACGCCGTCGCCGCGCCGTCCGCCGCGGGGAGGGCGGGGTTCGGGTTCGTCGGGCCGCTGGTGCTCGCGCAGTTCGGCGTGTACCTGGCGTTCGTGACGCCGTTGGCGATCTCGCTGTCGATAAGGATCGCGCAGCTCGCGCCGGGCAAGGTGGAGTATCTGGGATACGTCACCGGGGGCGGCGCGCTGGTGTCGGTGCTGGGCGGGCCCCTGCTCGGGGCGTTGAGCGACAGGACCCGTTGCCGGTACGGGCGGCGGCGTCCCTATGTCGTCGGCGGGGCGGTGGTCGGCGTCGCGGGGCTCGCGGTGATGGCGGTCGCGCCGACCGTCGCGGTGCTCGGGGCCGGGTGGGTGCTGGCGACGCTCGGGTGGCAGCAGGCGCTCACCAAGCTCGTGGTGGTCCAGGCCGACCTGCTGCCGCCGGAGCGGCGCGGGCGCGTCGCGGGACTCGGCGGGTTCGCGACGATGGCCGCGCCCTTCCTCGGCGTCTCGCTCGCGGGCGCGCTGAAGGGCGACGCGCTCCTTCTGCTGCTCGTACCCGGCGCGATAGGCGCGGCGGCGGTACTGCTGTTCGCGGTGACCTGCGGGGAGCCCGACAGCCGAGGACTTCCCCCCGCGCCGCCGCTTACCGTCCGCACCCTTCTGCGCTCGTACGTGTGGGACGTACGCCGTCACCGGGACTTCTCCCTTGTCTGGCTCGGCAGGTTCGCGTTCTACTTCGGCCTCACCCTCGTCACCACCTTCACCGCGTTCTTCTTCGCCGCGCGGCTTGACGTGCCCGTCGCGGAGGCGGCCGGGACCCTCGCCGCGCTGGCGGGCGCGGGCGCGGCGGCGACGGCGGCGGGATCGCTCGGTGGCGGCTTTCTGTCGGACAGGCTGCGCCGCCGTCGCGTCTTCGTCCTGCTGTCCGGCGTGCTCTACGCGGCGGGGGCCTGCACGATGGCACTCTCCGACGGGCTCGCCCCGCTCGTCGCGGGATCGCTGGTCTGCTCGGTCGGCCTCGGCATGTTCTCGGCGGTCGACCAGGCCCTCGCCCTCGACGTGCTGCCCGAGCGCGCCACCGAGGCGGGCCGTTACACCGCGGTCCTCCAGTTCGCGACGTCGGTCCCGCACTCGGCGGCCCCTGCCGTCGCGCCCCTGCTGCTGAACGTCGCGGTCCACGGGCAGGACAAGAACTTCACGCTGCTCTACCTCGTGGCCGCCGCCTCGACCCTCGCGGGCGGGCTCGTCGCGCTGCGCGTCCGCGCCGCCCCCTGAGCCCCGCCGGACACAGCAGGACGGAAAAGGCGAACCAATCGTTATCTCCGCAGGTCCAGATGATCTACCTCAGAACCGGAAGATCACTATCATCGCCGGATGATCACCGCACGACGGTGGGCGGCCGGTCTGCTCGGCGCGCTCATCGCAGTGGCGGGGCCGGGCCTGCTCCCGGCGGCCGCCGAAGAGACCCCCGCCAAAGAACCACCGCGCGTCGAACTCGTCCTCGACTCCAGCGGGTCGATGCGCATCGCCGACCTCGACGGACGCAGCCGCATGGCCGTCGCGAAACAGGCGTTCAACGACGTCGTGGACGCGATGCCCGCCGAAGCGCACCTCGGCATCCGCCTGCTCGGCTCACAGCACAGGTTCCCCGGCAGCACCAAGGCCGTCGGCTGCAAGGACACCAAGCTGCTGTTCCCCGTGGGCGTGGTCGACAAGGTCGAGGCCAAGACCGCGATCGCGACGCTCGCGCCGACCGGCTGGACCCCCATCGGGCTCGCGCTGCGCGCCGCCGCCGACGACCTCGGCACCGGCGAGACGACCCGCAGGATCGTCCTCATCACCGACGGTGAGGACTCCTGCGGCCTGCCCGACCCGTGCGACGTCGCCCGCGAGCTCGCCGCGCGCGGCACCCACCTGGTCATCGACACCCTCGGCCTCACCCTCGACGCGAAGGTCCGCAGGCAGCTCACCTGCATCGCCGAGGCCACCGGCGGCACCTACACCGCCATCCAGAACCAGGCGCAGCTCACCGAGCGGCTGCAGCTGCTGATCAACCGCGCGGTGGACACCTACGCCGAAGCGCCCCTGCACGTCAGCGGGACCGCGGCCTGCGCCACCGCGCCGGTGCTCGCGCCCGGCGTTTACACCGACCGTGAGGAGATCGGCGAGCACCGCTGGTACCGGGTGCGGCTCGCGCCGGGGCAGGAACTGCGCGCGTCCGTCAGCCTGTCCCTGGACCGTAAGCTGAACCGGGACTACGGGGTGCTGCTGCGGGCGACCGCGAGCGGCGGCCGTGAACTCGTGCGCGGCTCGGACGCGGGCAGCGGCAGGACCGACGTGCAGTCCGCCGGCCTGCGCTGGTCCGACGGCCGCTCGGCCGACGACGACGACGCCGAGGTCAGGACGGTGTGCCTCGTGGTCAGCAACTCCTTCTCCGCGCCGCCCAAGGTGAGCACGTCGCCTGGCATGCCGCTCGAGCTGACCGTCGACCTCGTCGCCGCCTCGCCCGACCCGGGTGAACCCGTCCTGGGCCGCGGTTGGACGCTGCTGCTCGTGCTCGCCCTCGCGGGCCTCGTTGCCGGGCTCGTCACGGGCTGGCTGGCCCGCTGGCGGATCTCCCTCCGGAGGGCGAATTGACCATGCGCCGCACCATGCTCACCCTCGCCGCGGGGGCGGTCCTCGCCTGCGCCGCGCCCGCGCTCGCCGACGAGGACGCGACGGTCCCCGACCTCGAGGTCAGGACAGGGGGGCCGTCGTTCCTCAGCGCCACGGTCATCGAGCCCGGCCACCGGGTCAAGGTCACCGCGATGACCGGCGACTACCTGTACTGGTCGTTCGCCGCGGCGGCGGGGGAGTCGCACAAGGTCGACGTGCGGATCGCGCTGCCGCCGTCGGCCGACAGGCACGGCCCGATGACCTGGACCCTCGACGTGTTCGACGGGCTGCGCCGCCGCCAGTCCTGCACGGCGGGGGCGCAGACCGCGACCGCCGCGCGCGACGCGGCCCAGGTCGAGCTCGGCTGCACGCTGCGCAGGATCAGGACGTGGGCGGACCCGTGGTCGTATGACCCGCTGCCGGGCACGTACTACCTGCGGCTGTCGGCGACCGGGCTGCCGGACCGCGATCTGGGCCTGCCCGTCAGCACCGAGCTCGACCTGAGCGTCAGGGAGGGCGAGGCGCACCCGGCGGGCGCGCGCATGGAAGCGCCGCTCTCGCCGCCGGTGAATGCGGGAACGACCCTCGCGCCCGACGCGACGGCCGCGCCCACGACCGTCGACTCCGCGCCGAAGCCGGAGGCGAAGGGAGAGGGCTGGCTTGCGCGGCTGACCGGCCGCTGGACCTGGACCATCGTCGGCGGCGTGCTCGCCGCCCTGATGGGCGTCCTCGGCTACACCCTCACCCGGCACCCGCGCCGCTGGTTCGCCTGACGCCCGGTCCGGCACGGCTTCGCGCCGTGCCGGGCCGCGCGCTCAGGTGTGCGGGAGGATGGCCGGGTGAAAGTCGTGGCGATCTCCGACACGCACGCGCCGCGGCGGTGGCGTTCATGCCCGCCCGCCGTGGCCGAGCTCCTGCGCGGAGCCGACGTGATCCTGCACGCCGGCGACGTGTGCACCGCCGAAGTCCTCGACGAGCTTGCCGGCTTCGCCCCCGTCCACGCGGTCCTCGGCAACAATGACGGGCCCGACGTCGCCGCGTGGGGCGCGCCGGAGCGGCTGGAGATCGACCTCGACGGCCTGCGCGTCGGCATGGTCCATGACAGCGGCCCCGCCAAGGGCAGGCTGGCGAGGCTCCGCCGCGCCTTCCCCGACGCGGGACTCGTCGTGTTCGGCCACTCGCACATCCCCTGGGACGAGGGCGAGGGCGGCTTCCGCGTGTTCAACCCCGGGTCGCCCACCGACCGACGCCGTCAGCCGCACGGGACCGTCGGGATCCTGACGGTCGAGGCGGGACGGCTCGTCGCGGCGGAGATCGTCGCCGTCACGTGAGCGGTGTGACGGCGTCGGAGGCTAGTCGTTGTAGGTGAGGAAGCCGCGCACGGCGTCGAGGAACGCCTCGGGCTCGTCCGACAGGATGCTGTGCCCGCTCTCCTCGAAGATCCGCAGGTCAGCGCCGGGGATGCCGCGCGCTATCTCGACCGAGAACTCGGGCGCGCAGATCCAGTCGTGGCGCGCGCCGAGCACGAGGGTCGGGACGGTGATGCGGGGCAGGTCGGCGGAGACGTCGTAGGCGCGCAGGAAGCCCGCGAAGCCCTCGTTGAGCGCGTCAGGGCTGAGGATTCTGCGCTTCTTGCGCGCCTCGGCCAGGTCGTAGGTGCGCGAGTACAGCGGGCCGAGGATCTCGAAGTACTCCCTGAGCTGGTCCTCGCTCCCGAAGGTTCCCGTCCACAGCGGCTCGGCCGCCGCGCGCTGTTCCGGCGTGCCCCTCTCGGCGAGGATCTCTTGTGCCCTGGGCAGGAACCGGTGGCTCGGCGTGGTGGCGACCGCGACGAGATGCGAAAGGTTCTCCCCGTACCGGACCGCGTAGGAGAGCGCGACCATGCCGCCGTAAGACGCGCCGAGCAGGGCGATCTTCTCCAGGCCGAGGTGAAGGCGCAGCGCCTCGAGGTCCTCGACGTTGTTCTCCAGCGTGTAGGACTCCCGGGGGCCGCGCGCGGACCTGCCGCTTCCCCTGTGGTCCAGGTAGATGATCTGCGCCTTGTCCGCGAGCCCGGAGAGCACGGGCTTGTAGGCGCTGTGCTCGCCTCCCGGGCCGCCGTGCAGCGCCACTATGACGGGTTTCTCCCGCCACGTTCCCTTGTAGTGGACGAGGCCCGCGCCCTCCACGTCGAAGTACAAGTTCGTGTCCCGCACTCGCGCGTACATCGTCCCCCTTCGCGGCAAGAAGATCCCTCGTTGTCTACCGCACAGGACACCTTCCTGTCAGCGCGCTTCCCATCCACCGGGACCCGCGCGCTTGGGACACCGGGCTCTGTGCCCCGGGACATCGGCGCTCCTAGGTTCACGGCATGTCGGACGTCGAGTACCGTGCCGTCCTCGTGGTGTGCGCCGTCGCCCTCGTCGGGTCAGGGGTGCTGCGCCCCCGGCCGACGCGCGCCGACGCCCGCGCCCGCCTGCTGCGGCAGCACGGCTCGGTCCGGGTGGCATATGCCCTGTTCCTCCTGCTCAGGGCGTGGCTGACGGCCGCCGACCTCCGCCCGCTCCTCGGGTTCCCGTGCCTCGTGGGCGGCGTAGGGCTCGCCCTCGCGCTGCTGTCCCGCTGAGCCGGGCCGCGGAAATGTCGGCGGCGGCGTTTATGGTCGCGGCATGAGTGATCACGAAGCGGCCTGGGAGCGGGTGCTCGCGGCTGTGCGCACGGCCAAGCCCGTCGTCGTCGCCGACGTGGTGCGCGGGCTCGACGCCGAGGCGCGCAAGGCCGTCGGCAGGCGGACGAAGGAGCTCCTGCGCCTGCTCCCGGCCGCCGGCCGACCGCGTCTGTCCGCCCTGCGCGTCGCCGGGACGGGCTGTCTCAGCGGTGCCGCCGCCGCTGCCGCGTGGACCGCGCGGCGCGACCTGCGCGACTGGCGGCACCAACCGACGCTCACCGACGCGCTGGTGCGGGTCGTCGCCGACCGGCCGCGGGAATGGCGGCTCGACTACGCGCGCCGCCTGGTGGGCCGCCTGCGCGTCGCCGAACTCCTCGCCTGGGGGGCCGACCGCGTCATGTGGGAGGTGCCGGCCGCGCTGCTGCGCGAGGCGGGCGAGCCGCCGCCGCGCACGCCGGAGTTCGCGGGCGGCTGGCTGGTCTGGCGGCCCGACGAGCCCGTCGCCGACGACCCGCTGTTCCCCGGGGTCCTTGAGACCCTGTTCGACGCCGACGGCCTCGGCCCGATCCTCGCCGTCCAGGCCCCCTTCGACGCCCCGGCGCGCGAGGGCGGGGTCCCGCTCGCCGAACAGATCGTCGCCAACGCCCGCCGCGTCGACCTCCTCGACGGATGCGTCCGGCGGTTCCTGCGCGGCGGCGATGGCAGCCGGATCGCCTGGTATGTCGCGCTGCACCGCAGGCTCGCGCCGACGCCTGAGGAGTCCGCGGCGAGGCTGCGCGACTACGTGCGGCTGCTGCCGAACGCCGCGCTGCCCGTCGCCGAGCTGGCGTTCGAGCAGGTCAAGGCGGTGCACGCGCTGACGCCGCTCGCCCCGGAGACCTACGCAGAAGCGGCGTCCGCGCTGCTGTTCCGGCCGGAACGCAAGCTGCTGAAGGCGGCGCTTATCTGGCTCGGCAAGACCGCCAAGGGCCGTGAGGGCGTCGTCGTCGCGCAGGCCGCCGCCGCGTTCGCGATCGAGCACGCCGACACCCGCGACAGGGCGGTGCGCCTCGCCGTCCGGCACGCGAAGGCCGTCGATCCGCTCGCCGCCGAGACCGTCAGGGAGGCGGCGGCGGTGCTGCCCGGCCCGCTGCGCGAGGCGATCGCGGCGGCCTACGGCGGCGCGGCCGAGCCGGAAGAAGCGGCCGAGCCGCCGGTGCTGTACCCGGTCGCGCCCCGCGAGCTCGACCCGCCGATCGCGTCGCCCGCCGAACTGCTCGAGACGGTCCTCGCCGAGCTGCGGTCGCCGCGCGCCCAGCGCTGGGCCGACGGGGAGCGGCTGCTCGCGGGCCTCGTCACGCACGGGCCCGCGATCGCCGGAGACCTGCGCGCGCTCAACGAGCGCCACCCCTGGCTCCTGCACGCCGACGCCTCGGGCCTCATGGGGGTCCACTTCGTGCTGAACAGCCTGGCCAGGGGCCGCCCCCAGCGCGGCGTGATCGACTACCTGCGCGACAGACTCGGTAAGGCGGAGACCCTTCCCGGACGGCCGCACCTCACCCGGTTCCTGCACCGCCGCTTCCTCGACGCCACCGCGCGCTTCGGGGCCCCGACCCTGCTCGCCACCCCGACCTCCTCGACCGGCCACGTGGACCCCGAGGTGTTCGCGGCGCGGCTGCGGATGCTGGAGGAGGCGGGTCTGGAACCCGGCGCGTACGACCTGGAACAGGCGCTGCTCCGGCTGCCCCGCGAGGCCGCCGCGTCGGTCCTCGACGGCCTTGTCTCGCCCGCCGCCAAGACCGCGCGGTCGTGGATCGAGGGCGGCGGGCTGCCCGACCCGGAGATCGCCTACGAGGTCGTGGGGTACCGCAGGTCACGGCGCGGGTTCTGGGACGCGGAGCCGAAGACCACCCACGGCAAGCGCCTGCACGCGGTCGCCACCGGCGCGGAGGGCACCGGCTCGGCGGCCTTCCTGACCCGGCTGGACACCGCGACGATCGACGACGCCGCGACGCACAGGGTGGCCCGCTGGTGGACCTCGGTCATGCCCGCACACCGTGAGCTCACCGCCGTCCACCTGCTGCGGCAGGCCGAGTGGTGGCCGCTGGAGCGGTACGAGCAGGGCGAAATCCTGCTCGACCTCGCCGACGCCACGGGCCCGACCGGCCCCGCGACCGCCGCCCTCCTGGTCTACGGCCTGTCCTCCCCGCACACCGCCGACCGCGCCGGAGCCCTCGACGCCCTGCTGTCTTTCGCCGCCCAGGACGCCGTCCCGACGGCCTCGATGGGCTCCCTCATCCCCATCCTCACCGGATCGGGCGACATCACCCTGTCCCGAGTGACGGGTTGCCTCGCCGACGCCGTCCGCGCGGGCGCGAACCTCTGGCCGCTGTTCGAAACCGCCATCCCGGCCCTCCTGCCCGCCCCATCCGACCCCACCCCCGCCGCGCTAGCCGACCTACTCGCAGCCGCCTCCACCAACGCGACCCTCCACCACATCCGCACCCCCATCCCCGCCCTACAAACCTGGACCCCCAGATCCAACACCTCCCGCGCAGCAAAAGAAGCCACCCACCTAACCACCCTCCTAACCCCCTAACCCCCGCCCCCGCACCCCTGAACGTCGGCCACCGCGTCCCGTCAGCACCCACACGCGGCACAAAGCCCCTCCCACCGCCCCCACCCATCTTCGCCCCCGCACACCCGAGCGTCAGGGCCGGGCCTTGCCAGCACCCGCGCCCCGCGCGAGGGGCCTCGCTTCGCCCCCACCCGTCTTCGCACCCGTACGCCGGAGCGGCGCGGGTCGGGTTCTATCAGCGCCCGCGCGCGGCGCGAGGGAGCCTCGCTTCGCACCCGCGCACCCGCGCACCCGCGCACCCGCGCACCCGCGCACCCGCGCACCCGCGCACCCGCGCACCCGCGCACCCGCGTGTCCGGGAGCCGGGGGCCGGGTCCTGTTAGCGGTCCCGCGATGCGAGGGACCTCCGTATGTCGTTGCGCCTGCGCGCCTGCGGCCTGCGCGTCGGGGCGGGTTCTGTCAGTGTCGGGCGGTGCGAGGGGCGCCGCACCTTTTTGTATCGGCGCGTCTGAGGGGCGGGGGCGGATTGTCTCAGTGGCTGCGGGGCGGTGTGCGGGGTCTCCGCGGGTCTTTGTGTCGTGCGCTTGAGGGCTGGGGTGGGTTTTGTCGGAGGGGGTGGGTAGTTTGCGGGGGTGAGTGAGATGAATGCCGGTGGCGGTTGGGGGAGGGTGCGGGATGCGGTGGGGAGGGCGGATGCGCAAGGGGTCGCGGGTGTGCTTGGGGGGCTTGACGACGCGGAGCGGAAGGTGGTGGGCAAGGAGATCGGGGGGTTTCTGCGGGGGCTGGGGTTTGACTCGTGGGGCGGGGACAAGCGGGCCGGGGCGTTGCGGGTCGCGGGCGCGGGGAGTCTCGGCGGGGCGGCCGCGGTCGCGGCATGGGTGTGCAGACGTGAGCTGCAGACGTGGGACGACGACGGGTCCACCGCGCGCGCCGCGCTTACCGTCCTCGCCGAACGGCCACGGGAATGGCGGCTCGAGCTCGCCGCGCGGCTCGTGGCGCGGCTGCGCCTCGCGGAACTGCTCGACTGGGGCGGCGACCCCGTCCCCTGGGAGATCGCCGCTGGCCTGCTGCGCGCCGAGGGCGCGCCGCCGCCCGCCACGCTCGCGTTCGCCGCCGCGTGGCTGCGCTTCCGGCGTCCGGAGCCGGTGGCCGAAGACCCGTTCTTCCCGGTCCTCGTGCCCGTCCTGTTCGCCGAGGACGGCGTTGGCGGGGCGCTGCTCGACCAGGCGCCGGTCGGGCCGCCGGAGGTGCTCGAGCACAACGCCTCGCTGACCCTCGCCGAGGAGATCATCGCGCACGTCGACCGTGGCTTCCTGCTCGACGGGTGCGTCCGGCGGTTCCTGCGCGGCGGCAAGGGCCGGCAGATCGCCTGGTACGTCGCGCTGCACCGCGTGCTCGCGCCGACGCCCGAGGAGTCCGCGCCGAGGCTGCGCGACTACGTGCGGCTGCTCCCGGACGCCGCGCTGCCCGTCGCCGAGCTCGCGTTCGAGCAGGTGCGTGCGGTCGACGCGCTCGCGCCGCTGCCTGAGGAGACCTTCGCCGAGACCACGGCGGCCCTGCTGTTCCGCACCGAACGCAAACTGCTCAGGGCCGCGCTCGGCTGGCTCGACCGGACCGCCGGGGGACGTGAGCGCGCGACGGTCGCCGCGGCCGTCGCGGCGTTCGCGATCGACCACGCCGACACCCGCGAGCGGGCCGTGCGGCTCGCGGTGCGGCACAGCGACGCCGCCGATCCGCTGACGGCCGAGGCGGTCCGTGCGGCGTCGACCGAGCTGCCCGCGCCGCTGCGCGAGAAGATCGCCGCCGCGTATGGGAAGGTCGCCGAGCCCGCGCCCGTGGAGGTTACGGCGCTGTACCCGGTCGCGCCCCGGGAGCTCGACCCGCCGATCGCCTCATCCGCTGAACTGCTCGCCGAGGTCCTGGCTCACCTGCGCGCACCGGACGCCGCGCCCTGGAGCGACGTAGAACGCCTGGTCGCCGGGCTCGTCACGTTCGGCGGCGCGGTGTTCGCCGAGGCGCGCGCCCACGCCGAGCGGTACGCCTGGCCGATGCGCCAGGGCGGGGCGATGGACGGGGTCGTGCTCGTCTTCAACGCGCTCGTGCGGACCACGCGTCCCGGTGAGCTCGACGAGGAGCTGCGCGTCCGCCTCGCCAGGGCCGACGGGGCGTCCGCCCGCCCGTCGCCCGCGACGTTCCTGCGCAAGCGCTACCTTGAGGCGGCCCTGCACCTGGGCGACCCGGTGCTGCTCGCCACCCCCACGAGCGCGAGCGGCCACCTCGACCCAGAGGTGTTCGCGCACCGGCTGCGCACGCTTGAGGAGGCGGGCGTGGAGCCGGGCCCGGTCGATCTCGCCCAGGCGCTGCTGAGGCTCCCGCGCGACGCGGGCCCGCTGCCGTCGGGGCTCGTCTCGCCGTCGGCGGAGACGGTGCGCGCCTGGATCGCGGCCGGCGGCCTGCCCGATCCCGACGACGCCCTCACCACGGCGGTCTCCGGGCGGCTGCGCGCGCTCGCCGACGGCGTGGGCCCGCGCTTCGCCGGGTCGATCCACGCATATCCGGACCTTCCGCCCGAGCTGCCGCTGGGCGAGGCGGCCCCGCTGCTCGAGGCGAAACCCTGGCACTTCGGCCACCACGGTTCGGTCCCGTGGTGGCCGTCGGTCATGCCGTCCCACCGTGAGCTGACGGCCCTGCACATGATGTGCCAGGTCCGCGCCTGGCCCGAGGAGCGGTACGGGCAGGGCGGCATCGTCCTGTCCCTGTCCGACGCGACGGGCCCGACGGGCAACGCCACGGCGGCCGTCCTGCTGTTCGCGCTCGCGTCGAAGCACCAGCGCGAGCGGGCCGGGGCCCTCGACGCCCTGCTGTCCTTCGCCGCCCATGACGCGCTGCCCGCCCGCGACCTCGGCGCGCTGCTCGCCATGTTCACCGGCTCCGGCACGATCCTCCTGCCGCGCGTCGTCAAGGCGCTCACCGACGCGACCCTCGCGGGCGCGAACCTCTGGCCCGTCCTCGCCGAGGCGATCCCCGCCCTCCTTCCCACCCCCGCCGCCGCGCCGCCGCGCGGCCTCAACGACCTCCTCGCCCTGGCCACCCGCACCGCCGAACTCCACCACATCCGCACCCCGATCCCCGCCCTCACCGCCTGGACCCCCCTTTCCCGCACCTCCCGCACCACCAAGGAAGCCACAACCCTCCACCAAACCCTCACCTCCCCCTGACCCGGACACCGGCACCCCACCGATCGCCCGACCCCGCCCCGATCGTCGCCCCGTCCACCACGCGACGACCCTCCGCCGCGACCGCCACCCTCACCGCCGCCTGGACGACCGCCGCCGACTCCCCCGCGCCGCCGCCCGCAGGCGGGCGACGGCCCCGGCCGACGATCCCGCGCGCGCCGAGCGCCGGGTTGACCTCCCCGTCCGGGATGCGCGGGCGGGGAGCCTTGGCCGACGATCCCGTGCGCGCCGGGGCGATCTCGCCCGTCAGGGGCACCGGGCGATAGGTCCTGGGCAGCGGACCTTGGCCGACGAATCCGCGCGCGCCGAGCGCCGGGTTGACCTTCCCGCCCGGGATGCGCGGGTGGGGAGCCTTGGTCGACGATCCCGCGCGCGCCGGGGCGATCTCGCTCGCGAGGGGTGTGCGGGTGATGGCGGGTTGGGCGGGGGCGTGGGGGGTGAGGTGGGGTCTTGGGGTGGCGGAAGTGGGGTGGTTTGGTGGGTTTGGCCTGGGTGGGGTGGGGGGCGGGTGGCGTGACCTCACCGTTATTGAAGTTTCCTACTGGGTCGGTAGGTTATGCGGTGTGAGCAGCGGAATCGGGGGTGACGACGGGCGGCGGCCGAGGGCCGATCGGGCCCGGCAGGTGGCCGATGTGCTGAGGGCGCAGATCCGGCGTGGCGCGTTCGAGAGCGGGGTGCTGCCCAAGGAGGAGCGGATCGTCGCGGAGTTCGGGACGACCCGCAACGCCGTGCGCGAAGCGCTCGACCTGCTGCGCGGCGAGGGCCTGATCGAGCGGCTGCCCGGCGTCGGGACGCTCGTGACCGCCGTGAAGGTGCCGCACGGGCTGCACCGGCTGCTCGGCCTGAACGAGACGCTGCGCGAGCACGGCCCCGTCGTCAACGAGCTGCGGGCGGGCGGGGTCGTCACGCCGCCCGCCGCGATCGGCGCGCGGCTCGGCCTGCCCGACGGCTCACCCGTCGTCTACATCGAACGGCTGCGCAGGCTCGGCGGCGTGCCGCTCAGTCTCGACCAGACCTACCTCGAACCCGAACTCGGCCGTGAGGTGCTCGAGCAGGACCTCGTCAACGAGGACGTGTTCGTGCTCATCGAACGGCTCGCGGGCCCGCTCGGCAGGGCCGACCTCGGCATCGAGGCGGTCAACGCCGACGCCCACTCCGCCGCGGTCCTGGAGACGCCGCGCGGCGCGGCGCTCCTGCTGGCCGAGCGGCTCACCCATCTCGCCGACGGGCGGCCCGTCGACCTGGAGTTCATCCGCTTCCGGGGCGACAGGCTGACCCTGCAAGGCGCACTGCACAGGAGTCCGTAATGCCCCTCGTTCCACACCGTCAGGACGTCCCCGTCACCGTCGACCCGAGCCTCTGCATCGAAGGCTGCACCCTCTGCATCGACGTCTGCCCGCTCGACTCCCTCGCGCTCGACCCCGAGACCGGCAAGGCCCACATGTACGTGGACGAGTGCTGGTACTGCGGCCCGTGCGCCGACCGCTGCCCGACCGGCGCGGTGACCGTGAACATCCCCTACCTTCTGCGTTAAGGCGGCCCGCCCATGGAGATCCCCGAGCTCGCCGACCGTACCGAGCTGACCTGTGACGTGCTCGTCGTCGGCGGCGGCACCGCGGGCACGATGGCCGCGATAGCCGCCGCCGAGAACGGCGCGAGCGTCCTGCTGCTGGAAAAAGCGCATGTCCGGCATTCCGGGGCGCTGGCGATGGGCATGGACGGCGTCAACAACGCAGTCATCCCCGGCGTCGCGGACCCCGAGGACTACGTCGCGGAGATCACCCGCGCCAACGACGGGATCGTCAACCAGCGGACGGTCCACCAGACGGCCACTCGTGGCTACGCGATGGTCAAACGCCTTGAGGGCTACGGCGTCAAGTTCGAGAAAGACGAGCACGGCCAGTACGCGGTAAGGCGGGTACACCGCTCGGGCGCGTACGTGCTGCCGATGCCCGAGGGCAAGGACGTCAAGAAGGTCCTGTACCGGGTGCTGCGCCGTAGGGACATGCGCGAACGCGTCAGGATAGAGAACCGGGTGATGCCCGTCCGCGTACTGACCTCAGAAGGCAGGGCGGTAGGAGCGGCAGGATTCAACACCCGTACCGGCGAGTTCGTTGTGGTGCGCGCAGGAGCCGTCGTCCTCGCGACGGGCCCGTGCGGACGCCTTGGCCTGCCCGCCTCCGGCTACCTGTACGGCACCTACGAGAACCCAGCCAACGCCGGTGACGGATACGCGATGGCCTACCACGCGGGCGCTGAGCTCAGCGGCCTCGAGTGCTTCCAGATCAACCCGCTCATCAAGGACTACAACGGCCCGGCCTGCGCCTACGTCGCGAACCCGTTCGGCGGCTACCAGGTGAACGCCGCGGGCGACAGGTTCGTGGACTGCGACTACTGGTCCGGCCAGATGATGGCCGAGGTGAAGCGGGAGATCGACTCGGCGCGCGGCCCGATCTACCTCAAGACCACCCACCTGCCCGACGAGACCCTGACGCGGCTCGAAGGCATCCTGCACACCACCGAGCGCCCCACCCGGGGGACCTTCCACGCGGGACGCGGCCACGACTACCGCACCCACGACGTGGAGATGCACATCTCCGAGATCGGCCTGTGCGGCGGGCACTCGGCGTCGGGCGTGTGGGTCGACGAGCACGCCCGCACGACCGTCCCCGGCCTGTACGCGGCGGGCGACCTGGCATGCGTCCCGCACAACTACATGATCGGCGCGTTCGTCTTCGGCGAGCTCGCCGGGGCCGACGCCGCCGCCTCGTTCCGGCACGGGGAGCCCGACGAGGCCCAGATCGCCGCCGCGCACGAGCTCGTCTACCGGCCGCTGCGCCACCCGGACGGCCCGCCGCAGCAGCAGGTCGAGTACAAGCTCCGCAGGTTCGTGAACGACTATGTGGCCCCGCCGAAGACCGGCACAAGGCTGGAACTCGCCCTCGAGGCGTTCACGCGCATGTCGGCGGAGATCGCGGGGATGGGCGGACGCACCCCGCACGAGCTGATGCGCTGCGTCGAGGTCTCCTTCATCCGCGACTGCGCCGAGCTCGCCGCCCGGTCCTCCCTCGTGCGCACCGAGAGCCGCTGGGGCCTCTACCACGACCGCGCCGACCTGCCGGGCCGCGACGACGCCGCGTGGTTCGCCCACCTGAACGTCAGGCGGGCCGCCGACGGCGGGATGGAGTTCGTCAGGGTGCCGGTCCGCGACTATCTCGTGGAGGTCGAGGGTTTTGTCCCGCCCGGCGGTGAACGTACCGTCATCGACAGGTTCGCGCCGACGGAGTTCACCCCGTCCGGCCACGTCCCCGCAGGCGGACGCGCCCCCGCCGCCGCGCGATCGCCGCGCATCCTCGAACTGCTCGCCCTCGCCGAGACCTCGCCCGGCGTCGACGCGTTCGCGCCCTACCTCGCCGACGCCGACCCGAAGGTGCGCCGCGCGGCCGTCGCGACCCTCACCGAGACGGTCCCCGAGGGGTTCGCGCCGGTCCTCGCCGGAGCCCTCGACGACGGACACGCCTCGGTCCGGCACGCGGCCGCGACCGCGCTCCGCGAGTTGGTCGAGGTGATCCCGCCGACTCCGGCCCTCGCCGCGGCCCTGCGCGCCGAGCACGCCGACCCCGTCGCCCGCGCCGCGTGCCTCGACGTGCTGCGCGCGCTCCGCCTCGGCGACATCGCCCACTTCACCCGCGCCCTCGCCGACCCCGACCAGCGCGTCCGCCTTCAGGCGGTGCGCGGCCTCGTCTCCCTCGACGCGACCGACGCCGTCGCCAAGGCCGTCGGCGACCCCGCACGCGAGGTGCGCATCACGGCCGCCGCAGGACTCGGCCACCTGGCCGCCCCGGAAGGCACGGCCCCGCTCAGCGCGCTGGCCGCCGACCACGACCCCCTGGTCCGCGCCGCCGCGCTCAAGGCCCTCGCCTCCTACGACGGAGCCCCCGCCCTGTCCGTCCCAGCCCTGTCCGATCCGTCCTGGGAGGTCCGTTCCGCGGCGGCCTCGGCGCTGGCCGCAGCGCCCGCCCACGGCTCCGACCTCGCCCGCGCCCTTGCCGACCCGCACTTGGACGTCCGCAAGGCAGCCGTGATCGCCCTGGCCGCCCACCCGCCCGCCGCGTCCCGCGACGCCGCCCTCACCGACGCCCTGGAAGACCCGGACGCCGACGTCCGCGCCTACGCCCGCAGAGGACTGGCCTCGGAGGCCGGCGCGGGAAGGTGATGCTGGTACGCGACGGCGGCGGCGGCGACGGCGAGCAGCACCGGCACGATCAGGAAGGCGGGGTGCGGGCCGAACCCGTCGGCGAGCGCCCCCAGCACGAACGGCCCGGCCCCCACGCCGACGCCCGCGAACACCGAAGCGCGGGCGTTGGCGAGGTCGGTCCGCCCCCCTGACGCCTCCACCAGCATCGCCACGCACATCGGGAAGTGGACTGAAACACCGATGCCGGACAGCGCGAGGCCGAGATAGCCGAACAGGGGATCGGTCGCCAGCCAGAACACGAGCCAGCCCGCGCCCGTCACCCCGAGCGCGGCGACGAGCAGGAACGCGGGGGAGTGCCGCAGCGCGAGCCTCGCCCCGGTGAACCTGCCGACGGCGAGGCCCGCGGTGAACGCGGTGAGCCCGGTCGCCGCGGCCTCGAGGCTGAGCCCGGTGCGCCGCGCGAACAGCTCGGCCCCCCACAGGTTGAAGCAGAACTCGACGGCGGCGACGCACAGCAGGACCCCGCCCATGATCTGGAACCTGAGCCCGAGCGGCCCGCCGCCCGACGCCGCCTTGTCCAGCGCGGCGGGACGCTCCCGCACCCACCGCCGGCCGAGCGTGAGCGCCAGGAGCACCGACGCGAGCGGCGGCACGAGCAGCCCGGCCCGCCAGCCGAACGCCGACTGGGCGAGCAGGCTGAGCACGAAGGTCGAGGCGATCCCGATGCTGACGGCGACGGCGTTGGCCTCGCTGATCGCGGCGGCGCCCCGGCCGGGCCCGTGGTGGTCGGTGAGCGCGGCCATGCCCGCGTACAGGACGAGCGAACCCGCCGCGTTGGCGAGGCAGTACCCGAACAGCGTGACGGGCAGCAGGGGCAGCGCGGCGATCAGCAGCACCGCGGCGTTCATGCCCGCGAGGCCCGCCCAGACGACCCGGCGGCGGCCGAACCGCCGGGTGAGCCGCCCGAGCACCGTCCCGCAGAGGATCGTTCCAACGGCGAGCGCGGTGCCGTGCAGCCCGGCGACGGACTGGGACACGCCCTGTTCGGCCCGCAGCATCGGCAGCGCCGCGCTCAGCCCGTAGATCATCGTGGCGTAGACGCCGACCTGCAGATACACCAGCCAGGTGGCGCCGTCTCTGGTGAGCCCCCCGTTCCGAACGCCCACCGGACCCCGCTTCTCCTGGACCAAGACGGCAAATAGTACCAGTTAGTTACTATTTGTCCCTAGTGGAGGTTTTCGGGAGTCCGGTCGGCGGGTCAGCCGTACCAGCGGCCCGCCCACTGACGGTCGAGCTCGACCTGGTCGGGCGTCAGCTCGGCGTGCTCCTGGACGGCCTGGGAGGCGACCATGTCCTCGGGGCGCACACGGTCGGGGAGGCGGGAGAAACGGGCTTCGTCGCTCATTTCCCCAGTCTGTCACTCGGGCATGCGGGTGGCCAGCGCCACGACGGCCTGGGTGAAGCTGTAGTTGTCCGAGCCCGCGGCGGTGTGCCCGGCGTCCGAGAGTTCGACCACCTCGGCCTGCGGCGCGATGCCACGGAACCTGTCGAGCGCCTCGGCGCTGACCACGTCCGACAACGCGCCCCTGATCACCGCGAGCGGGACGGGCAGTTCGCGGGCCGCGCGGTCCATGTCCGCCATGTGCGCCTCGTATGCCTGGATGTCGCCCTCGTGCGGGGTGAGGAACGCGGGGTCCCAGTGCCAGTACCAGCGGCCGTTCTCGCGCTGGCGCAGGTTGCGACGAAGGCCGTCGGCGCTCTTGGGCCGCTCCTGGTGCGGCAGGTAGGCCGAGACGGCGTCGGCGGCCTCCTCGAGGCTCGCGAACCCGTCGGGACGGCTGTTCATGAACGCCACGACGCGCTCGCCGCCCGCGCTCGCGAAGCCCGGCACGATGTCGACGAGGACGAGCCCACGCGCGCCCTCCGCGCCGATCCGGTCGGCGACCATCAGCCCGGTCATCCCGCCCATCGACGCGCCGACGATCACCGGCCGTCCCGGCACCTCACGCAGCACCCTGACGACGTCCTCGACCATGGACGCGCCGCGGTAGTCGCCGTCGGCGATCCACGCGCTGTCGCCGTGGCCGCGCGCGTCGAGCGCGAGCGCCCGCACGCCCTCGGCGGCCAGCGCCGCGCCCGCCCTGCGCCAGGAGTGACGGGTCTGCCCACCGCCGTGCAGCAGCACGACGAGGGGGCCGTCCTCCGGCCCCCACAGGTCGCCGACGATCCTGTTGCCGGACGCGCCGGAGAAGTGCTTCGTGCGCGGGGAACGTTCCGTTTCGACGATGGCCATGGCCGTCACCTCCGGGGGGAAGGGCACACGGGTGCCGGGCCAGCGGTGTGAGCTGGACCACATTATGAGACTGCTGTACTCAAATCTGCTCCGACTATACCCGCCGACCGCCTTCCGGCCGTCCGGAAGGGGTCCATCCGCGCGGCGCGGGCCGCGGCGTGCGCGACCGGTACACGATGTACGGACGGGTCAGGTAGCCGACCGGCGCGGTGAGCACGTGCACGAGCCGCGTGAACGGCCAGATGACGAACAGGGCGATCGCGCTCAACGCGTGCGCCTGGTACAGCACGGGCACCCCGGTCATCAGGCTCGGCTCTGGACGCAGCAGGAAGATCGAGCGGAACCAGGGCGAGACGGTGTGCCGGTAGTCGTAGCCGCCCGCCGCGACGTTGGCGAGGCCCGTCGCGGCGAGGCCGAGCACGATCGTCACCGCGAGCACGAGGTACATGAGCTTGTCGTTGCGGGTCGTGGCGATGAACACCGGTCCGACCGTGCGGCGGCGGTAGATGAGGATCGCCATGCCGCCGATGGTGAGCACCCCGGCGGCCGCGCCGAGGACGACCGCGATCCAGTGGTAGGCGGTCTCGCTGAGGCCCGCCGCGTTCGTCCACGCCTCGGGGATGAGCAGGCCGCCGACGTGCCCGAGGAACACGAGGATGATCCCGTAGTGGAACATCGGGCTTCCCCAGCGCAGCAGCCGCCGCTCGTACAGCTCCGACGAGCGCGTGGTCCAGCCGAACTTGTCGTACCGGTACCGCCACACGTGCCCGAGCACGAACACGAGGATCGCGACATAGGGCAGGACCGCCCAGAGCAGGATCGACGTCACCGGCGTACTCCTCTCACAACGGGCTCAGGCAAGGCCACGGGGCCGTGTTCGCCCGGGCCCGGTGCAGGCCGCCCGGACTCAGGGCCGCGCTCGCCTGGGCCCGGAGTCCGGGCTTTTGAGGGCCAGGCTTCGCCCGGCCGCCCGGACTCCGGGCCGTAGCCCGGAAGGCCGACCTCCTCGTCCGGCGGGCCTTCGGCGGCGAGCCGCATGACGGCGTCGGCCGCGCGTCCCGTCAGCGCGGGAAGCGTCGCGTTGACGCCGTCGAGCACGTCCGCCCAGGGCGAGCCCGACTCACGGAGAGAGCGCCGCAGCAGCTCGAGCCCCGCCCTGTGCTCAAGAAGGAGCGCCCGCCCAGCGGCGTCGTAGGCGGCGAACTCCAGGACGACGGGAAGGTGGTCGGCGATCTCCTCCCCGGTGAGGACGAGCCCCGCCGCACGGTAAGCGCGCTGGAACCGCAGCAGTGCCATGCCCCGCTTACGGGTGTCCCCGTAGGCGTAGTACGACAGGTACAGGCAGCCCCGCTTACGGTGGTCGAACGTCTCCACGTAGGCGACCGCGAGCTCATGCGACGGCGTCGCGGCCACATGGTCGAGGAACCGTCCATACGGCTCGGCGATGGCGCGTGGCAGCCCGGCGACGACGTCGCGCAGCTCGGGCACGAGTCCGGGAAGCTCGGGCTCGGGGTAGCGCAGCAGCACCGACCCGGTCTGCCAGGCCGCGGCGGCCTCGGCGGGCGCCGGCCCCTTGGGCCTCACGGCTTGTCCCCGCGCTCGGGGAACATGCCTTCCGGCGTGCCCTTGCCGTCCCAGTTGAGCAGGTTGACCCGGGTCGAGCGGTCGAGCGAGCCGGTGGCGGCGTCGCTGGTCTGCCGTTCCTTGAGCACGTGGAAGTTCTCCACGGCCACCGGCACGGGCTCCCCGGACGCCTCGCCGAACGGCCCCGACCCGCCCATGCCGGGCCCTCCCTCGTAGTCGAGGGAGCATTCGGTGGCGAGCTCCTCGAGCCGGTGCGCCTGCTCGGCGTGCGCGGGCGGGATGACGTAACGCTCGTCGTACTTGGCCAGCGCGAGCAGCCGGAACATCTCGTACATCTCCTCGGGCTCCATGCCGACGCCGCGCGGTATCCCCTCGTTCGGCTCGCGGCCGAGGTTCACGTCGCGCATGTAGGCGCGCATCGCCGCGAGCCTGCGCAAAACCGCCTCGACGGGCGCGGGATCGCCCGCGGTGAACAGCTCGGCGAGGTAGCCGATCGGGATGCGCAGCGCGTCGAGCGCGGCGAAGAGGTTCCCGGCGTCCTCGGCGTCGTGGCCGGTGTCGCGGACCACGTCAACCACCGGCGACAGCGGCGGGATGTACCAGACCATCGGCAGCGTCCGGTACTCAGGATGCAGCGGCAGCGCCACCTTGTAGGTGTTGATGAGCGCGTGGACGGGCGAGCGCCGGGCCGCCTCGACCCAGTCGCGCGGGATGCCCGCCTCCTCGGCCGCGCGCTGGACCCCGGGGTCTTCGGGATCGAGGAACACACTCCGCTGCGCCTCGTACAGGTCGGTGTCTTCCGGCGTGCAGGCGGCCTCAAGGACCTTGTCGGCGTCGTAGAGGACAAGGCCGATGTAGCGCAGGCGTCCCACGCACGTCTCGGAGCAGACCGTCGGTAGGCCGACTTCCACCCGCGGGTAGCAGAACGTGCACTTCTCGGCCTTGCCTGTGCGGTGGTTGAAGTACACCTTCTTGTACGGGCAGCCTGTGACGCACATCCGCCAGCCGCGGCACTTGTCCTGGTCGACCAGGACGATCCCGTCCTCGGTCCGCTTGTAGATCGCCCCCGACGGGCACGACGCGGCACAGCTCGGGTTCAGGCAGTGCTCGCAGATGCGCGGCAGATAGAACATGAAGGTCTTCTCGAACTCCAGCTTCACCTGCTCCGACACCTTCTGGAGCACGACGTCGCCCTTGACGTACTCCAGCGAGCCGCCCAGGTCGTCGTCCCAGTTCGCGGACCAGGTGATCTTGGTGTTCTCGCCGGTGAGCAGCGACTTGGGCCGGGCGACGGGCATGTGCTCCTGCAGGGGCGCGTTCGTGAGCGTCGCGTAGTCGTACGTCCAGGGCTCGTAGTAGTCCTGGATGCTCGGCAGCACGGGGTTGGCGAAGATCGACAGCAGCTTCTTGAACCTGCCGCCCGCCGTCAGGGTGAGCCGTCCGCGCTTGGTGAGCCGCCAGCCGCCGCGCCAGCGGTCCTGGTCCTCGTACGTGCGCGGATAGCCGAGTCCCGGCCGCGTCTCGACGTTGTTGAACCACACGTACTCCACGCCCGTCCGGTTCGTCCATGTCTGTTTGCAGGTGACGGAGCAGGTGTGGCATCCGATGCACTTGTCGAGGTTCATCACCATCGCCATCTGGGCCATGATGCGCATCAGTAGGTGACCTCCTGGCTACGGCGGCGGATTGTGGTGATCTCGTCCCGCTGGTTGCCGGTCGGTCCGAGGTAGTTGAACGCGAACGCGAGCTGGCCGTATCCGCCGATCAGATGGCTCGGCTTGACGAGGATGCGGGTGAGGGCGTTGTGCACGCCGCCTCGCTTCCCGGACGTCTCCGACAGCGGCACGTCGATCAGCCTGTCCTGCGCGTGGTGCATGTAGACGGTGCCCTCCGGCATCCGGTGCGAGACGACGGCCCTGGCCACCACGACCCCGTTGGCGTTGACCGCCTCGATCCAGTCGTTGTCGCCGATCCCTGCCTTGGCGGCGTCCTGCGGGCTCATCCAGATCGTCGGGCCGCCGCGCGACAGCGACAGCATCAGGAGGTTGTCCTGGTACTCGGAGTGGATCGACCACTTGTTGTGCGGCGTGAGGTATCTGACGGTCACGCCGAGCCCGCCGACCGAGCCGATCGCCGGTTCCCCGCGCAGGCCCGCGACGTCGAGCGGCGGCCGGAACACGGGAAGCTGTTCGCCGAGCTCGGCCATCCAGTCGTGGTCGAGGTACAGGTGCTGGCGGCCGGTGAGGGTGTGCCACGGCTTCAGCCGCTCGACGTTCACGGTGAACGGCGAGTACCTGCGCCCGCCCGTCTCCGAGCCCGACCACTCCGGCGAGGTGATCACCGCGGCGGGCCTGGCCTGGGTGTCGGCGAAGGTGATCCGGTCGCCCTCGCGCTCGGCGGCGAGGTCGGCGAGCGCCACGCCGGTCCGGGTCTCCAGCTGCTTGAAGCCCTGGACGGCCAGGCGTCCGTTCGTCGTCCCGGAAAGGGCGAGGACCGCTTCGCACGCGTCGATCTCCGAGCGCAGCGACGGGCGTCCGTCGGCGGGGCCGCCGCGCACGACGCCGTTCTTGGCGCGCAGCAGCTCGACCTCCTCGTCGGGGTGGAACACCACGCCCTTGGTGGCCGCGCCCTGCTCCTCCACGAGCGGGCCGAGCGCTGCCATCTTCGCGGCCACCGCGCCGTAGTCGCGCTCCACGACGATCAGCTTCGGCATCGTCTTGCCGGGCACTGGCTCGCACTCACCCGCCGCCCAGTCCCTGACGCGGCCGTGCGGGGTCGCCATCGCGTCGGGGGTGTCGTGCAGCAGGGGAGCGGCCACGAGGTCCTCACGGACGCCGAGGTGGCCGTCGGCGAGCCTGCTGAACTCGCGGGCGATCGTCTGGAACGCGTCCCAGTCGGTGCGGGTCTGCCAGGGCGGGGCGATCGCCGGGTTGAAGGAGTGGACGAACGGGTGCATGTCCGTGGTGTTCAGGTCATGCTTCTCGTACCAGGTCGCGGCGGGCAGGACGACGTCGGACAGCAGGGTCGTGGACGTCATCCGGAAGTCGAGGGTGAGCAGCAGGTCGAGCTTGCCGACGGGCGCGTCCTCCCGCCAGACGACGTCCTTGGGCCGGTTCTCCGGCGGCGACTCCTCGGCCCGCAGCGCGTCGGCCGCGCCCAGCAGGTGCCTTAGGAAGTACTCGGTCCCCTTGCCGGACGAGCCGAACAGGTTCGCGCGCCAGATCGAGAGGACGCGCGGGAAGTTCTCCGGCGCGTCGGGGTCCTCGCAGGCGAACCGCAGCCCGCCCGCCTTCAGCTCGTCCACGACGTACTCGCCGACGGGACGGCCCGACGCGCGCGCGTCGTCGGCGAGATCGAGCGGATTGCGGTTGAACGTCGGATACGACGGCATCCAGCCGAGCCGTGCGGAAAGCGCGATGATGTCGGCGGTCGTGCGCCCCGCGAGTTTGCCGCCGGGCCGCGCGGGGGCGAGCGCGTCGGCCCCGAAGTGGTCGTAGCGGAACTGGTCGGCATTGAGGTACCAGTAGGCCGTCTGCACCATCTGACGGGCGGGCCGCGACCAGTCGAGCCCGTTGGCCAGCTGCGCCCACCCGGTGATCGGCCTGCACTTCTCCTGCCCGACATAGTGCGCCCAGCCGCCCCCGTTGACGCCCTGGCAGCCGGTGAGCGTGGTGAGCGTCAGGAACGTCCGGTAGATGGTGTCGGAGTGGAACCAGTGGTTCGTCCCCGCGCCCATCACGATCATCGACCTGCCGCGCGACGCCTCGGCGTTCGCCGCGAACTCCCGCGCGATCCGCGCCGCCGCGCGCGCCGGGACGCCGGTGATCGGCTCCTGCCAGGCGGGCGTGTAGGGCACGGAGGCGTCGTCGTAGCCGAGCGGCCAGACGCCAGGCAGGCCCTCCCGGCCGACGCCGTACTGGGCGAGCAGGAGGTCGAACACGGTGGTGACGAGGTGTCCGGCGACGGTCCGCGCGGGGACGCCCCGGCGCAGCTCGCCGGGCTTGTCGAACCTCGTCAGCTCGACCTCGACGCCGTCGGACCCGTCGCCGTACAGGGTGAGGGCGGGGCGCGCGCCGCCGAGGTCGAGGTTCCAGCGGCCCTCGCCGTCCTTGCCGAACCGGAAGCCGAGCGAGCCGTTGGGGACCAGCGGCGAGCCCGTCGCCTGGTCCAGGACGACCGTCTTGAACGCGGCGTTCTCGCTCGCCGCGAGGTCGCCGGGCAGGTCGGCGGCGGTGAGGAACTTGCCGGGACGGTAGCCGCCGCGCCCGTCCTCCTCAAGCCGTACGAGGAACGGCAGATCGGTGTACTTCGTGACGTACTCGGTGAAGTACTCGACCTGCCGCTCGACGAAGAACTCCTTGAGCATGACGTGGCCCATCGCCATGCCGAGCGCGCCGTCCGTGCCTGGCGCGACCGCGAGCCACTCGTCGGCGAACTTCACATTGTCGGCGTAGTCGGGCGAGACCGCCACGACCTTCTGGCCCCGGTAGCGCGCTTCCGCCATCCAGTGGGCGTCCGGCGTACGCGTCACCGGGAGGTTCGACCCCCACATGACCAGGTAGGAGGCGTCCCACCAGTCGCCGGACTCCGGCACGTCGGTCTGGTCGCCGAACACCTGCGGGGAGGCCACCGGCAGGTCGGCGTACCAGTCGTAGAATGACAGCATCGTGCCGCCGATCAGCGACATGAACCGCGCGCCCGACGCGTGCGACACGATCGACATCGCCGGGATCGGCGAGAACCCGGCGATCCTGTCCGGCCCGAACTCCTTGATCGAGTGGACGTGGGCGGCCGCGACGATCTCGACGGCCTCGTCCCACGACGCCCGGACCAGGCCGCCCTTGCCGCGTGCGGACTTGTACCGCCGCGCCGACTCCGGGTCGGACACGACCGCCGCCCAGGCCGTCACCGGGTCGCCGGTGCGGGCCTTGGCCGCGCGGTACAGCTCGAGCAGGACGCCCCGCACGTACGGGTAGCGCACGCGGGTCGGCGAGTAGGTGTACCAGGAGAACGCCGCCCCGCGCGGGCAGCCGCGCGGCTCGTACTCCGGCCGGTCGGGGCCGACCGTCGGATAGTCGGTCTGCTGGGTCTCCCAGGTGATGATGCCGTCCTTGACGTACACCTTCCACGAGCACGACCCCGTGCAGTTCACCCCGTGCGTGGACCTGACGATCTTGTCGTAGGACCAGCGGTCGCGGTAGAAGACGTCGGCGTCACGGCCGCCCTTCTTGCTGAGCGTACGCAGGTCCTTGGAGACCTCGCCCTTGGTGAAGAACCTTCGGGTGCGTACCAGGACGTCGCTTACCGGCCCGTCCAGGCCCGCGTTCTCGTCAGCGGCCACCGCCGCCCCCCTTCGTCGTGCGTCTGGCGACCGCCTTGCGGACCCACGTCCCGGTGAACAGGGCGGCCGCCGCGCCCACGACGGCCAGGAGCGCGAGGCCGATCCCGTAGCCGCCGGTCGCCCCGTAGACCGCGCCCATCACCAGCGGCGGCACGAAGCCGCCGAGGCCGCCCGCCGCGCCGACGACGCCCGTCACCCCGCCGACCTTCCCGGCCGGGGCGAGCAGCGCGACGAGCGCGAACACCGCGCCGCTGCCCGCGCCGAGCGCGGCGGCCATGAGCAGGAACGCGAACGTGCCGAGCGGCATGAGCGGCGGCGTGAACGCCTGGATCGCCGCGCCGATCGTCACCGCGACCATCGCGACCGTCAGCACCTTGACCGCGCCGATCCGGTCCGACAGCCAGCCGCCGACCGGCCGCATGAGCACGGCGAGGATGACGAACCCGGCCATCCGGTTCGACGCGTCGGGCGGCGTCAGCTTGTAGGCGTTCTCCAGATACGTCGGCAGATACACCGAGAAGGCCACATAGCCGCCGAACGCCACCGCGTACAGCGCGGACGCCTGCCAGGTGACGCCGAGCCTGCACGTCTCCTTCAACCCCGCGAGCGCCGACCCCGACGGGACGGGCCTGGCCGGTGAGTCGCGCAGCGCGAACCAGGCGACGACCGCGTACACCGCGAGGACCACGGCGGTCAGCAGGAACGGCGACGGCAGCCCCCAGGCGTCGGCGAGCCTGACCGTGGTGAACGCGCTGATCGCGGTGCCGCCCATGCCCATGCCGAAGATCCCGATCGCGGTGCCGCGCCGCTCGGGCGGGAACCACGCGTTCACGAACGGCACGCCGACCGCGAACGCGGTGCCGCCGACGCCCAGCAGGAACCCGAAGACCAGCAGCCCGGCGAACGAGTCGACGCCGAACCAGGCGAGGCACAGCACGGGCACGATGGTGATCGCGGAGACCGCGGTGAACATCACCCGGCCGCCGTACCTGTCGGTCAGCAGCCCGACCGGGATGCGGCCCAGCGAGCCGACGATCACCGGGACCGCCACGAGCAGCGACTGCTGGAACGGGCTCAGCCCCAGCGACTCCTTGAACCGCGACGCGAGCGGGCTCAGCAGCGACCACGCCCAGAAGTTCACGGCGAACCCGATGGTCGCCAACGCAAGCATCAGCCCGGGCGAGCGATGCTCCCCGGTCGTTCTCGCCACACTCATCCGATTCGGCCCTTCCGCTCCAGGCCCGTCATGCCCGGGCGGGGACCGCGCGGACGGGCCGCCGCGCAATCTTGGCCCGCCCGCGTGCAGATCTTGACCGGCCGGCGGCGCGTCCCGGCGCGTCCGATGCGCTCGCGCGGAGGCGTCCGGCAAAAGCTCTTCGGATTTGTCCGGTGACCCGCGGTGAGAATGCGTACTATCCGTGGCGAACCGTGCACCCGAAGCAGGCGAGGGAACCATGGACGAACTCACCGGCGGCCGCCCGGGCAACCTTCCCCCCGCGTCGCCCCCGCCCGTCGGCAGGGCGGGCGCGACCTCCGAGACCGCAGCGCTGCTGCGCCTGGCCAGGCTCGTCACCGTCACCGGGACGGCGGGCATCGGCAAGACGCGGCTCGCCCTGCACGTCGCCGGCCTCGTGGCCGACGACCACCCCGACGGCGTCTGGTTCGTGCCGCTGTCGAACCTGCTTGACGCGGCGATGCTCCCGCACGTCGTCGCGTTCGAGATGAAGGTCCGCGACCAGACCGCGCGGCCGATGGTCGAGATCCTCGTGGAACACCTCGCCGACCGGCGCTGCCTGCTCGTCCTGGACTCGTGCGAGCACCTGACCGCCTCCTGCGCGCTGCTCGCGCGGGTGCTGCTCGACGCGTGCCCGGGGGTGACCGTCCTTGCGACGTCGCGCGAACCCCTCGACGTCGAGGGCGAGGCGGTGCTCGCGCTCGATCCGCTGGCCGTGCCCGGCGAGCACTGGGACGGCGTCGCGGACACCGCCGCTGTCTCCCTGTTCGTCGCGCGGGTGCGCGACGTCGAACCCGGCTTCGCCGTCACCGCCGACAACGCCGCCGCGATCGGCGCGCTGTGCCGTCGGCTCGACGGGCTGCCGCTCGCGCTGGAGCTTGCCGCCGCCCAGGTCGGCGCGGTCGGCGTCGCGGAGCTCGCCGCGCGGCCCGCCGCCGCCCCGGACGCCGTCGGCGGCGGGCCGTGGCCGCGCGGCTCCCTGTGGACCGCGATCGGCTGGAGCCACGAGCTGTGCACCCCGCGCGAGCGGCTCATGTGGGCGCGGGCGTCGGTGTTCGCCGGGCCGTTCACCTCGGCGGCCGCCGTCGAGGTCTGCGGGGGAGGCCCGCTCGACGACGTCGAGACCGCGCTCGACGGGCTCGTGCGCAGGTCGGTGCTGCGCCGCGAGGGGGGCCGCTACCGCCTGCTGGACAGCCTGCGCGACTACGGGGCCGCCTGGCTCGCCGAACTCGGCGAGACCCGCGCGCTGCGGCTGCGGCACCGCGACCGCTACCTCGACCGGGCCCGCCGCGCGTTCCCGTCGTGGACCGGGCCGGAACAGGTCGTCTGGTACACCCGCATCCGCGAGGACTTCCCCGAGATCAGGCTCGCCGTCGAGACATGCCTCGCCGAGCCCGGCACCGCGGCGCAGGAGCTCGTCGGGGCGCTGTGGTTCTTCTGGTTCACCTGCGAGCACGCCCGCGAGGGCAGGCAGTACCTGGAACGCGCGCTCGCCGACCACCCGGAGCCGGGACCGCTGCGGGTGCGCGCGGTGTGGGCGCTCGGCGGCATCATGATGGTCCAGGGCGACCTCGGCGGCATCGGCTGGTGCGTGCGCGAGTGCCGCGGCGCGGCCCCCGACCCGACCGCCCTGCGCGCGGGCGACTACCTCGAAGGCACCGACTTCGCTACCAGCGGCCGTCCCGACCTCGCCCTGGAACGGCTCGTGGACCTCGCGGCGGCGGCGTGGTCGGGCACCGTCCAGGAGGCGATCTGGATGCAGGCGCGCGCCGCGCTCGCCTTCGCCAGGTACGTCGGCGGCGACCTGCGGGCCGCCGAGGACCTCGGCTGGGAGCTGCGCGCCGACGGGGCGCGGCGCGGCGAGGAGAAGTTCCGCTCCTGGGGCGACTACATGATCGCGCTCGTCCGGCTCGCCGAGGGCGACCACGCCCGCGCCGCCGACCACGCGCGCTCGGCGTTCGACGGCTGGCGGCACCTTGACGACAGCGCCAACATGGCCCTCGCCCTCGAGGCCCTGGCCGTCGCGGGGGCGGTCGGCGGGGAGGCTGAGCGGGCGTCGGTGCTGCTCGGGATCAGTGACCGGCTGTGGCGCGCCGACGGCGGCCGCGACCGCTTCACCGCGCCGCAGATCCTTCAGGCGCGCAGGGAGGCAGAGGAGAAGGCGCACGCCGTGCTCGGCGCGGACGTCTGGACCGCCTTCTACCGCTCGGGATACCACTCGGCCTGGCCCTACGACGGCAGGTGAGCGCCGCGGGCCGGGTGCGCGGAACCCGGCCCGCGGCAGTCCGCCCCCTCGGGTGTCAGGCTCCCGGCGTCAGGACCCGCAGTCGGAACCCTGCTGTCGGAACCCCGCTGTCAGGACCCCGCGCGCAGCAGCTTCAGCACCTGGTCGAGCTTGGCGTTGGTCGACGCGAGCTCGCTCTTCAGGCCGGTCACCTGGTCCTGGAGCACGCGGACCTTCTTGTTCACGTCGGTGAGGACGCTCTCGGCCTGCCATGTCGGGTTCTTCGGGTCGTCGGCGGGCGACGGCATCACGTCGCGCTTCCAGACGGCGTCGTAGATCTCCTTGGGCGACGGCATGTCGTCCTCTCCTTCGGTGATGAGCTGCATGAACTTCGCCCACGGGAACGGGCCCGCGACCTCGGGATCGCCGTGGTCGGTCTGGCCGAACGCGTCGCTGACTGCCACGTGCGAGCAGATGCCGCGCCTGCCCGCGCGCAGCTGTGCGGCGTTGACGCGGACCAGCGGCACGTCGTGCTTGGCGGCGAGTTCGCGGACGAGCTTCGCGCCGAGCACGAGCATCGCCTTGTGGTTGTCGTCGTCCCAGCGTTTGGGCGAGCCGGCCTGCGGGTCGCACAGCTCGATGCCGAGCGTCCCGGTGTTCGGCGGCGCGTGGTAGGCCACGACGTCGTCGCGGACGCACTGGACGATCTCGCCGGGGTCGACCACGTAGTGGGCGCTGCCTCCGGCGTTGCTGCTCTGGAAGTAGCGGGCGACATTGCGCGCACCACCCCGCACACACGGTGAAACCGTGGCATGGATGACGATCCGCAGGATTCGCCCCTGCTTCCCGCCGTGCTTCAACGCACCGATATAGGGATAGGCCACCCAAGCCCCCTCGGATCTCCGGCCATCCCCGATGATAATCACGGCCGGAGCGCCCCTCCGGCCCTTCGTCCAAATGCCCGTGACCCGTTACCCACCCGTATCCATCGCGCTCGCGGACGCGTCCGGCCGCTGACCTCCCCGGCTCCGGGAACCGTCCGCGCCGCCCGCCGACGAAAACGAGACCCAAGTCACTCCGGGCCGCCCGCGGTCAGCACGGCGAGGCATGTCGTGCGCAGGTCCGCGGCGGCCGCCGCCGCGGCCGCGTCGTCGAAACCGGGGTCGGCGTAGCGCTGCTCCAGGTCGGCGAGCACGACGAGCATGTGCAGGAACATCGCCCGCAGCCGTTCCTCGGTGAGCCCGGGGAGCCGCGCGAACAGCAGCGGGACGAGCTCGGTCATGCCCGGGTAGTGGTCGCTGGAGAACGGCCACGAGCGGTACCCGCCGGACAGCACGTACCGGCTGGTGAAGCGCAGGTACCAGCTCTCGCCCCGGTGGGTGAGGACATGTTCGGACAGCGGCCCGAGGAACGCCTCGACCAGCGCGGGAAGGTCGCCCTCGCGGCCCGCCGCGCGCAGCTCGGCGATCATCTCGCGGCGGCGCACGTTGAGCGGGGTCATCCGGAACTCGTACAGCGCGTCGACGAGGCCGGTCTTGTCGCCGAAGTGGTACTGCACCGCCGAGTTGTTGCGCTGGCCCGCCGCGCCGGCGATCTCCCGCAGGGACACCTCAAAGCCGCGCTCGGCGAACAGCCGCTCGGCGGCGTTCAGGATCTTCTCGCGCGCGTGCGTCGCCCGTGTCATAAATATTGCCTTTTCCTACCAAGTAGCCATAGTATCCGGCACGAATTAAGACAGCCTGTCTTAATCCCGCTTCACTGTAGTGAGGAGACCACCGTGACCACGGTTTCCCCGGGGTGTGCCGCGTGAACGGGTCGATGCTGCTCATCATCGCCGTCCTCATGCTGGGCCTCGGCCTCGGCCTGACGGTCGAGGACTTCCGCCGCGTCCGCCACCACAGGCTGACGATCGCCGTCGCCCTCGGCTGCCAGCTGCTCGTCCTGCCGCTCGTCTGCTTCGGGATCGTCAGCCTGATCGGACTGCCGCCGTACGCCGCCGTCGGGCTGATGCTCGTCTCCGCCGCGCCGGGCGGCCCGCTCGCCGGCCTGTACTCGCACCTGTTCGGCGGCGACGTCGCCTTCAACCTGACCCTCACCGCCGTCAACTCGGTCCTTTCGGTCTTCACCCTGACGATCATCACCAACCTGTCCCTCGCGCACTTCCTGCCCGACGAGGACGGCGTCGGCCTGCACGGCGGCGAGATCGCCAGGGTCTTCGCGGTCGTGCTCGTGCCGATCGCGCTCGGGATGCTCGTGCGCGCCAGGGCGTCGCGCGGGTTCGCCGACCGCGCCGAGCGGGTGTTCCGGATCGTCTCCGCGCTCGGCCTCGGCCTGCTCATCGTCGGCGGGCTCACCTCGAACCTCTCGGTGCTCACCGCCAACCTCACCACGGTCTTCCCCGCCGTCCTGCTCTTCGCGGCCGCGAGCCTGGCCACCGGGTACGCGGCGGGCCGCCTCACCCGCGCGGGGAGCGCGGTGTCGATCGCGGCGGGCATGGAGATCGGGTTCCACAACGCCGCGGTGTCGCTGACGCTCGCGCTGAGCATCGCCGACGACTTCTCCATCGCCATCCCCCCGAGCATCTACGGCCTCACGATCATGATCGTCGCCGCAGTGTTCGGCTTTGTCCTGCGCCGTCTGTCGGCCGACCCCGCCCCCGCCGCCACGGCCTGACCTCCCCGGGAGCACCACGATGACCTCCGAGCCGATCTTCCGCCGCGCCGAGCGGCCGCCGCACAAGGCCCCCAACGTCGTCGCGATCGTCCTCGACGACACGGGATTCGCCCAGCTCGGCTGCTTCGGATCCGACATCGCCACCCCGCACATGGACAGGCTCGCCCAAGGCGGCCTGCGCTACAACCGGTTCCACGTGACGGCGCTGTGCTCGCCGTCGCGCGCCGCGTTCCTCACCGGACGCAACCACCACGCCGTCGGCATGGGCTTCCTCGCCGACATCCCGCTCGAACACCACGGGTACACCGCGCGCATCCCGAGGTCGGCGGCGACGCTCCCGCGCATCCTGCGGGACAACGGGTACTCCACCCTCGCCATAGGCAAGTGGCACCTCACGCCGCGTTTTGAGCGTTCGGCCGCGGGCCCGTTCACGCACTGGCCTCTGGGCGTCGGCTTCGAGCGGTACTACGGCTTCCTCAACGGCGACGCCAACCACTACGCGCCTAGCCTCGTGGAGGACAACCACTACGTCGATCCGCCGAGGTCGCCGGAGGAGGGCTACCACCTGACGGAGGACCTCACCGACCGCGCCATCACCTACCTTGAGGACCACCGTCACGCGGCCCCGGGCAAGCCGTTCTTCCTCTACTACGGCCTCGGCGCGATGCACTCGCCGCACCACGTCGCGCCCGAGTGGGTGGAGCCGTACCGGGGGAGGTTCGACCAGGGCTGGGAGGCGTGGCGGGAGCAGGTGTTCCAGCGTCAGGTCGCCTCGGGCGTCGTCCCGGAGGGGACCGTCCTCACCGAGCGTCCCGAGTGGGTGCCCGCGTGGGACTCCCTCAGCGACGACCAGCGCCGCATGTACGCCCGTCAGCAGGAGGTCTTCGCGGGCTTCCTCACCCACACCGACGCCCAGATCGGCCGCCTGCTCGACCACCTCGAGCAGGCGGGGGAGCTCGACAACACCATCGTGGTGCTGTTCTCCGACAACGGCGCGAGCGCGGAGGGCGGGGTGGAGGGCAGCGTCAACGAGCACAGGTTCTCCGCGCACGTCCGCGAGTCGCTGGAGGACAACCTCGCGCACTACGACGACTGGGGCGGGCCGCGCACCTACAACCACTACTCCTGGGGCTGGGCGTGGGCCGGGAACACCCCGTTCCGGCTGTGGAAGCGCTACACCTGGCTCGGCGGCACCCGGACGCCGCTCGTGGTGCACTGGCCGTCGGGGATCGCGGCGGGCGGCGCGGTGCGCGACCCGATCGTGCACGTGAACGACCTGTTCCCGACGCTGCTCGACGCGCTCGGCATCACCGCTCCCGAGGCCGTCGACGGGGTCGCGCAGCAGCGGATCGACGGCGCGAGCTTCCGCGCGTCCTTCGCCGACCCGCAGGCCCCGGCCCCGCGCGAGACCCAGTACTTCGAGATGCTCGGCTCGCGCTCGCTCATCCATGGCCGCTGGAAGACGACGACTGACCATCTGTCCTCCGGGGTCCTGGACGAGGAGGAACTTCTCACCGGGAGCCGGGACTTCGAGGAGGACCACTGGGCGCTGTTCGATCTTTCCGCCGACTTCTCGGAGTCGGCTGACGTGTCGGCCGAGCATCCCGAGGTCGTCGCGGAGCTGCGCGCGCTGTGGGACCGCGAGGCCGAGGCCAACCACGTGCTGCCGATGTACGACGGCCTCACCGACAGGTTCGGCGCGCTGATCGGCCCCGCGTGGCCGTCGGGCGAGGACCGGACGTTCCGGCCCGGCGCGTCGCCGGTCTGCGACGAGTCGCTGCCGATGCTGTTCGGCGGGTTCAGGTTCACCGCCGAGGTCGAGGCGGCCGCCGAGCCCGACGGCGTCCTGTTCGCGCTCGGCGACTGGTTCGGCGGGTATGCCCTGTTCGTCACCGAAGGGCGGCTCGCGTTCGCGTTCGCGCGCTCGGACGGAATCCTCGAACTGACCTCGGACCGGCCGCTCACGCCAGGCCGTCACTCGCTGGGCGTCGCGCACACGTTCGCTGAGGACGGCTCGGCGTTCCATCTGGTCCAGGACGGCGAGATCGTCGCGACGCTCGACTTCACCGGCATGCTGCCGTTCGCGCTCCAGCACGGCGGCGCGCACCTCAGGCTCGGCGGGGACATCGGCCTGCCGGTCTCCGAGCGTTACACGACGCCGTCGCGGTGGAACGGCACGCTGGAGTCCGTGCGGCTCCAGACCCCGGGCGGGGCGCAGCGCGACCCGTTGGGAGACCTGCGCGCGGCGCTGCACGCCGACTGAGCCTGGCATGTGCGCTGGGTCACCTTGACGGAGATCTTAGGCTGAGACATATTCAGGCGAATGTCTCATCCCTGACGAGGTGACCCAGTGTCCGCTCCCGCCGTGCCCCCCGAACTGCGTGAGTTCGCGCTGACGGGACTGACGTTCTGGACGAGGCCCGAGCCGTTCCGCATGCGGGCGTTCGCGAAGATGCGCGCGCTGGACGCAGCGCCGTTCGTGCCGCTGGTGAAGATCCCGTTCACCAGGTCGGCCCCCGGCTTCTACGTCATCTCCCGGCACGCCGACGTGCTCACCGCGAGCCGCAACGCCGAGCTGTTCAGCAGCGAGCCCGCCTCGAACACGCTCATGGAGATGCCGCCGTGGGCCGCGCGCTTCTACGGGTCGATGATCAACATGGACGACCCGGAGCACGCCCGCATCCGCCGGGTCGTGTCCCGTGCGTTCAGCCCGCGCATGCTGGAACGCCTTGACGACGACCTGCGCCGCCGCGCCGCCCGAATCGTCGACGACGTCGTCGCCGAGGGCCCGCGCGACTTCGTCGCCCAGGTCGCGGCACGGCTGCCCGTCGAGATCATCTGCGACATCATGGGCATCCCGGACACCCACCAGGACATGATCCTGCGGCACACCAACACGATCCTCGGGTACACCGACCCCGAGTACAACGGTATGAAGTCGGACGACCTGGACAAGCCGCCCGGCGTCGCCGACACACTGCGCGGTGCCGTCCGGATCGTGCGGGCGGGGAACGACCTGTTCCGGCTCGTTCGCCGCCTTGGCAAGGAGCGGCGCGGGTCGGGCGGGGAGGACCTCGTGACCAGACTCGTCACGCCCAACGCCGAGGGCGAGGCGCTGACGTCGCAGGAGATCGGGTCGTTCTTCGTGCTGCTGGTCGCGGCGGGCAACGAGACCACGCGCAACGCGATCGCGCACACGCTGCGGCTGCTGACCGAGTTCCCCGACCAGCGCGCGCTGCTCCTCGAGGACTTCGAGGGCAGGATCGCGGGGACGATAGACGAGGTGCTGCGCTACTCGCCGCCGGTCATCCAGTTCCGGCGCAACGTCACCCGCGACACCGAGCTACATGGGGTGAGGCTGAAGAAGGGCGACATCGTCGTCATGGTGTACCCGTCGGCGAACCGTGACGAGACGGTCTTCACCGACCCCGACGTCTTCGACATCACCCGCTCGCCCAACCCGCACGTGGCGTTCGGCGCGCCCGGGCCGCACTACTGCATGGGCACCCACCTGGCCCGCCGCGAGATGACGGTGCTGCTGCGCGAACTCCTCACCCGCCTGCCCGACGTCAGAATGGACGGGGAGCCGGACTTCCTCGCCTCCTACTTCATCAACGGGATCAAACGGATGCCGTTCACCTTCACCCCGCCCGGGGAAGGCCGGTGACGTCCGTCCGCGACCGGCTCGCGTGGGCCCGCGCGAGCGCCCGCGCCGGGCTCCTCGGCCCGATGGGACCGCGCACCGCACGCAAGGTCGCACGCGCGATGCGCGCCTACGGCGCACTGGGCGCGGCGACGGCCGTCGGCGCGGCCCGCTTCGGCGACCGCCCCGCGCTGGCCGACGACTTCGGCGTCCTGAGCTACCGCGCGCTTGACCAGGCGGTCGAGGGCGTGTGCTCAGCCTGGGCGGCCCGAGGCATCGGCCCGCAAGACCGCGTCGGCGTCCTCTGCCGCAACCACCGCGGCTTCCTCATCGCCCTGACGGCCGCGACCCGCCTCGGCGCCCGCGTCGTCCTCCTGAACACCGATTCGGCCGCACCGGAACTGGCCGCCGTCACCACGACCCAGGCCCTCACGGCCCTGGCACACGACACCGAGTTCACGGAACGCCTGTCCGGCCTCGAGTTCGCGCGCGGCACGTTCACCGCCGACCCCTGGCCCACGGACGCATCGGGGTCCCCACCTGTGGAGTCCGACCTTGCGGTGCTCGCGCGTGAGGCGGGCGAGGTTCCGCCGCCGCCGTCCGTGCCCGGCACGTTGGTGATTCTCAGCAGTGGGACGACCGGGCGGCCCAAGGGGGCGCGCAGGTCGCCGGCTCCGGGGGAGCCGCTGGCGCTCCCGGGTGGGATTCTCAGTCGGATTCCGTTCCGGGGCGGGGAGGCGGTGTTCGTCGCGCCGCCGCTGTTCCACGGGTGGGGGCTCACGTCGGCGACGCTCGCGCTGTCGCTCGGCTGCACGCTCGTGCTGCACCGGAGGTTCGCCGCCGAGCGGGTGCTCGCCGCGCTGGCCGAGGCGCGCTGCGCGGCGTTCGTCGCGGTGCCGACGATGGTGAGCAGGCTGCTCGCCGCACCCGGGTTCGGGTCGGCCGATCTCGGCGCGCTGCGGATCGTGGTGGCCGGGGGAGGGCCGCTGAGCGCGGAGCTGAGCGGCCGCGTCATGGCGGCGCTCGGGCCCGTTCTGTACAACTTCTACGGCTCGACCGAGGCGTCCTGCGTCGCGATCGCCACGCCCGCGGACCTCGCCGCCGCGCCCGGCTGCGCGGGCACCCCGCCGCCCGGCACCCGCGTGACGGTCCTCGGCCCCGACGGAAGCCCCGTCCCGCCCGGCACGGTCGGCCGTATCCATGTGGCGAGCCCGACGCGGTTCGAGGGCTACACCGGCTCCGAGCAGGCCGCCCACGACGCACGCGCCGGGCTCGGCCTCGGCGACCTCGGCTTCTTCGACGACGGCGGCCGCCTCCACGTCACCGGACGCGCCGACGCCATGGTGGTGTCCGGCGGCGAGAACGTCCACCCGGCCGAGGTCGAAGAGCTGCTGGAACAGCACCCCGACGTCATCGAGGCGGCGGTCGTCGGGGTGCCGGACGCGGACTTCGGGAGCAGGCTGCGCGCCTACGTCGTCACCTCGGGCGGCCTCGACGCCGACGCCGTCAGGGCGCACGTCGCGGCCCGCCTGTCCCGCGCGAAGGTCCCGCGCGACGTCGTGTTCGTCGCCGCGCTGCCGAGGACCGCGACGGGCAAGGTCCGCAGGCACGAGCTGCCGTGACGCCTCAGCCCGCGAGGGCCTCGGCCTGGATGCGCGGGAACTGGGCGGCCATCGCCTCGGCGAGCGCGTTGGCCCCCGACAGCGGCCTGACCATGACCATGAAGTCGACGATCTTGCCCTCGGCGTTCAGCCGGAGGAAGTCGCAGCCCTGGACCGTCTTGCCGTTCACCTTGGTCTGGAAGACGAGGGCGTGGTCGTCGCCGTCGGCCTCGCCGATCTCCCGCAGGTACTCGAAGTCCTCGAAGACCCGCATGACGGCCCGCAGGATCGCCGCGGTGAGCGGCTTGCCCTCGTAGGGCTTGAACGCGACGGGGCTGGTGAAGACGACGTCGTCGGCGAGCAGGTCCTCGACGGCGGCGGTGTCGCCTGCCTCGATGGCGGCGCGGAAGGGATGCATGGGCAGGTGCTCCTCGATCGTTCGCTTTCTGGCTCACCGGACGATAGGCCGGAAGGCCGAGGTATGTCCAGATATGAATATCAAACAAATTGAGTAGTCAACGCGGCGGGTAGGATGCCGGGCATGGCACTGCGCAACGCGATCATGGCCGCGCTTCTGGAGGGCGCGGCCTCGGGCTACGACCTCGCCAAGAACTTCGACGTCTCGCTCGGCAACTTCTGGATGGCCACGCCGCAGCAGCTCTACCGCGAACTCGAGCGGATGGAGGCCGACGGGCTGCTCAGCGCCCGCGTCGTCCAGCAGGAGCGCCGTCCCAACAAACGGCTGTTCTCCCTCACCGACGAGGGCCGCGCCGCACTGTACGCGTTCACCTCCGCCCCGCCCAAGCCCGGCGCGATGCGCGAGGAACTCCTGGTGCAGGTCCAGGCCGTCGACGTCGGCGACGCGGCGGCCGTCCGCGCGGCCATCGCCGAGCGCCGCGCCCGCGCCGAGGCCAAGAGCGCGCTCTACGAACGCCTGCGCCAGCGCCTGCTCGACGGCCGTACCGAGGACGACTTCCTCGCCACCGCGGAGCGCGTCGGCCCCTACCTGAGCCTGCTGCGCGGCATCGCCTTCGAGCGCGAGAACATCAGCTGGGCCGAGCACGCGCTCGCCGCCCTGGAGCGCAGGGCGGCCCGCGAGCCCTGACCGGGCCTCAGCCCTGCGGGAGCACCGGAAGGAGTTCCGGGCGTTTGGCGGTGCGGCCGTCGCCGGAGGAGACGCCGCGCAGCCGGCGCAGCGCCCACGGCGCGAGGGTCGCGGCGGCCCAGGCCGCCTCGCGGTAGACGCCGCTCAGCGCCGATGGCCGGGGCAGCGGCGGCAGCGGCTCGGTCCATGCCGCGTGCGGGCCCGGCAGGCCGAGCGTGTGCGCGACGACGGAGGCGATGCGCGCGTGCCCGAGCGGGGCGGCGTGGATGCGGTCGGCGCTCCACAGCCGGGGGTCGACGGTGACGTCATGCCCGAACGTGTCGACCACGAGCACGCCGTGCCTGGCCGCCGACGCGCGGATGCGTGCGTTGAGGTCGACGACGCGGGGCACGAAGCGGCGCGCGAGCGGCGCGATGCGGCCCAGGTCGGGGAAGGTGAACGTCACGACTGTCGCGCCCGATGACGCGAAGGCCGCGTAGGTCGCGTCGAGGTCGGCGGCGACGGCCGCCGCGTCGAAGGACGGCCTGACCAGGTCGTTCATGCCGGCCATGACCGTCACCAGGTCGGGGGCCAGGGCGAGGGCGGGGCCCACCTGCTCGGCGCGGATCTCGGCGGTGAGCCTGCCGCGCACCGCGAGGTTGGCGTACCGGAATCCCGGCTCCTCGGCGGCCAGCAGCTCCGCGAGCCGGTCGGCCCAGCCCCGGTAGCCGGTCGCCTCGTCCCCGTCGTTCATCCCCTCGGTCTGGCTGTCGCCGACCGCGACGTATCTGAGAAAGCCCATGCCGCCCGATAGTAGTCAACTATGCGACTAATGTCGCCGTTGTCTATGTGGGCGGCGCGCGGAGGCCGCGCGCCGCCCGGGGATCAGGCCAGGCCGAAGAACACCGAGGCGTAGTACGGGCCGCAGATGGCGGCATGGCCGGTGCCCGGCTGGCCGCAGTTCGTGATGCCGGAACCCGGGTCGACCGGGGCCTGGTGGCCCATCCCGCTCACCGTGTAGGTCTCCAGACGGCCGTCGCCGTAGACCCGCTTGGTGACGCCGGAGACGGGCGTGGTGGTCGAGGCCGGGACACGGCTGACGCCGAACACGTCGGTCCACTGGTCGCGCTGGTAGTCGAGGGAGCGCGGCGAGATGACGGGATCGTCGGACCCGTGCCACAGCTGCACCTTCGGCCGGGGCCCGGTGTATCCCGGGTAGGCGCTGCGCACGCGATCGCCCCAGGTCCGCGCGCCGGTGAAGTTGAGCGGCCCCGAGCACTGGCCGAGCGGCGGCGTCGTGAAGTACGCGGTCTCGGTGTCGGCGCAGCCGTAGGCCATGCCGAAGAACACCGCGCCCGCCCTGAAGAAGTCGGGGTAGGCGGCGAGCATGACGTTGGTCGCCGCGCCGCCGCCGGAGTACCCGGTGACGAACACGCGGTTCAGGTCGGCGCTGTGCGCGCCCGCCAGGTGCTGGACCATCCTGACGACGGACAGCGCCTCGCCCTGTCCCGCGCGGGTGCGGTCGGCCTGGTTCCAGGCGCTGAAGCACTTGTGCGGGATGAGCCCGCCCGCGCCGACGTTCTCCGGCTTCTGCTCGGGCATGACGAGGGCGAACCCGAACGCGTCGGCGTACTTGCGCCAGCCTGTGTTGACGTCGAGGTTCTGCGCCTGCCCGCCGCAGCCGTGGAACAGCACGACGACGGGAGCGCCCGCGGGCAGGGAAGGCGGGACATAGGCGAACATGCGCAGGTTGCCGGGGTTCGCCCCGAAGTTCGTGACCTCGTGGAACCCGGTCGCGGCCGACGCGCGGACGGCGTACGCGCCCGCGCCGGCGACCGCGGCGATGAGCACGGCGAGCACGGCGACCGCGACGCGCAGCGCGCGGTGGGGGGAGATGCGCTCGTACATGGGACCACCTCTTGATGGGGGAACGCGGGCGGGAGGCGGTCCGCGCCTCGCGTCGAGCCGCCTCCCGGCCTCCCTTTGTCCCGGGCGGGCCCGGCGGCGGGCAAGGCGACGGCGGCGACGCGGTGCGACGGCACATGACCTCGGTGCGACCGCCACCGAAGCCGTCGCGGCCCGTCACCCCGGCATGTCGTTTCTGACAAAGAAACTCTGTTCCTTGCAGCGAAACGTGAGTAAGCTGCGGTGTCGGCCGGAAACCGAGCGAGGCAGGGTGTGAATGACGAACTCCGTGGGCCCCCGTGCCGTCTTCGGCGTGATCGTGCCGAGCACGAACACCGTCGTGGAGCACGACTACTGGAGGGCGGCCGTCCCCGGCGTGGCGTTCCGTGCGGGCTCGATGTACATCCCCGACCCCGTGATGGGCGACGACGCCGCGTTCCACGCGCTGCTCGGCCAGATCCGCGCGTCGATCGACGTCGCGGTCCGCGACGCGCTCACCGCCGAGCCCGACCGGATGGTGATGGGCATGTCGGCCGAGACGTTCTGGGGCGGCGTCGAGGGCAACGCGGCGTTTGAGAAGCGGCTCCGCGACAGGACCGGCCTCCCGGTGACGACCGGGGCCTCCTCCTGCAAGGCGGCGCTCGAGGAACTCGGCGTCCGCAGGATCGCGGTGTTCTCGCCGTACCAGCCGGTCGCCGACGTCGAGGTCGGCAGGTTCTTCACCGAGGCGGGCTTCCGGGTCGAGGCGATCACCGGACTGCGCTGCCCGACCGCGATGGACATCGCCCGCGTCCCCGACGCGCGGCTGCGCGAGGTCGTCGCGGAGCTCGACGGGCCCGACGTCGAGGCGATCGTGCAGGTCGGGACGAACCTGTCGTTCGTCGACCTCGCCGGAACGTTGGAGGAGGAGCTGGGCAAGCCGGTCATCCCCATCAACACCGCGACGCTCTGGCACGCGCTGCGCTCACACGGCATCGCCGACCGCCTCCCGGACGCCGGACGCCTCCTGCGCGACCACTAGCGCGTGCCGCCCGAGCGCCGCGCCGCGTGCGCTCGGGCGGAGCCTCACAGCCCCGAGAACCACCACGTCTCGGGGTCGTCCGGGTCGTCGTGGTCGAGCGGGTCGAGCGGGCGGTCGGCGTCGTCCAGCGCGCGGGTGCGCGTGACGACGCCGCGCAGCTCGCGGATCGCCGGGACCTCGGCGAGCTCCTCGGGGTGGCAGGCCCACCAGGGCGAGCCGTCGAGGAGTTCGGCCGCGCCCAGGGAGTACCAGAAGGCGATCAGGGACACGTCGCCCTTGGCCTCGGCCGCCGACGCCACGGCCGCGACCGCCTCGATCAGGGGGACCCGCGCGGGCGCGACGGCGTCGGCGCCGGTCAGCCCGCCGCGCGCGACGACGCGCCGCCACAGGGCGGTGCCCGCCTCGCAGTACAGGTGCGGCGGGTCGACGTAGCCGTCCTCGAGCCATGAGTCGTAGCCCGCGAAGTCCTCGGCCGACTCGTCGAACTCGCGCAGCGCGGTGAACCCGGTGATGCCGTCGAGGAAGGCGCGGCGCTCGGTGTAATCGGGGTGGCGGTCGAGCGGGAAGCGGTAGGCGAAGCCGCGCCGCAGCAGCACGTCCATCAGCCGGAAGCGGGTGAACGAGCAGTCGTGGGCGTCCTGGTAGCGGTAGAGCGCGGCGATCCACGCGCGCGGACCCGGGTCGCCGGTGGGACGCGCCGCGTCGAGCAGCCGGATCGAGTCCTCGACCGCGTCCTCGATCTCGTGCAGGGACATCGTGGATCTCGCTCCGAGCTGGTGTTCGTCGCTTCAGGGGGGAGCCGCGTTCTCCGTGGGGAAGACGGGGCTTCATGATGAAGCGTACGCCGTCCGGTCCCTCGTCGGAGCGGCGGTGCGGATCGAGCCACACAGATTGCGACGGACCCCTTGACGCAGCACACAGAACTTCCAGCGGACGGTCTCGTGGAGACCCGGGTGACCGAGGCCGTCTTCGGCGTCGAAGGCGACGTCTTCTTCCCGGGACCGCACGCCGTCGGGCCCTGGGGCGCGGACATGATGAACGGCAGGATCGTGGGCGGCGTCCTCGCGCACTGCCTCGAGGACCGGCACGGCGACCCGGACCTCCTGCCCGCCCGGCTGACCGTCGACCTCCTGCGGCCGCTCGGGATGAAGCAGTTCACCGTCCGCACGTCGCTCGTGCGCGAGGGCCGCAGGATCAAGATCGCCGACGCCGAGATCGTCCAGGACGGCACGGTCGGGGCCCGCGCGAGCCTCGTGTTCCTGCGCCGCGCCCCGCAGCCGCCCGGCCACGTCTGGCGGCCCGACGACCCCATGCGCGCGCCGCTCCCGCCCGCCGAGCCCGAGAACAACGGGCACGCCCTGTTCCTGTGGCCGCACGGGCACGGCGAGGTCGACCCGGACAACCGGATGGCGGTGTGGGAGGGCGGCGCGCGCAACAGCGCGTGGATCAGGGAGCGGATTCCCCTCGTGCAGGGCGCGCCGCTCACGCCGTTCGTACGCGCCGCGCTGGCGGGCGACGTCACGAGCCCGCTCACCGGCTGGGGGAGCGCGGGCCTGCAGTACATCAACGCCGACTACACGCTCGCCCTGACCAGGCTGCCCGAGGGCGAGGACATCGGCCTCCAGGCGGTCTCGCACCTGAGCGCCGACGGCGTCGCCACGGGCACCGTCACGGTCTACGACGGGAACGGTCCCATCGGCACCTGCACGATCGTCGCCCTGGCCAACACCGCGGCGGCCTTCTACACCCCGCGCCCGACCGACAGTGACCTTACTGCGTAAAGGCGCTGGGCCGGTACCCCCGGGGTTGTGCCGACGGCCACGCCGCCTACCCCTAGAGGCGTAGGCCGCCCACGACGTCCGGGGGAGGAGCCGCACGCCGCGGGTTCCTAGGCTTGGGGGATGGCCGAGATGATCCCGCGCGTCGGGAGGGACTGGATCGTCGCCGCGATCGTGCTCGTGGTGGTCGCGACGGGCAGCCTGCGCTCGCTGACGGACGCCCGCGACCCGTGGCCGATCACCGTCCTCGACTGGACGCTGATCGGCGCGGCCTGCGCGGCGCTCGGCGTCGTGCGGCGCAGGCCCGTCGCGGTCGCCGCGTTCGTGCTCGCGGCGACCGCCGCCTACTACCTGACCAGCACTGCCGACGGGCCCCTCCTCATCGCCCTGGTCGTCGCGCTGTTCTGGGTCGCCGCCGAAGGACGTCTTGACTGGGCGATCGCGCTCACCTTGGTCACGCTCCTCCTCACCGCCGCGGGGACCCTGCGCGGCAACGGCGACGTCAACCGGGTCGCGCTGTTCATGATGACGGGCTGGCTCGTCGCCGTCGTCGCGATCGGCTGGCTCAAGCACAGCCGCCAGGGCTACGGCCGCGAACGCGAGCTGCGGGCGGCGACCGAGGAGCGGTTGCGGATCGCGCGCGAGCTGCACGACGTCGTCGGCCACCATCTGTCGCTGATCAACGTGCAGTCCACCGCCGCGCTGCGCCGCATGTCCCGGCATCCGGAGGACGCCGCGCGCGCCGAGGAGGCGCTGGGCGCGGTCCGGGAAGCGAGCGGGGAGGCGCTGCGTGAGCTGCGCGCGATGCTCGGGATGCTCCGCGAGCAGGGCGAGGCCGCGCCGACGGCCCCCGCGCCCGGCCTCGGCGGGATCGGCGACCTCGTCCAGGCGGCCCGGCGCGCCGGACTCGACGTCACCGCGCGCGTCGACGAGGGCGACGAGCCGCCGACGGAGATCGGCCTCGCCGCCTACCGGATCGTCCAGGAGTCGCTGACCAACGTCACCCGGCACGCCGCGGCACGCCGGGTGGAGATCCGGATCGGCCGCGCCGCCGACGCGCTCACCGTCGAGGTCGCCGACGACGGACGCGGCGGCCCGGCGGACCCGTCGGGCAGCGGCATCCGGGGCATGCGCGAGCGCGCCCACGCGCTCGGCGGCGAGCTGCGCGCCGGACCCGGCCCACGCGGCGGCTTCGCCGTCCTGGCGAGACTTCCCCACCGGAACGGAGCGTCCCGATGACAGGGTCCCAGCCGATCAGGGTGCTGCTCGCCGATGACCAGCGCCTGGTCAGGGCGGGTTTCCGGTCGATACTCCAGGACGAGGACGATCTTGCGGTCGTCGGCGAGGCGGGGGACGGCGACGCCGCCGTGGCGCTGTGCCGCGAGCTGCGTCCCGACGTCGTCCTCATGGACGTGCGGATGCCGGGGACCGACGGCATCGAGGCGGCCCGCCGCATCACCGCCGACCCGCGCCTCGCCGACGTGCGGATCGTCATCCTCACCACCTTCGACCTCGACGACTACGTCTACGGGGCGTTGCGCGCGGGTGCGACCGGGTTCCTGCTGAAGGACACCGATCCGGACGAGTTGATCCACGCGGTCCGGGTCGCGCACCGGGGCGACGCACTGATCACCCCTGGCGTCACCCGCAGGCTCGTCGCTGAGTTCGCCGGACGCGCCGCGCCGCCCGCCCCCGGGCCACGGCTGAACGCGCTGACCGGGCGGGAGCGCGAGGTGATGGCCCTCGTCGCGGGCGGGCTGTCGAACGACGAGATCGCCGCGCGGCTCGTGCTCAGCCCCGCGACCGCCAAGACGCACGTCAGCCGGATCATGACCAAGCTCGCGGTGCGGGACAGGTCGCAGCTCGTCGTCCTGGCGTACGAGTCGGGTCTCGTGCGGCCCGGCTGGCTGGGCGGCTGACCGCGCGACCCGGGGAGTACGCGCGGCCAGCCGGACGCGACCGGGGGAGTAGGCGGGAAGCCGCCCCCCGGCCGATGCGGTGGGCCGTGCCGTGGCCGGAGGCTTCCCGGCATGGACACCGAACCCCTCTCCCGGCCCGCCGAGGGCCGTTTCGCCAGGCTCGGCGGCTGGGCGCAGCGCCGCCGCCGGCTCGCCCTCCTGCTGTGGCTCGTGACCGTCGCCGCCGTCACCGTCGGGGCGCAGAATGTCGGCGGGGCCTGGCAGAACGACTTCTCCCTGCCGGGGACCGACTCCCAGGCGGCCCTTGACCTGATGCGCGACCACGGCGCGGCCCAGGCGGGCGCAGCCGTCCAGCTCGTCTTCCACGACCCGGGCGGCGTCACCGAGCAGGCCGCCGCGCCGCTGCTCGCCGAGGTCGGGGCGCTGCCGCGCGTCGCCGCGGTCGACGCGCTGACCGTCTCGCGCGACGGCGCGACCGGCTACGCGACGGTGACGCTCGACGCGCAGGCCACCCACGTGCCGAAGGAGGACGTCCGGCGGATCATCGACGCCGCGCACGCCGCCGCGTCGGGGGACCTGCGGATCGAGCTCGGCGGCGACGCCGTCGCCGGGGCCGAGGAGGCCGAGGGCGGGGCGGCCGAGGGCGCGGGCATGCTCGCCGCGCTGGTGATCCTCGTGCTGCTGTTCGGCTCGCTGCTGGCCGCGGCGGTGCCGCTGGTGACCGCGATCTTCGCGGTCGGCGGCGCGGTCGGCCTGATCACGCTCGCCTCGCACGCGTTCACCGTCGCGGACTTCACGCCGCCGATCATGATGCTCGTCGGGCTCGGCGTCGGCGTCGACTACGCGCTGTTGATCTTCTACCGGTTCCGGCACGAGCTGATCGGGGGACGCGACGCTCCCCAGGCCGTCCGGGCGGCGCTGGACGCGGCGGGCCGTACCGTGTTCTTCGCGGGCTGCACGGTCATCATCGCGATGCTCGGCCTCGTGGTGCTGGGGCTCGGCTCGCTCCAGGGGGTGGCGCTGGCCGTCGCGCTGACCGTCCTGGTCACGATGGCCGCGTCATTGACGCTGCTGCCCGCGCTGCTGGCCTTCTTCGGCGGACGGATTCAGAGGCAGGTCATGCGCAGGCACGCCAAGGGCCGGAACGAAGGAGCGCGCTGGTACGCGTTCGCGGGGGCGGTGCAGCGGCGTCCCGGGCCCGTCCTCGTGGTCGCGGTGGCCGCGCTCGGCGCGCTGTCGGTCCCCGCGTTCGACCTCAGGCTCGGGTTCGCCGACGCGGGCACAAGGCCCCCGGCCAGCACCGCGCGCCAGTCCTACGACCTGATGGCCGAGGGTTTCGGGCCCGGGTTCGCCGGGCCGCTCGCCGTCGTCAGCGAGGGGAGCGCGGAGGCCGCCGAGCGGCTGCGCGCGGTGCTCGCCGGAACCGACGGGATCGCCGCGACCACGCAGGTGCTGCCCTCGGGCGACGGCTCGGTCGCGACGGTCCTGGCCTTCCCCACGACCGCGCCGCAGGACGCGGCGACCGCCGAACTCGTCGACGCCCTGCGCGCCGACGTGCTGCCCGCGCTGAGCGCCGAGACCGGAGCGCGCTATCTCGTCGGCGGTCCGACCGCCGCCGCGCGTGACTTCGCGGACGCGGTCGCCGAGCGGATGCCGCTGTTCGTCGTGGTCGTCGTCGGCTTGTCGGCGCTGCTCCTGATGCTGGTGTTCCGCTCGGTGCTGATCCCGCTGAAGGCGGCCGCGCTGAACCTGCTGTCGGTCTCGGCGGCGCTCGGGGTCGTCGTCCTGGTGTTCCAGAACGGCTGGTTCGGCGCGCAGGAGGGCCCTGTGGAGGCGTTCATCCCCGTCATGATCTTCGCGATCGTGTTCGGGCTCTCCATGGACTACGAGGTGTTCCTTGTCTCGCGCGTACACGAGGAGTGGGAGCAGACCCGCGACCACGCCCTCGCCGTCCGGACCGGCCTCGCCGCGACGGGCCGGGTCATCACCGCGGCGGCCGCGATCATGATCGTGGTGTTCGGCGCGTTCCTCATGAGCCCCGACCGGATGCTCCAGCAGTTCGGGCTGGGCCTGGCCGTCGCGATCCTGCTCGACGCGGTGGTGATCCGCTGCCTGATCGTCCCCGCCGCGTTGCAGCTGCTCGGGGAGCGCGCCTGGTGGCTGCCGCGCCCGCTGGCCGCCCGCCTTCCCCGGCTCCACCTCGAGAAGCCCTGACGGCTACGGCGCGCGGCCGTGGCCGGCGAGCCTGTCGCGGAGGGCCTGTTCGAGCGCGTCGGCCTCCTCGTCGGTGAGCTCGCCCGCGGCGCGCGCCCGGGTGAGGTCGGCGAGCTCCTTGCGGATCTCGGCGGGGTCGAAGAGCCGCCGCACCGCCTCCTCCGGCGGGACGGCGGCCTGCCACAGCATGCCGTAGGCGAGCAGCCCGGTCACCATCGCTCAGACCTCCTCGGGGAAGGGCACGAAGTCGTAGGGCGCGAGCGGGCCGGACAGCCGCAGCGCGACACGTCCCGTCCAGCGGGCGGCGAGGCGGTCCACCGCGTCCTCGAACGCGGGCCGCTCCTCATCGGGGACGAGGAAGGCGGCGTCGGCGGCGGCCGCGTCGCCCGCCGACTCGCGCAGCGCGACGGCGACCGCGTACGGCTCGAGCACGCCGACGAGCTCGTCGGTGTCGGCCGCGCGCTTGTCGTCGAGCGCCCTCACGACGGCGTCTCCGAGCTGGATGCGCTCGGGGTAGGACGCCTCCACGGGCCGGTCCCCGATCGCGGCGCGCAGGTCGGTGATCTCCGGCCGCTCGGCCATGATCTCGCGCAGCAGGGCGTCCGCGTCGTACTCGCCGGTGACGACGAACTCACGCCGCCCCCGCAGGTCGGCGAGGACGTCGGCGTACCACCCGTGGTTCGGCGCGAGCAGCTGGTCGGCGACGGCGTCGGCGGCGGTGACGACCGCGCCGAACGGGAACGGAAGGACCACCGACGCCTCGGCCGCGGCCGCCACGACCTCCTCGTGCGCGAGGAGCTCGTCACGCGCGCCGAGCGGGCCACGGGAGACGATCCCGCCCACCACCGCCGCGACGCCCCGGTGCTCCACGAGCCGCACGGGACCGCCGTCGAGCCCCGCGAGATCCTCCGGAAGCCGCGTCCCCGACGGCACCACGCCGAACACGTAGCACGCGGTGTCCTCCACCGGCGGCTCCCGCGCCGCGTCCGTGGGCCCGACCCCGTTGGACGACCCGGGGTCCGTCGGAGCGGTCATCGGTCACGCCTCCTCTCGCGGCGGCGCGACCCCACGACGGCGACCGCGTCGTTTCCCTCAGGCTATGCCCGCTCCACCGGCGGAAACGGAGTTCAAACCCGATGAAGAAGACGTTTTACCGGTCCGGTGAACGTCAGGCCGTGGATCACCCGGCACATGACGACCCCGCGCACGCCGCCGGAAACGCGGTCTTCGGGGGAGAAGGTCCTTTGGGCGGGATGTGCCGGAGGCGTGGCGCGCGCACGACGGTCCCGGAGCACGCCCGGCCGATGTGTGCGAGTGTGGAAGTTCCGGATCGCTCATCTCGACGATGAGGAGGGACCGAAAATGATGGCTTCCACGATCGCGCGCAGGGCGCTCGCGGCGGGAGCCGTGGCCGCCGGCGCGCTTTTCGCGGCGGCGTCGGGCGCTTCGGCCGGAGACGGCCCTGGCGACGGATACCACGGTGATCACGGATACCACGGCGACTACGGCTGGTACCAGGGTGATGGTCCCTGGAACGGACACGGCGACTGGCGTGGAGACGGCCCCGGACACGGCGGCTGGTACCACGACGGTGGCTGGAAGCACTGAGCCGTGCCGTCTGACGCGGGGTCGCACAGGTTGACCGGCGCGTCAGGCGCAACCCGACCCTAGGACAACACAGGAAGGGCTCCTCTCTCGGAGAGGGGCCCTTCCGGCATTTCCCAGCGAACCGGTTGACAAAGTGAGGATACCTCGACTTGGATGCCGGACAAGATGAGGTTGCCTCAGGATGGAGGGGTTCGGGTGCGTGTATCGGTCCACGACACGGTGCCGGTGTGGCAGGGCGACACCAACGGGGCGGCGCTGTGGCGCAGCGTCGAGCTGGCCAAGGCCGTCGAGGCCCTGGGGTACCGGCGCTACTGGGTCGCCGAACACCACGCGACGCCCGCGCTCGCCACGTCGGCCCCCGCCGTGCTCGCCGCGCAGATCCTCGCGGCGACCTCGACCCTGACCGTCGGGTCGGGGGCCGTCCTGCTGCCCAACCACGCGCCCTACGCGATCGCAGAACAGTTCGGCGTGCTGGCGTCGCTGCACCCCGGCCGCGTCGACCTCGGCCTCGGCCGGGCCACAGGGGGATCGGCGCAGGCGGCAGCCCGGTTGGGCGACCCCCGGCGCGGCGCCTTCGCCGCGCAGATCGCCGAGCTGCGCGCGTACTTCGCCGGAGGCGACGGCGGCGTCCGCGCGGTGCCGGAACCCGAGACGCCGCCGCGCCTGTGGCTCGTCGGATCGAGCGCGTCGAGCGCCGTCGCGGCCGGAAGGCTCGGACTTCCCTACGTGTACGCGCACGCCATCGTCCCCGGAGGCGCGGAGGAGGCTCTTGCCGCCTACCGCGCGGCGTTCACGCCGTCGCCCGACCTCGCCGAGCCCTACGCGGGCGTCGCGGCGATCGTCGTGGCCGCCGACGACGACGCCCGCGCCCACCGCCTGGCCCGCGCGTTCGTCCTCGGGCAGATCCGCATGCGCACCGCCGACCCCGACACCCTCCTGCCGACCGAGGACGAGGCGGCCGCCCACCGGTTCACCCCGGCCGAGGAGGCGTTCGCGACGCAGCGGATCGACCCCCAGTTCGTCGGTTCGCCCGCCGCGATCGCCCCCCGCCTCGGCGACCTGGTCGCCCGGACCGCGCCCGACGAGTTCTTCGCGCTCACCCAGGTCCCCGACCACACGGCCCGGGTCCGCTCCTACGAACTGCTCGCCAAGCTCCTCACCGCCCTGTGACGAGACCTCCCCGGAACACGACAGAGAACAAGGAACCCCCCGACATGACGACCACAAGACGGCGGATCGCGGCGACGGGCGTCGCCGCGGCGCTCGCCCTCGCCGCCGGATGCTCTGACGGCCCCAGCACGACGGGCGGCGGCGGCGCGCCGCGCGACGGCGGCGTGCTCAGGCTCGCGCTGGAGAAGGAGCCCGAGTGCCTTGACCCGCACCAGACGCCCACCCAGTCCGGCAGGCTGCTGGCCCGTCCGATCCTCGACTCCCTGGTCCACCAGGACGCCAAGGGCGGCCTGCACCCCTGGCTCGCGACGGGCTGGACCGTCAGCGACGACGGCCTGAAGTACACCTTCAAGCTCCGCGACGGCGTCACCTTCACCGACGGCACGGCCTTCGACGCCGCCGCCGTCGTCGCCAACCTCGACCACGTGGTCGACCCGAAGACCAAGTCCCTGCTGGCCGCGAGCCTCGTCAGCGCGTACGCCAAGTCGGTGGCGGTGGACGCCGGGACCGTCGAGGTCACCTTGCGCGAGCCGGACTCGGGGTTCCTCGCCGCGCTCGCGTCGCCGAACCTCGGCATCCACGCGCCGGCGACGCTGAAGGGCGACCCGTCCGCGCTCTGCGCGAAGATCGTCGGCTCGGGACCGTTCCGCAGCGACGCCGGATTCGTCCCGCAACAGGGCATCACCTACACCCGCAACCCCGACTACGCCTGGGCCCCGGAAGGCGCGGGCCCCGCCCGGCTCGACGGCGTCGAGGTGAAGATCGTCCCCGACGACCCGGCCCGCGCGGGCGCGCTCACCAGCGGCCAGGTCGACGCCGTCACCGCGCTCCCGCCGACCAGCGTGCGCGAACTCAAGGACGACGCGGCATTCCAGGTGCACTCCGTGCTCTACCCGGGCGCGAACTACAGCTACTGGCCGAACACCGCCAAGGGCCCGCTCAGCGACGTCAGGGTGCGCAAGGCGCTGCGCGCGGGCGTCGACTGGCACAAGATCGTCAAGAACGTGTTCTTCGGCGTCTACTCCGGGGCCGAAGGGGTGCTGTCCAAGACGACCCCCGCGTTCGACCCGTCACTCACGCCCGCCTACGCCCACGACCCCTCGGCCGCCGCCCGGCTGCTCGATGAGGCGGGCTGGACCGGACGCGACTCCGCCGGATACCGCACCAAGTCCGGCGAACGGCTCAAGCTCCGGCACATGTGGTCGGACCCGTCGATCGAGACGCTCGCGGTGCAGGTCCAGGCCGCGGCGAAGGAACTCGGCGTCGAGATAGTCGAGGAGAACCTTGACGGCGGGCAGTTCGTGGAACGCCTCCTCTCCGGCGATTACGAGCTCATCGACACGAGCTTCTCCGCGCCAGGACCCGACGTCCTGCGCGTCCTGTTCGGCGCGGAGAACATCCCGACGCCCGAGCGCGGCATCAGCAACAACATGGCGCGTTACGACAACCCGGACGTCGAGGCGGATTTCGTCCGCGCCCTGCGCGCCACAGATCCGGACGAAAGGGACAGGGTCTACCGGGAGATCCAGCGGCGCGTCACCGACGACGCCGCGGTGCTGCCGATCTACACGCCGCAGTCGTCCCTGACCGTCCGCGCCGGCGTCGAAGGCGTCTCCTTCGGCATCGACGGCACAGTGAACCTCGGCGAGATATGGCTCGCGCACTGAAGACCGCCCCGGCGGGGAACGGCGCCCCCGCCGGGGCGGCCGCCGCGCTCGTCCGTCCCGTGCTGGTGCGGGCGGGCGGCGCGGTCGCCGTCCTGTGGGGCGCGGCCACCGCCACGTTCGTCCTGCTGCGGATCATGCCGGGCAGCACCGCCGACGTGCTCCTCGCCCGTTCCACCGTCTCCCCGGAGATCCGCGCAAGGCTCATCGCCGACTACCGCCTTGACGACGGGCTCGGCGCGCAGTACGCCGCCTACCTCTCCCGGCTGGTCCGGGGCGACTTCGGCGAGTCCCACGTGCTGCGCAGACCCGTCACCGAGGTCCTCGCGGTCCAGGTCCCGCACACGCTCGCGCTGCTCGGGACCACCACTGCCGTCACCGTGGGGGCGTCACTGGTACTCGCCGTCATAAGCGCGCGGGCGGGCCGCCTGGTACGCGGCGCGTTCGCTGCGGTGGAGGCCCTGCTCGTCGCGGTGCCGCCGTTCTGGCTCGGGCTCATCCTGCTCAGCGCGTTCTCGTTCACGCTGCCGCTGTTCCCCGCCGTCGGGTCGTCCTCGCCGAGCGGGCTCGTCCTGCCGACGATCGCGCTCGCCGCCGGACCCGTCGCGCTCATCACCGGGGTGCTCAGGGAGAGCATGCTGCGCGCGCTGGACGAGCCCTTCGTCCTCACCGCGCGCACGCGGGGGATCAGCGAGACGGCCGTGCAGGTGCGGCACGTGCTGCGGCACGCGGTGCTGCCCGCCGCCGGCCTGCTCGGCTGGGTCGGCGGCACGCTGCTGGGCGGCGCGGTGATCATCGAGATCGTCTTCTCCCGGCAGGGCGTCGGCAGGCTCGTCCTGTCGGCCGTGCAGAACAAGGACCTGCCCGTGGTCGTCGCCGTCGTGCTGCTGTCGGCAGTGGTGTTCGTGCTGTTCACCATGCTGGTCGACGTGCTCACCTGGCTCGCCGACCCCCGCACCAGAACTGAGGCGCTGTGAGGAAGCTCAAGCCCGGCCTGTGGCTCGCCGTCGCGGGCCTGGTGATCCTCGCCGGGATGGCCGCCGTCCCCGGCCTTTTCACCACCGCCGACCCCGACGCCGCCGACCTCTCCGCGACGTTCACGCCCCCCGGCCCCGGGCACTGGCTCGGCACCGACGAGAACGGCCGCGACCTGTGGGCCCGCATCGTGTACGGGGCACGGCCGTCACTGCTCATCGGCGCGGGCTCCGTCGCGCTGGCGCTGCTCGCCGGGACCGTCATCGGGGTCGCCTCGGCCCAGCTCGGCAGGGTCACCGACCAGGTGCTCGGCAGGTCACTCGAGGTGCTGCTCTCGGTGCCGTGGCTGCTGCTTGTCTTCCTTGTCGTCGCCGTCCTGGGGCCCGGCGCGTTCCCGGCGATGGTCGGGCTCTCGCTGGTCGGTCTGCCCGGGTTCGCGCGGGTGGTGCGGGCGGAGGTGCTGCGGCTGCGCGCCGCGCCCTTCGTGGAGGCGGCGCACGGCTTCGGATGGACCCGCGCGCGGGTGGTGCTCAGGCACGTCGTCCCCAACGCGCTCGGCCCCGTCCTCGCCCTCGCGACCGTGTCACTCGGCGCGATGATCGTCGCGGGGTCGTCACTGGGCTTCGTCGGGCTCGGCCCGCGCCCGCCCACCGCCGAATGGGGCGCGATGCTCGCCACGAGCCGCCGCACCCTCTCCGTCGCCTGGTGGCCCGCCGCCTTCCCCGGCCTGGCCCTCACCCTCGCCGTCCTGGCCATCACCACCCTCGGTCAGGACCTCCAACGCCGCATCGCAGGAAGATCCCGATGACCCCCACCCCGGCCCGCCGACCAACGCCTCCACCAAGAACTCCCGCCCACCTTTCCCCGCCACGCGCGCTTCGTCTCCGGCAGATGTCTGAACCTGTTCTGCACAGTCCGAGTGCCCAGGGCGGGCCGCGCGCACAAGTTCGACCGGCTCCAGACGGCGCGCCTCGGATGTGCCAGGGGCCGCGTCGACGGCGAGGACCGTCCACCGACCTCATCGGCACCCCTCCCCGCGCCGCGCGCGGGACGAGCCGCCGCGACTTCGCGCTGCGCTTCCCGGCGTCCGCCGAGGCCGGTCAGCGGGTCGCTCTCATGCCGCGTGCGGTCAGACCGTCGCGGGTGGCGCGCACCGCGCCCGGCGAAGCACTCCGCGGGCGTCTGTCGGGTTCGGGCGTTGCGGGGAGGCGGGGGTGAGCGCACCTCTGTTGGACGTCAAGGACCTCACCGTGCGGTTTCCGGGGCCCGTCGAGGCAGTTCGGGGGGTGTCGTTCACCGTCGGGCGGGGCCGGATCGTCGCGGTGGTGGGGGAGTCGGGGTCGGGCAAGAGCGTCACCGCGCGCAGCCTCGTCGGGCTCGCCGGGGCGCGCGCGGAGGTCCGCGCCGCGTCGCTCGCCTTCGCCGGACGTGACCTGCGCGCGCTCGACGCGCGCGGCTGGCGGTCCGTCCGAGGCCGCCGCATCGGATTCGTCCTCCAGGACGCGCTCGGCTCGCTCGACCCGCTGCGCAGGGTCGGCGCGGAGATCGCCGAGCCGCTGCGCGAGCACCGCACGGTCCCGCCCGCGCGGGTCGCGGCGGAGGTGGAACGGCTCCTGTCGGAAGCCGGGGTGCCGTCGCCCGAGATACGCGCGCGGCAGTACCCGCACGAGCTGTCCGGAGGACTGCGCCAGCGCGCGCTCCTCGCCTCAGCCCTCGCCGCCCGCCCCGACCTCCTCATCGCCGACGAGCCCACCACCGCGCTCGACGCGACGGTGCAGAGCCAGGTCCTCGCCCTGCTGCGCGCCCGCGCCGACGCGGGCACCGCGATCCTGCTCATCACGCACGACCTCGGCGTCGTCGCCGAGATCGCCGACCACGTCCACGTCATGCGCGAAGGCCGCTTCGTCGAGGAGGGACCGGCGCGGCGCGTCCTCGAAGAGCCCGCGCACGCCTACACGCGGACCCTCGTGGGGGCGGCTTCCGGGCCGCGCGCGGAGGCCGTGCCGGGGCCGTCGCGGACCGTGCTGCGGGGGCGCGACCTCGTCAAGGCGTTCCCGGCCCCGGGAGGGCGGGTCATGACCGCGGTCGCCGGAGTCTCCCTGGACGTCAGGGAGGGGCGTGTCCTCGGGATCGTCGGGGAGTCGGGGTCGGGCAAGACGACAGTCGGGCGGATCCTCGCCGGGCTCACCCGTCCCGACTCCGGGACCGTCAGCCTCGACGGGAGACCCTGGGAGACGATGCGCGGCAGGGACAAGCGCGCGGCACGACGGCGCGTCCAGATGGTCTACCAGTACCCGCTCGGCTCGTTCGACCCCCGGCACAACGCGCGACGCCTCCTCGAAGAACCCCTGCGCGCGGGCGGCGTCCCCGCTGACGAGCGCGCGGACCGATGCGCCGCCCTGCTCGACGGCGTCGGCCTCACCCCCGACGTCCTCTCCCGACGCGGCCGTGAACTCTCCGGAGGGCAGGCCCAAAGACTCGCCATCGCCCGCGCCCTGGCCTGCGACCCCGACGTGATCATCTGCGACGAGCCGGTCTCCGCACTCGACGCCTCAGTACAGGCACGGATCCTCGAGGTCTTCGCCGAAATCCGCCGCCGCCGATCCGTCGCCTTCGTCCTGATCTCCCACGACCTCGGCGTCATCCGAAGACTCGCCGACGACGTAGCCGTCATGAAAAACGGCCACATCGTAGAAGCCGGCCCCACCCCCCACATCCTCACCAACCCCGCCCACCCCTACACCCAAGCCCTCCTCTCCGCAGTCCCGAGACTCCACGCAAAACCCCGCTGAGCACCTCGCACAAAGCCACATCAACCACCTCGCGAGGCCAACGTCGCGGACTCCACGCGCGGCACGCCTGGGACCTTGTGCGAGGCCACGTCAGGGACTCCACGCGCGGCCACGCTCAGGACTCCACGCGCGGCCACGCTCAGGACTCCACGCGCGGCCACGTTAGGGACTCCACGCGCGGCCACGTTAGGGACTCCGCGCGCGCCACGTTAGGAACCTCATCCGAGGCCACGTTAGGGACTCCACGCGCGCCACGTTGGGAACCTCATCCGAGGCCACGTCAGGGATCCCATGCGCGGCCACGCTCGCGACCTCGCACTAGGTCGCATCAGCGACCTAGTGCGAGGTCGCGTTCGGAGCTTGGTTTGACCACCTGAGGGTGCCTCAGGTTAGACTCGTGGACATTAACCTGAGGCTTCCTCGACATAATTCGCCACAACAATCCGGAGGATCGATGACCGCGGAAACGACACGGGGCGCGGGGAGCGCGGCAGGCAGTTGGGGCCTCGCCCTCGCCGCCATCGTCGGCGCCGAGTTCATGCTCCAGCTCGACGGCACGGTCGTGAACGTCGCCCTGCCCGCGCTGCGCGCCGACCTCGACCTTTCGGCCGCCGCCGCGTCATGGGTGCCGAACGCGTTCCTGCTCGCCTTCGGCGGCCTCCTCCTCGTCGCGGGACGGCTCGGCGACGTCGTCGGCCACCGCCGCGTGTTCCTGTCCGGCGTCGGCCTCGTCGTGCTCGCGTCGCTCGTCGCGGGGCTCGCCCCGAACGTCGAGACCCTCATCGCGGGCCGCGCCCTCCAGGGCGCCGGCGCGGCGCTCGCCGGACCCACCGGGCTCGCCCTGCTCACCGCGGTCTCCGCGGAAGACCAGCGGGCCCGCGCCTTCGGCCTCTACTCGACGGTGACGGGCCTCGGCGCGTCCGCGGGCATGGTCCTCGGCGGCCTCCTCACCTGGGCGGGGGACTGGCGGTGGAGCCTCCTGGTCAACGTGCCGGTCGGCCTCGCGCTCCTCGCCGTCGCCGTCCGGGCCCTCGGCCTGCGTGACCCCGAGACCAGACCCCGCCCGCTTGGCCTTCCGTCCGCCGTCCTCGTCACCGGCGCCGTCACAGCGGGCGTCTACGGACTCGTCAACGCAGCCGAACACGGCTGGACCGCCCCGGCCTCCCTGACGGCCTTCGCCGCCGTCCCCGTTCTGCTCGCCGCCCTCGCCGTCGTCGACTCCCGCGCTGCGGAACCGCTCCTTCCCCTGCGGGTCTTCGCCTCACGAGACCGCGCCGGAGCCCTCATCGCCCTGCTCCTGCTCGCCGCGGTCCTCACCGGCTTCCTCGTCTACCTCGTCCAGTACCTCCAGCAGTCCCTCGGCTTCGACCCGCTCCGCAGCGGCCTGGCGATCCTCCCCTTCGGCGCGGCCCTCCTCGTCAGCACCCAGCTCATCAACCCCCGCCTGTCCGGCGTGAACCTCCGCCTACGCGGCATCACCGGCCTCCTCCCGGTCCTCGCAGGCGTCCTCTGGCTCACCGCCCTGTCCGCCGACACCTCCTACACCACAGGCATCCTCGCCCCCCTCATCCTCATGGGCCTCGGCGTGGGCGTCGCCATAGTCCCCTTCAACCTCATCGTCCTCACCACGGCCCCCACCGAATACACCGGCGTCACCGCGGCCCTCCTCCAAACCGCCCTCACCCTCGGCGGCTCCTTCGGCCTCGCCCTACTCCTCCTCCCCTTCACCTCAGCCCCCACCCCCGCCCAAGCCATCTCCGCAGTCTTCACCTGGTCCGCCCCCCTCCTCCTCCTAGCCCTAACCACCCTCCTCCTAACCCCCCCAAAACCCCCAACCCCCTAACCCCCACCCCCACCCCCACCCCCCACCCCCATCACCCCCAAGCCAACAGCCAAGCCCCCACCGCACTCCCACCCCCGCCCCCCAAGCAGCAGCCAAGCCCCCACCGCACCCCCACCCACCTCCCACACACACCAGCAGCAAGCCACCCCCAAAACCAGCAGCCAGCCCCACCTACCCCCGCCCCATCACTCAGCACCCCCAAGCCCCAGCACCCAAGCCCCCAAATCACCCCCACCCCACCCCCACCACTCAGCACCCAGGACCGCGCCGATCGGCGCGCCGGACCCGTGCAGGAGCCGCCACAAGACGAGCTCACGCACCCCCACCCCCGCCCCCCAAGCCAGCAGCCAAGCCCCCACCGCACCCCCACCCCACACACACCAGCGGCAAGCCACCCCCCAAAACCAGCAGCCAGCCCCCGCCCCAAGCCCAGCCCGACCTCCCACCCCACCCGACCTCTCTCCATCCCTCACACCCACCACCCACTGCCCCCACCGAGCCCCACCCCCACCCAGCCCCACCCCCACCCAGCCTCACCGCCCAACCGGCCCACCGGCCCACCGCCCAACCGGCCCACCGGCCCACCGCCCAACCGGCCAACCGGCCAACCGGCCACCGGCCACCGCCCACCCAGCCCCACCACCCAATCGGGCCGAGCAGCCCCAGCCCGCCCCGCCCACCTCGACACCCCCGCCCTGCTCAGCCCGAGCGCATCAGCCCGCCACCCACCCCACGCTCGTCCCGAGCGCGACGGCCCGCCACACCCCTCACCCTCGCTCAGCCCAAGCGCGTCAGTTCGCAACCCACGCTCGTCCCGAACGCGTCAGCCCGCCACCAACCCCCACGCTCAGCCCGAGCGCGTCAGTTCGCCGCACGCCCCACACTCGGCCCGAGCGCGTCAGCCCGACCACCCACCTCCCGCCCAGAAACCCAGCCCAACACCCACCACCACGCACACAGGACCCACCACCAGGCACCCAAGCCCGCCCCCAAACACCACCCACAGATCAGCCCACCCCCACTCCCACACCTTCTGCCGAGCAGCCAGCCCACCACACACCTCCAAGCCCCAAGCCTCCCGTCCCCAGACCCTCACAAGGCCCCACCCGCAAACCCCCACCCGCAAACCCCCACCCGCAAACCCCCACCCCCAGCCCCATAAGCCTCGCCCCACCCCCACCCCATAAGCTTCGCCCCAGCCCCCAGCCCCCAGCCCCCAGCCCCCAGCCCCCAGCCCCATAAGCCTCGCCCCAGCTCCCAGCCCCCACAAGCCTCACCTCCCCGCCCGAGGCCCCACCCTCAAGCTTCTACGAATCCCGCCCTCAACCCCTCAGACAGCCTCACCGTCGAGCTCCCAGAAGCCCCGCCTCCGCGCCCACCACTCTCCGCACAACAGCCTTTTGCGCTGCAACCTTTTGCACTACAACCCCGCACACTGCGATCGCTACGCACACCGTGTCTCCGTACACCGCTCGCCTACGTCCCCATGTGCCTGCGCGGACCCTAGACCTATGGGGACCTCAAGCCCAACACACTGCGAGCGCCCACACAGCACAGCCACAGCTTCCGCGCACAAAGGTCCTCCGCCCACCGCGATCCTTCACAGATCACGGGCACCTGCCCCTAGGCTCGCGCGCACCCACTGGGGAACTGTAAGAACATCGGTGTAACTCCTCTGACGTAGGAGGCCACTGCGCTGCGCTCTTTCGCGAGCTGCGAGCCCCTGCGGGACTCGTGCCTGCGGGACTCGGACCTGTGCGCCCTGCGGGACTCCGGGCCTGCGCGACCTCCGGGTCTCGGGACTGCGCGCCTTGCGGGACTCCGAGTCTGCGAGCCCTGCGGGTGTGTACGGGACCGTGTGTTTGCGTGCGCCGAGAGCCTCCGCGCTCTGAGATCCTCCGCAGACCGCAGACCGCAGACCGCAGACCGCAGACCGCAGGACTTCGGGCTCTGCGATTCTTCGTGTGGGCTGGTCTTCGTGGAGCGCTGTCCTTTCGCCATGCCAGTCGGTTCGGGGTGGAGCGCTTTCCTTTCGTCGTGACAGTGGGTTTGGGGTGGAGTGCTGTCCTGTCCTTTCGCCGTGGCAGTTGGTTCGGGGTGTGGGTGGGGTGGGCTCGGGGGCCGGGCTAGGCACTTTTGCCGCCGGCGGTGAGGGTTGTGCTGAGGAGGGTGGGTGCGGGTGGGTGTGGGGTGCTGAGGGGTGGGTTTTGGGGGCGGGAGGTTCGGGCGGTCCAGCGGCCGTCGTTGTGGTGGACCTGGATGGGGTGGGCGAAGGTCGTGGTGATGTTCTGGGTGGTGAGGGTTGAGGCGACGGGGCCGGAGGCCACGACGCGGCCTTCGGACAGCAGGAGGGCGTGGGTGGTCGAGGTCGGGAGTTCCTCCAGGTGGTGGGTGACCAGGACCGAGGCGAGGCTGGGGCGGGTCCCGGTGAGGACGTCGATCGTCTCGAGGAGTTGTTCGCGGGCGGCGACGTCGAGCCCGGTCGAGGGCTCGTCGAGCAGCAGCAACCGTGGTTCGCCGATGAGCGCGCGGGCGATGAGGGTACGGCCGCGCTCACCCTGCGACAGCGTGGGCCAGCGTTCCTCGGCCTTGCCGGAAAGGCCGAGGTCGGCGATCAGGGCATCGGCCTTCTTCAGGTCGGCTGGTTCCGGCCGCCAGCGTGGCGGCGTCTCGATCGTGCCGGTCAGCCCGGTCAGCACCACGTCGCGCACCCGCATCGGCGAGCGCAGCGGATGCCTGGGGTTCACATGCCCGATCATCCGGCGCAGCGCCTGGAGCTCCACGCGGCCGAGCCTTCCGCCGAGCACGTCCACGGTGCCCGAGGTCGGGTGGGTGACCGCGCCGCAGAAACCGAGGATCGTGCTCTTGCCCGCGCCGTTCGGGCCGAGGAGCGCCCAGTGCTCGCCTTCGGCGACGCGGAAGCCGACCCCGTGCAGGATCTCCTTTTCCACCCTGCGGTAGGTCACGTCCCGAAGCTCGAGGACGGTCTCACGGGTCTGCTGGGGGATCACTTGTACACCTCCTTGAGTCCGGTCAGATGGGCGCGGCTGAGTTCGGCGGCCCCCTGTGGATCGCGTCCCGCGATCGCCTCGGTGAGCGCCTCGTGCGCGGCGTGGTCGGCCTCTGGGGAGGCCGGTGGACGGGTGCGCATCATGTCGACCATCGAGGTCCGCACCCGTGGGACAAAACTGTCGAACAGCTCGATGAGCAGGTCGTTGTGCGCGGCGACGATCACACAGCGGTGGAACGCCATGTCGGCGTCCACATGGTCCTCCACCGAGCGCCCGGTGACGGCGCGTCCTGCGAGCGCACGGCGCACCGCCCGCAGGTCGTTCGGCGTGCGCCGTTCGGCGGCGAGCGCGGCGGCCTCGACCTCGATCGCGATCCTGGCCTCGAGGACCGAGGTCACCGACGTGCGCCGCAGCACCGCGTCCCAATCTTCGGTGACGTCGAGCGCGGTGACGAACACGCCGACGCCCTGCCGGGAGTCGAGCACGCCCTTTCCCGAGAGCTCGCGCACTGCCTCCCGGACCGTGGACCGGCCGACGCCGAGCTGCGCGGCGAGGGTCGTCTCTCCCGGCAGCCGATGCCCGAGCCCCCACTCGCCCGCGCGGATGCGGGCGAGCAGCGCCTCGGCGCCCTGAGCCGCGAGCGGATGCCGCTGTACCGGAGCTGTCATCGCTTTCCCCGCCTTTCGAGTGTGCCGCGTGTGACCGACGGTGATCACCATAACACTCGATGAGGAGAATGCAAAACCAGAATCAGCAGGTCACAAGCTCGAGCATCTCTGCTTGTCTGAGGACTTAGCGCGCTAAGGTTCAACAACAAGGCGCGGCCCCGGAAAGTCCGGGAGCCGCGCCTGTTCAGTAGATGGACCAAGCTCTCAGCCGACGAGCAGCGAGTCCTTGAGCTCCTTCAGCTCGGCCTTGCTGAGCCCGAGGCCCTTCTTCTCGTAGCCGGAGAAGGTCCCGAATGACTTCTTGACCTGGGCGAATCCGGCGTTCAGGTACTCGGCGCGGACGTCGAGAAGCGGCTTGTAGATCGCGGCCTGCGCCGGGGGCAGCGCGGCGAGGGCCGCCGCGTTGGCGGCGGCACGGTAGTCGTTGCTGGCCAGGTAGTCCGCCATGACCGTCGCGCGGGGGACGCCGAGGGCGGTGAGCAGCGAGGCGGCGGCCCAGCCCGTGCGGTCCTTGCCCGCCGTGCAATGGAAGAGCAGCGCCCGCGCGCGCTTGTCGGCGAGGCCGTCGAAAACCGTGCTCAGCGCCTTCTTCGCGGACGGGGACGTCACCATCGCCTTCTCGCCCTCGATCATGAGGTCGGCGGCGGCTTCCGGAGTCGTCGGCATGCCCGTGTAAGCGCCGCCTCCCGCCACGTCGGCGACGACGTAGCGGACGCCGGCGGGGAGCTTGTCCGGGGCGGCGGCGCGCTCGGCGTCCATGCGCAGGTCGTAGGCGACCTTGATGCCGAGCCGCTTGAGCTTGGCGAGGTCGGCGGACGTGAGCTTGTCGAGGGCGTCGGTGCGGTAGACCTTGCCCATCCTCACCCACTTGCCGTTCGTGGTGCGGTATCCGCCCACGTCGCGGAAGTTCACTGTCCCGTTGAGCTTGACGAGCCGGTCGGCCAGGCGCAGGGAGCCGCCGCGGTCGGGCACGAGTTCGAACCACTGCCGGTCGGCCTTGGGCAGCCCCTTGACCCGGACGGTCTCGGCGTTGTCGCCACGGGCCACGGTCCGTCCGGCGGCCTTGACGGCGACCCGCTTCACACCGGGCGCCTTCCACGTGATGGTGAAGGAACCGTCGTTGTTCGCCTTGACCGTCGCCTTGGTGAAGGGGATCCGCGCGGAGTGCTGCCCCTTCGTCTTGTGGTCGTGCGTGGGGTGCGGGGTGGCGGCGGCCCCGGTCGCGGCGGATCCCAGGAGCAGCGCGGCGGTCGCCGCCAGGGTCGAGACCGCTTTGACCGATGTCAGGTTGTTCATGACGGCAGACGTTCCTCCGCCGCGGTGAACGCGAGGGGAAAGCGCGCACCAACGAAAACGGAACGTTCCAGGACGCGGTGAGGAACTGGTGAGGCAGGGCGGATCCCGGCGGGCGGAGGGTTCTCGCTGATCTGTGCTTCGGCGGGGTCTGGCGTTTGAACGTGGCGAGCCGTGTGTGCCTGAAAGGTGGCTCCGCAGGTCGGCGCGTTGTGGGGGTTGCCGTTAGGGAAATGTTGTTTCCATGATTGGAACAGGGGGTGTCGCGTGTTGGTGAGGGAGACGTAAGATCGCGGCGTCGTCGTGGTTCTCGCGGTCGTCGCCCGCTCAGTGTCTCGGGTGGGGGCTTGGCGACGGGATCGCTTCCCCGTCTCGTTCCAGGAGTCGTCATGCGCAGGGCAGTCGTCACCGGAAGCACCAAGGGCATCGGCTTCGCTCTCGCCCGGGAACTGCTGCGGAGGGGGAACTCCGTTGTGGTGACCGGCCGTACTGAGGAGGCGGTCGCCGACGCCGTCGAAAGGCTGCGGCCGGATGTCGCTGACAAGGCCGAGGTCCACGGACACGCGGTGGACGTCACGGACGCGGAAGCGGTCGAGGGGCTTTGGCGGGCCGCGGTCGCCGCGCTCGGCGGCGTCGATCTGTGGATCAACAACGCGGGGGTCGCCCACACCACACGGCCTATCGTGGAGACAAAGCCGGACGAGGTCAGGGCGATGGTCTTCACCAACATGCTCGGCACCGTGTACGGCGCGCAGGTCGCGGTGCGGGGGATGCTCGCGTCAGGCGGCGGGCAGGTCTTCAACGTGCTCGGCGGCGGCAGCGACGGACGCGTCAGGCCGGGGATGGGCGTGTACTCCGCGACGAAGCGCGGCCTGGACTCCTTCACCCGCACGCTGGTCAAGGAGGTGTCGGGCACGGACGTACGGGTCAGCCAGATCCGGCCCGGCATCCTCATCACCGAAGGCTGGCTCAGGGAGGCCGCGGCCGCACCCGACCAGGTGACGAGCCAGCGCAAGGTCCTGAACATCCTGTGCGACCACGTTGACGAAGTCGCCCCGTATCTCGTGGACAAGGTGTTGGCGAGCGGCAAGAACGGCGACGCCATCGCGTGGCTGACGACCGGCCGGATGGCGCGCAAGTTTCTCGCGCCCAAGAAGCGCGACGTCCTAGCGCGCTACGATCTCTGACGTCCGGCGCGGCTTCGCGGTACAGGATCGATCGATCACCGATCGTTGCATCACTTTTGGTGATGAGTCCATTGCTCATTGGTGATGTTCTTGGCGCTGTGGGGCTACTGGTGAGAGTGGGGCCGGTGCGGCCACGATCTGTGGCATGGCGAACACGTTCCAGCGCGAAAAGATCCGCGGCGTCTTCACGGCGATGGACGCCGACGGAGACGGCGCGCTCACCGAGTCCGACTTCCAGGAGCTCGCCGCCCGATGGACGGCGGTCCGAGCCGACGGCGACCACGCGCGGCTGACCCGCGTCATGACCGGGTGGTGGTCGACGCTGCGCGCCGCAGCCGACGCCGACGGAGATGGCCGGGTCACCCTCGAGGAGGTCCTGGCGGTGGTCGACGTGCTGCCCACCATGCCGGAGGCGGTGAACGCGACGGCCGAGGCGATGTTCGAGACCGTTGACGCGAACGGCGACGGGCGCATCTCGCGTCAGGAGTACCGCACCCTCATCGAGGCGTGGACGGGTCGACCAACCGACACCGACCTCATCTTCCCCCGCCTCGACCTCGACGGGGACGGCTACCTGTCCCGCGCGGAGTTCCTGCTGTTGTGGCGTGACTTCTGGGCCGGCGAAACCCCAGGAACCCCGGGCGCCTGGCTCTTCGGCCTCTTCCCCACCGAGGCCACGCGCTTACCCCCAGGGGGCGAGGCCGCGCCGCCGCACGGGCTGCTGCCCGCCGCTCCGTCCAGCGACGGCCCACCCACCAGGAGGCGCGGCCTGCCCCGAGCACCGCCGTCTGAAAAGGCACCCTGACGCCGGACGCCCGGACCGACCCGTTGGAGACACACGACAAGGGCCTACCTGCTGAAAAGACACGACGGCGGCCGACCCAACGGAGAGAGGAGTTGAGGTTCGGAGGGGAGAGGAGCCGAGGCTGAGCTGGCCGACCTGCTAGAGAGACATGGCGGCCGATCCAGGGGAGAGAGGAGCTGAGGTTCGGCAGAGAGAAGAGTTGAGGCTGAGTTGGTCGATCTGCATGCGAGGCGCGGCGGGCTGGCGGAGCGCGATGGGGATCTTTGTGCTTGTGCGCGCGTCGGCGCGGCCTCGGAGGGGCTTCTGAGTGGGGGTGGTTGGTCGGGGTGCCCGACGCATCGAGTCTTCGCCTTGGCCCTCCCCACCCATCGGCCGAGGTCCCAACTGACTTAAGGGGGTGAAGGTGTTGGGGATGGGCTTGGGTGGGCGTTGGTGATGGGCCTTGGGGTGATGTCGGGGGTGGAGCGGGTGTTAGGGGGTGTGGGGGAGGGCGCCGTAGGCGGTGACGGAGAGGAAGCGGATGGGGAGTTGTTTGAGTTCGATGGGGCCGTGGGGGCCTTCGCCGTCGAACTGGAGGGAGTCGCCCGGGGACATCTCGTAGCGGGACGTGCCGTGGCCGTAGGTCATGACGCCGTCGAGCATGTAGAGGAATTCGGTGCCCGCGTGCTGGAAGAGCGGGAAGACCTCGCTGGCCTCGGTGAGGGTCACCAGCAGCGGCTCGATCCGCTTGTGCTCGCCGCGCAGGGAGCCGAGCTGCTCGTACAGGTGGCCGACGTTGCTGCCGCGCCGGACGATCCGCGCGCCGTGCCCGGCGGGGACGAACACGGCCTCGCGTTCGGCCTCGACGCCGCGGAACAGGGCGGTCACCGGGACTTCGAGCGCGTCCGCCAGCCGCGCCAGGGTCGACAGGCTGCACGACGTCTGCGCGTTCTCGATCTTCGAGAGCATCGCCTTCGACATCCCGGTCTGCTCGGCCAGCATCGCGAGCGAGACGCGCCTGTTCAACCGGTACTCGCGAACCCGAACCGCGATGATCTCCTCAAGCGACACCAGCCCAGGATAGGCCCCCCTCCCCGCCCCCGATCACCACCTCCGCACATCACCCCGCCCACCAACCCCCGCGAACCAAACGCCCCGCCCCGGTCGCATGCCCACCCAAACGCCCCCGACGTCATGCCCGCCCCGCGCCACGACCGCGTGCCCACCCAGCGACCCCGGCCGGGTACCCGCCCCGCCGCCACGAGCGTGTGCCCACCCAGCGACCCCGGCCGGGTACCCGCCCTGCCGCCGCGCGGGCGTGCCCGCCCCGCGGTCTCGGTCGCGTGTCGCCCAGCCGCCTCGATGTCATGCTCCCAGCGGCCTGGGGGCGTGCCCGCCCGGCTGCGCCGATGTCGTGCCCGCCGGGCTGCGCCGATGTCGTGTGCGCTCTGCCGCGCCGACGTCGTGTGCGCCCTGCGGTCTCGGTCGCGTGTCGCCCAACTGCCTCGGTCGCGTGCCGCCCAACCGCCTCGATGGCATGCTTCCAGCTGCCTGGGGGCGTGTCCGCCCTGCCGCCCCGACATCGTGCCCGCCCAGCTGCGCCGATGTCGTGTCCGCTCTGCATCGTGCCCGCCCAGCTGCGCCGATGTCGTGTCCGCTCTGCCGCGCCGACGTCGTGTGCGCCCTGCGGTCCCGGTCGTGTGCCGCCCAACCGTCTCGATGGCATGCTTCCAGCCGCCTGAGGGCGTGTCCGCCCGGCTGGGCCGACGTTGTGTCGGCCTGCCGTCGCGTGGGCGTGTGGATCTGGCTGGGCCGATGTCGTGTGCGCTCTGCCGCCGCGCGGGCGTGCCCGTCTGCGGTCCCGGTCGCGTGTCGCCCAGCCGCCTCGATGGCATGCTTCCAGCTGCCTGGGGGCGTGTCCGTCCGGCTGCGCCGACGTCGTGTGCGCCCGGCTGCGTTGATGTTGTGTCGGCCTGCCGCTGTGTGGGCGTGCGGATCCGGCTGGGCCGATGTTGTGTGCGCTCTGCCGCCGTGTGGGTGTGCGGGACTGGCTAAGCCGATGTTGTGTCGGCCTGCCGCAGTGAGGGCGCGCGGTGCCGGCTGGGCCGATGTTGTGTGTGCACTGCCGCCGCGTGGGGGTGTGGGCCTGGCTGGGCGATGTTGTGTCGGCCTGCTGTCGCGTGGGTGTGTGGATCCGGTTGCGCTGATGTTGTGTGCGGCCTGCCGCCGTGTGGGGGTGTGGGCCTGGCTGGGCCGGTGGGGAAGGCTTGGGCGGTGGGAGGGCGTGTTTGCCTGGCCGTGCTGGCGGGCGAGGGTCTGGGCGGGCCTATGGGTAAATGACTGGGCGGGCTGGTGGGTGGATGTGTGGGTGGGTGCGCGGGCTTGGTGGGGTGGGTCTGGAGGGTTGGGGGGTGGGGGGAGGGGGTGGGGGTTAGGGGGTGGGGTGGGGGGATTGTGGGGGGAAGAGGGTGGTTAGGGCGCGGATTATGGCGGTGCGGTGGGATTTGGGGGTGGGGTGGGGGGGGAGGGAGGCTAGTTCGGTTTGGTCTAGCCAGGTGTGGGCGATCTGGGAGACGAGGGCCATGATGTCCATGGGATCCCAGGTGGGGTCGAGGATGCCGTCTTGTTGGGCGCGGCGGAGGATGTCGAGTTTGTTGAGGAGGGCTTCGTGGTACGGGCCTGAGGTTGCGGGGGTGAGTTCCAGGCGGCCCCAGGCCAGGAAGCGGTGTTGGTCGGGGTGGGCGGTGAAGTAGTCGTAGAGCTGTGCCCCGTAGGCGGGCAGGTTCGCCGGGTCGAGGTGGATCGCGTCGGCCGCGGCGGCGAGTTCCAGGGACGCCACGTGCTCGTAGAGGGCTTCCTTGCTGCGGAAGTGGGCGTAGACCCGTTCCTTGCTGGTGCGCGCCGCCTTGGCGATCCGGTCGACGCGGGCGCCGGCGATCCCGTGCCGGGCGAACTCCGCGCGGGCGGCGGCGACGATCCGGTCGCGGGTGTCGGGGGCCATGCCGCCAAGGTTAGCTGACCGAACTGTTCGGTTTGACGGGATGGCCCCGCGCGATAGCCTGACCCCGAGGCGTACCGAACAGTTTGGTTCGCCCGGCGAAAGGGGATTCCGCCGTGCAGCAGCGAACTTTGGGCGGCCAGGGCCTTACGGTCTCCGCGATCGGCTACGGGGCGATGGGCCTGACCATGGCCTACGGCCCCGGCGACGAGGAGGCCGGCCTGGCCGCCGTCCGCCGCGCCTACGACCTCGGCGTCACGTTCTTCGACACCGCCGAGCTCTACGGACTCGGCACGGGCTCGAACGAGATCCTGATCGGCAAGGCGCTCAAGGACGTCCGCGACGACGTCGTCATCGCCACCAAGTTCGGCTTCGACCTGACCAAGGGGCAGCCGGGCAGCCGCGCCCTGAACAGCCGTCCCGACAACATCCGCAAGGTCGCCGACAACAGCCTGCGCTACCTGGGCGTCGACCAGATCGACGTGCTCTACCAGCACCGCGTCGACCCGGACGTGCCGATCGAGGACGTCGCGGGGACCGTCAAGGAGCTCATCGACGCGGGAAAGGTGAAGTACTTCGGCCTGTCCGAGGCGGGCCCGCAGACGATCCGCAGGGCGCACGCCGTCCAGCCCGTCTCGGTGCTCCAGACGGAGTACTCCCTGTTCGAGCGGGACGTCGAGCGGCTGTTCCCGGTCCTTCGCGAGCTGAATATCGGGTTCGTCGCCTACTCACCGCTCGGGCGAGGGTTCCTCACCGGCGCGGTCAAGCCGGCCGCCGACTACGACGCCACCGACATGCGCCACCAGATGGACCCGCGCTGGCAGCCCGGCAACTACGAGAAGAACGTCGAGGCGGTCGAGCGGCTCACCGAGTTCGCCGCTGCCAAGGACGCCACGGCCGCCCAGCTCGCCCTCGCCTGGCTGCTGGCCCAGGGCGACGACATCGTCCCCATTCCCGGCACCCGCAGCCCCCGCAGGATGGAGGAGAACGCCGCGGCGGCCGACCTCGTCCTCACCCCCGCCGACCTCGACGCGATCGCCGCGATCCTGCCCCACGGCGGCTTCGGCGCCCGCTATGCCCAGGTACCCGACTGGATCTGACCCGCGCGTGCGGCCACGCGCCACGGCGTGGCCGCACGCTCAGGAAGCCCGTTCGTGCAGGACGGCGCGGGCCCGGCCGAGGTCGAGTGGCGCTGTCGCGCGGGCGATGACGAGCGCGGCGACGGCGTTGCCGGTGAAGTTGACCAGGGCACGGCATTCGGACATGAACTTGTCGATGCCGAAGACCAGCATGATGCCCGCGGCGGGGACCGTGCCGAGGGTGGACAGGGTGGCGGCGAGGGCGATGAAGCCCGCGCCCGCGACGCCCGCCGCGCCCTTGGACGTCAGCAGCATCACCGCCAGGAGGCCGAGCTGGTCGGTGAGGGACAGCGGGGTGTCGGTGGCCTGGGCGATGTAGACGGTCGCGAGGGACAGGTAGATGGCGGCCCCGTCGAGGTTGAAGCTGTAACCGGTGGGGACCACGAGCCCGATCACGCCACGGTCGGCCCCCAGGAGGGTGAGCTTGCGCATCAGGCCGGGCAGCGCGGGCTCCGAGCTCGACGTGCCGAGGACGAGCAGCAGCTCTTCCCTGAGGTAGCGCAGCAGCCGGAAGATGTTCAGCCTGACGTACAGCGCGAGCACCCCGCCGAGGATCACCACGATGAACACCGCCGACGTCGCGTAGAACAGCGCGATCAGCGACCCGAGGCTGGCGAGCGTGCCGAGGCCGAACTGGCCTATCGCGTAGGCCATCGCGCCGAACGCGCCGAGCGGCGCGGCCCGCAGGACGAGGGCGAGGACCTTGAAGACGACCTCGGTCAGCCGCCGCACCCCGTCCACCAGCGGTTCCCCGACGGGTCCGACGGCCTTCAGCGCGATCCCGAACAGGACGGCGAGGAAGATGACCTGGAGGATGTTCCCGTCGACGAACGCGCCGAAGAAGCTCTCGGGCACCAGCCCGGCCAGGAACTCCCACCAGCGCTGCGACTCGCCCCCGTCGACGTAACGCTGCGCGGTCTCGCTCGCGGCGAGCTCCGACGGGTCGGCGTGCACGCCCTCGCCCACCCGGAACACGTTGACGGCGACGAGCCCGGTCAGCAGCGCGGCGAGGGTCCCCGCCTGGAAGTACGCGAGCGCCCTGACGCCGGTCTTCCCGACGGTCCGCAGGTCGGCGACGCCCGCGATGCCGCCGACGACGGTGAGGAAGACGATCGGCCCGATCAGCATTTTCATCGCCGCGAGGAACGTCGTCCCCACCGGCTCCATGGCCCTGCCGACCTCGGGCCACCGCCAGCCGACGACGATCCCGAAGACGACGGCGACGAGGACCTGCGCGTAGAGCTGCCGGTACCAGGGCGTCACCTCGCCGACGTGCTCGACACCCGGCGGCATCCGCACCGCTTGCCGCACCGCGCCTCCTCACTCGGACGGTGCGGACAACGCTGACCCCTCCCGCGCGCGGGGTCAAAGACCGACCTTCCCCGTCGGCCAAAGGTTTGCGAAGGCGCGGCGGCCCCCGGGGAGGCCGCCGCGCGGTGCGTCAGGCGACGGGGGCGAACCGCTCCTGCTCGTCCTCGTACTCGACGGCGGGACGCAGCCGCGCGCCCTCGACGTCGAGGTCGGGCAGGATCTTGTCGATCGGCTTCGGCAGCCACCAGGCGGCCTTGCCGAGCAGCGACATGACGGCGGGCACGAGCGTCATCCGGACGATGAACGCGTCGACGAAGACGCCGAACGCCAGCGCGAACCCGACTGACTTGATGATCGGGTCGGGCATCAGCATGAATCCGGCGAACACCGAGATCATGATGAGGGCGGCGGCGGTGACGACGCGGGCGTTGTGGCCGAGCCCGTTGATCGTGGCCTGCTGGGGTGTGTCGCCGTGGACGTAGTCCTCGCGCATCCGGGACACGAGGAACACCTCGTAGTCCATCGCGAGGCCGAACAGCAGCCCGATGAGCAGGACGGGCAGGAAGCTCACCAGCGGTCCCGGCACGTCGACGCCGACGAGCGAGGCCAGATGGCCCTCCTGGAAGACCGCGACGGTCACGCCGAACGTCGCGCCGACCGTCAGCAGGAAGCCCGCGGCGGCCTTGAGCGGCACGAGGATCGAGCGGAACACGAGCATCAGCAGCAGGACCGACAGGCCGATCACGAGCAGGAGGTAGATCGGCAGCGCGTCGGCGAGTTTCTCCGAGACGTCGATGCCGATGGCGGTGATGCCGGTGAGCGACACGTCCGCGAGGGAGATCGCGGTGACTTCGGCGCGGATCGACTCGACGAGGTCCTTGGTGGCCTCGTCCACGGGCCCGGTCGCCGGGATGACGGCCATGATCGCCGTGGTGCCCGCGGCGTTGACCTGCGGGGGAGTCACCGCGACGACGCCCTCGGTCCGCTGGATGATCGCCTCGGCCTGGCGGGCCGCGGCGTCGGTGGAGCGCTTGTCGGGGCCGGAGACGACGGCCATGAGCCGTCCGTTGAAGCCGGGGCCGAAGCCCTCGGCGGTGAGGTCGTAGGCCATGCGGACCGCGCTGTCCTTGGGCTGGCTGCCCGCGTCGGGCAGGTTGAGCCGCATGTCCTGGACGGGCAGCGCGAGCGCGCCGAGCCCGGCGACCGCCACGAGGATCACCGGGATCCGCGCCTTGGTGACCAGACGGCCCCAGCGGAACCCGAACGCCTCCTTCTCGACGGCCTTGCCGGCCCGCGCGGACCGGGGGAGCACCCGGTCGCCCGCGAACCCGAGGACCGCGGGGAGCAGCGTGAGCGCGACGACGACGGCGACCGCGACGGTCCCCGCCGCGGAAAGGCCCATCGCGGTGAGGAACGGAATCTGCACCACGGCGAGGCCCGCGAGGGCGATGACGACGGTCGCCCCGGCGAACACCACGGCCGATCCCGCGGTGCCGACGGCACGGCCCGCCGCCTCCACGCCGCTGTGGCCCTCGGCCAGCAGCTGTCGGTATCGGGAGGTGATGAACAGTGAGTAGTCGATGCCGACCGCGAGGCCGAGCATCAGCGCGAGGACCGGCGCCGTCTCGTTGAGGTCGATCACACTGGTGAGCGCGAACAGCCCGGCCATGCCCGCGCCGACGCCGACGAGCGCGTTGAGCAGCGTCATCCCCGCCGCGACGAGCGACCCGAACGTGATGATCAGCACGACCGCGGCGACCAGGACGCCGATGATCTCGGCGAGGCCGCCCTCCATCGACTCGGTCATGACGTCGCCGCCGTGCTCGACCCGCAGGCCGGGGGCGTCCGCGCCGGTGTGGGTGAACGCCTCGCGCTGCGCCTCGGTGATCTCGTGGATCTCACCCTCGAACTGCACCTGGACGAGCGCGTATCTGCCGTCGGGGGCGACCGAGCCCGAGGCGAACGGGTCGGCCGCGCCGAGGACGCCGGGGATCGCCGCGGCCTCACTGACGATGGGCTTGAGCTGGCGCGGGGTCAGCTTCTGTGAACCCTCCGACGCCACGACGATCGTGCCCGTCGCCCCGATGGCGGACGGGAACTCACGTTGCAGGGTCTCCATGGCCCGCTGGGACTCCGTGCCGGGGATCGACAGTTCGCCGCTCGTGGAGCCGGAGAACGCGGCGGCCGCGCCGCCGACCAGGGCGAGCAGCAGCAGCCAGAGGGCGACCACGCGCTTTCGTCGGTGAAAAGAGAACCGGCCGAGCCGGTAGAGCAAATTCGCCACCCCGATGACACCTTCCGCCTTAAAAGAGGTCTTTGGACCTCACTGTATTTGTCCGATCGGTCAGATCTGACCGATCGGACAAATACTGCGGAGTGAGCTGTGTCACCTGGGGCGGCGCGCTCAGGCCGGAGAGGCGGTCAGGGGAGCGGTCAGTGAAGCCGTCACCCCGCCGTCTACCAGCAGGTCAGTTCCCGAGATGAACCCCGAGTCGGGGCCGAGGAGGAACGCGGCGGCCGCCGCGATGTCCTCGGGCGTCCCGACCCGCCCGGCGTTGGAGCCGGCGATCATGGCGCGCATTCCCGCGCCGTGCTCGCCGTCGAGCTCCTGCGCGCCCATGGGCGTGGCGATCACCCCGGGGCTGATCGAGTTCACCCGCGCGCCCCTGCTTGCCCACAGCGTACTCGCTGCCTGGACCCGCAGGTAGTTGGCGTGTTTGGCGAACACGTAGGCGGATCCGCTGTTGCCGCGGAACCGCGCGGGATCGGTGAGCGGCAGCGTCAGCAGCTCGTCGGCCGGGGCCGTGGCGAGCGCCGCGACGTCCTCGGCGGCGAGTGGCGGCTGGTGCCTGCCCGCCATGCTGGAGATGACGATCCCCGCGCCGCCCCGCGCGACGACCGCGCCGAACTCGTCAAGGACGAGCGCGACGCCGAGCAGGTCGACCGCGAGGATCGCCGCGACCGGCGCCTGCACCGGCGACAGCCCCGCGGTGTGCACGACCTTGGTCACGTCGCCCAGGTCTGCGGCGGCCCCGGCCAGGGCCTTGACCGAATCGCGGGACGTGACGTCCACGATCTGGGATGTCACCCGCTGCCCCGCGCCGGACAGCCGCGCGGCTGCCGCGTCGAGGGCCCCGGGGTCGAAGTCGGCGAGCAGAAGGTGCGCGCCGGAGCCGACGCGGCGGGCGATCGCCTCGCCCATTCCTCCGGCGCCGATGACGAGGACGACTTGATCGGCCACGAAGCCCAACTCCTTAATTCCGACGTCTGTCGGTTTTCCAACAGGCGTCGGAATAATACCCTGGGAGGGTGACCGCACACCCCACAGTTAACCCACGCGCCCTGCGCAGCCGCGCCCGCCTTCAGGAGGCCCTGCTCGATCTCGTCGGCGAACGCGCCCTCGACCAGATCGGGGTGTCCGACGTCACCAAACGCGCCAACGTCAACCGCTCGACCTTCTACGAGCACTTCACCGACACCCACGACCTCGCCGCGCAGGCGTGCACGGCGCTGTTCGACGAGATCATCGCGGCCGCGCCCGTCCTCGGCCCCGGCTCGCCCCGGGAACTCCAGCGGCACAGCGGCGACCTCCTCGCCGACCTCTTCGCCAGGATCGGCGAGCGCGCCGACCTCTACCGCGCCCTGCTCGGCCCCACGGGCAGCGCCCGGGTGATCGACCACCTGCACCGGCGGCTCACCATCGCGATCCACGTCAACTTCACCGACCCCGCCGCGACGGACCACGGCGACGACCCCGCCGAGATCCCCGACGACCCGGCCGCCGCCCTCCTCGCCGGAACCCTCCTCAGCGCCGCCACGGACTGGCTCCGACGCGGCTGCCCCGAATCCCCCGCCCAGATGAGCGCCCGCCTCGGCCCCGTCCTGCGCGCCCTCCTCATCGGAGACCCCGCCGCCGACCGCCTCCTCGGCCCCCTGACACCCCCGGCAACCCCGCAAGCCCCGACGGCCCAGGAGGCGGAGGGAGCCGAAGAAGTTGAGGGTGTGGGGCGAGGGCTGGAGGTTCCTGTGTCGCTTATTCCGCAGCTTCAGGATGTGGTGTTGCCGTCGGGAGCGGGGTCGCAGGCTGTGCAGACGCCGCCTGAGCGGGGGGTGCACCGACGGCTGCGCAAGGGACGCGCCTCGCGCGGCGAGCTGCACGACCGGCTGCTTGAGGCGGCACAGCATCTGTTCGTGTCGCGCGGGTACCGGGGCACCTCGCTCCAGGACCTCGCGACCGAGGTCGGCTGCTCCAAGGCGTCGGTGCTCTACCACTTCGCCGACAAACAGGCGATCCTGCGCGAACTGCTCACCCCCGCCCTCGACGCGATCCGCGACCTCGCCGCCCGGCTCGCCGTCATCCCCGACGACAGGGTGCCCGAGGCCGCAGTCACCGGCTTCGTGGACATCACCCTGCGCTTCCGCAGTGAGGTCGGGCTGCTGCTCGCCGACGTCTCCGAGGCGACGGGTTGCTCGATGGACCTCGATCCGCTCGACCTCGGGGACCTGTTGATCGCCTCGCTCGCGGGCCGCTCGGCCGACCCGCAGGCGCGGATGCGCGCCTGGATGGCGCTCGGCACCGTCCTGATCGGCTGCGCCGCGACGTCCGAGCTGCCCATCCCGCCCGCCGAGGCACGCCAAACCCTGATCCGCACCGCCCTGCAGGTCCTCGCCGCCCCCTGACCGTCGGTCCGCCCCGGCGAAACCGGGGCGGACCGTCAGGCTCCTGCGGGGTCGCGCGCCGTGCTGCCTGTGGCGTTGGCGCGGGACCGTCAGGCTTGCGCGGGGTCGGGGGTGGGGTTGGGGGAGTTGGTTCCTGCGATGTAGTGGGTGGCGCGGAGGGTGAGGGCGGCGAAGGCGATGAGGCAGACCGCGGCGATCCAGAGGGCGGGGGCGAGGGTGGAGCCGGTTGCCGCGACGAGGACCGCGGCGACGAACGGTGCGATGCCGCTGCCGAAGACCGTTCCGATGTTCTGGCCGAAGTTCGCGCCGGTGTAGCGCACCCGCGCGGGAAAGAGTTCGGCGATGTAGCTGAACGCGGGGGCCTGGACGAGCGCGCCGAGGATCCCGAACGAGCCAATGACGAGGACGAGCTGAAGGACCCCGTTCGCGCTCGAGATGAAGTGCAGGACGGGGAGCGACACCACGAGGTACCCGATCAGGACCCCGACGAGGACGCGGCGCTGGCCGAACCTGTCGGACAGCCGTCCCGCCACGGGTGACAGCAACGCGATCGGAAGGCCCATCAACGCCGACGCCGCGAAGACCTGTTCGCCGGGGATGCCGCGTTCGCCGACGAGGTAGGAGTTGAACCAGATCGCGGTGTTGGGCGCGCCGTTGGCGGCCATCGCGATGCCGCCCGCGATGAGCAGGTTGCGGCGGTGCGTCCGGAAGATCTCGCGCAGCGGCGTCTTGACGACCTCACGCTGCGCGGCGATCTCGGCGAACTCGGGGGAGTCGTCAAGACGCGACCGGATGATCAGCGCGAAGACCGTGAGCGGCGCGGCGACCAGGAAGGCGATCCGCCAGCCGTAGGACGTCATCGCCTCGCCGCCGAGCGTGCCGGCGAGGATCGCGGCGACGACCGAGCTGACGGTCCCGCCCGCGAGCGCGCCCATCGGCGTCAGCGACGCCATGAACACGCGCCGCGAGCGCGGCACCGACTCAAGCACGTAGGTGATCGAGCCGAGCATCTCGCTACCGGCCGAGATGCCCTGGCCGAGCCGCAGCAGCACGAGCAGGATCGGCGCGGCGATCCCGAGCGTCTCGTAGGTCGGGAGCAGCGCGACGAGCGTGCTGCACACGCCCATGAGCACGACGCTGGCGACCAGGGCGTGCCTGCGGCCGATCCGGTCGCCGATCCTGCCGAAGATGATCCCGCCGACGGGCCTGGCGACGAAGCCCGCGCCGAAGACGGCGAGGCCGGTGAGCAGGGACGTCGAGGGGTCGTCGGCCGGGAAGAACAGCGGCGAGAAGTAGACGGTCAGGATGCCGTAGAGGGCGAAGTCGTAGTACTCGATGAAGGTGCCGACGAACCCGGCGAGCGCGGCCTTGCGGGCCGCCGGGGGCAGGGGTTCACGGGGGATGGACGGGTCACGTCGCATGGGGGGTCTCCCGAAGAGATGGCAGGCGTGATCGCCTAGCCGGGTGGGGGGTCTGTCGGGACGATCCCGCCGAGGCAGCTCCGGTGGCTCGGCTGATAGATCGAGAGATATAAATCTAAAGAACGATGCTGACGGTTTGTCAAGGCCCAGGGCCCGGCTCCGGTTGCCGCCTTGATCGGCCGCTCGGCGGGTGGATTGGCCGTTGCATTACCCGGGGTCCATGCGCAATGATGCGATAGATGCCTAAATATCGAATTATCCCGCCGAGGGGCGGGACGGTCCGGAGCGCCGCATGAGACTTGCACTGCACATCAATGATTACGCGAGCTTCGGCGAGCCCCGCCAGATGGCCGGAGCGTTGAGCCGCGTCGCGCGGAGCGCGGAGGACGCCGGGTTCAGCAGGCTCAGCCTGACCGACCACGTGTGGCAGATCAGCCTGATCGGCGAAGAGTACGAGCCGATGCTCGAGGCGTACACCGCGCTCGGCTTCCTCGCCGGACAGACCCGGACGATCGAGCTCCAGACGCTGGTGACCGCCGCGACCTACCGGGCCCCCGGCCTGCTCGCGAAGATCGTCACCACGCTCGACGTGCTCTCCGAGGGACGCGCCTGGCTCGGCGTCGGCGCGGGCTGGAACGACGAGGAGGCCCAGGGGCTCGGCCTCCCGTTCGCCGGGCAGACCGAGCGCTTCGCCCGGCTTGAACAGACCCTCCAGATCTGCCTGCAGATGTGGAGCGGAAGTCGCGAGCCCTACGTCAGCGAGCACTACCAGCTGGCCAGCACGCTGAACTCCCCGCAGGCCGTCAGCGCGCCGAGGCCGCGCGTCCTGGTCGGCGGCGGCGGCGAACGCACCACCCTGCGGATCGCCGCCAAGTACGCCGACGCCTTCAACGTGTTCGGCGGCCCCGACGCGGGGCAGAAGATCGTCCGGCTGCGCGAGCACTGCGAGCGGATCGGCAGGGACCACACCGAGATCGAGAAGACCGCGGTGCTGCCCGTCGCCGTCGACGAGCCCGGCGCGACCGACCTTCTGCTCGAGGAACTGCGCAGGCTGCACGACCTCGGTTTCACCACCGTCTACTGCGCGGTCCCCGCCGTGGCGTCCCTTGCCCCGCTGGAGACGCTCGGCGCGAAGGTCATCCCCGAGATCACCCGGTGGTGACGGCCGCCCGCACCGGGCGGACCGGCGTACATCCCCCCACCGGACTCCGAGAGAGGAAACACAGTTGAACGTCGAAGACCTGATCCTCGTCAGCATCGACGACCACGTGGTCGAGCCGCGCGACATGTTCGACAGGCACGTCCCGGCCAAGTACAAGGACGACGCGCCCAAGTCGATCATGGACGAGAACGGCTACGAGAAGTGGTGGTTCCAGGGCATCCCCAGCGTGTCGAGCAGCCTCAACGCCGTCGTGGGGTGGCCGAACGAGGAGTGGGGCATGAACCCCTCAACGTTCGCCGAGATGCGGCCCGGCAGCTACGACGTCCATGAGCGGGTGCGGGACATGAACCGCAACGGCATCCTGGCGTCGATGTGCTTCCCGTCGTTCGCCGGGTTCAGCGCGCGCTTCTTCCAGGAGGCGAAGGACAAGGACCTCGCCCTCATCATGCTGAAGGCGTACAACGACTGGCACATCGACGAGTGGGCCGCCAGCTACCCCGGCAGGTTCATCCCGATCGCGCTCGGCCCGGTCTGGCACCCCGAGGAGCTGGCCAAGGAGGTCCGCCGCGTCGCCGCCAAGGGCGTCAAGGCGGTCACCATGCCCGAGCTGCCGCACATCCAGGGCCTGCCGAGCTACCACGACCTCGAGTACTGGGACCCGTTCTTCCGCGCGGTGTCCGAGACCGGCGTCGTGATGTGCCTGCACATCGGCCAGGGCTTCGGCGCGATCAACGGCGCGCCCGGCGCGCCGATCGACAACATGATCATCCTGGCCACCCAGGTCTCCACGTTCGCCGCGCAGGACCTGCTGTGGGGCGGCGCGATGACCAAGTACCCCGACCTGAAGATCGCCTGGTCGGAGGCGGGCATCGGCTGGATCCCGTTCTACCTCGACCGCTGCGACCGGCACTACACCAACCAGCGCTGGCTGGGCCACGACTTCGGCGGCAAGCTCCCGAGCGACATCTTCCGCGAGCACTCGCTGGCCTGCTACGTCACCGACCCGACCGCGCTGAAGGTCCGCCACGACATCGGCATCGAGATGATCGCGTGGGAGTGCGACTACCCGCACTCGGACTCGATCTGGCCCGAGGCGCCGGAGTTCGTCCTTGCCGAGATGGAGGGCTCGGGCGTGCCCGACCACGAGATCAACATGATCACGTGGCAGAACACCTGCCGGTTCTTCGACATCGACCCGTTCCAGCACATCGCCAAGGAGGACGCCACGGTCGGCGCCCTGCGGGCCCTGTCGCCGGACGTCGACACCGAGGTGCGCTCCAAGCACGAGTGGCGTCGCCTGTACGAGCTCAACCACTCCGCCTGAACGCGGGGACGTGGGGGGGGGGGGGGGGCGCCGGCGCGGCGGCGCGCCCCCCCCCCCCCGCCCCACCGCCGCCCCCCGCCCCCCCCCCCCCCCCCCCCCCCCGCGCCCCGGGGGGGGGGGGGGGGGCCCCGCGCCCCCCGGGGCCCCCCCCCCTACACACGTGACGGGGACCGAATGACGACGCGGCCCCCGTCACGGCTCACAGGGCGAAGGAGTAGCCGCCGTTCATCGGGTAGGTCTGCCCGGTCACCCAGCCGCCGTCCGGGCCGGACAGGAACGCCACCATCGCGGCGACCTCGCCCGGCCGTCCCGAGCGGCGGATCACATACCGGCCGACGGACTGGGCGAGCTCGGGCGCGTCGGGCTCGCCCTCGGCCCGGTCGGGCCCGACGGTCCCGAGGGAGACGCAGTTGACGGTCACGCCGTGCCTGCCGACCTCCCTGGCGAGCGCGCGGCTGAACCCGGCGGCTCCTGCCTTGGCCGCCGAGTACGCGGCCATCGTCGGCTCGCCGAGCCTGCCCGCGTCGGAGATGATCGTGACGACCCTGCCCCATGACCGCTCGACCATCGCGGGCACGAACGCGCGGGCGGTGTGCATCACCCCGTACAGGTTGACCTTGAGGAAGCCGTCCCAGTCGGCGGGGTCGGTGGCGGTGAACCAGGCGAAGTCGTCGCGGGTGGGCCCGGCGGGTCGGCCGGCGTTGCCCGCGTTGTTGACCAGGACGTCGACGGGTCCGAGTGCCGCCGCGGCCGCCGTGACCGAACCGAAGTCGGTCACGTCGAAGACCGCCGCGGACGCCTTCCCCCCGGCCGCCTGGATCTCGCCGACGACGGCGTCGGCCCGCCCGGCGTCGAGATCGTTGACCAGCACCTCCGCGCCCCGGAGCGCGAGCTCGCGCGCGATCACCCGCCCGAGGCGCTGGCCCGCGCCCGTCACCAGGACGCGTCGTCCGGCGTGCGTCTGCTCTGCGGTCATGGCAAACCTCCTACGAAATTTCTATATCTATCAATCTATACAGTACGATCAGCTCGTACAGCACGTCTCGCCCTGCGCTCCGGCCACCCCGAGAAGGGAGCGGGAAGCGCAGGGGAGAAGGAAAGGGACACAAGGGCACATGAGCGAAAGCGAACCGAGCCTCATCCGGCCCGACATGCTGGAGATCGTCGGCAGGCCCTACCGCCGGCAGGTCTCCTATCCCGTCGGCGCGTCCGACATCCGCCGCTGGGCCGCGGCGGTCTACTTCCCGGCCGCGCCGCCCGAGCGCTACACCGACCCGCGCGCCGAGCGCGACCTCGTCGCGCCGCTCGACTTCAACCCGTTCGCCTGGGGCTCCGCGGAGGTCGCCGGGACCGGCGTGGAGATCGACCTCGACGCGTCATACCGCAGCTCGGGCGCGATGGAGCACTTCCTCGGCGTCACGCCGCCCGAGCTCAAGCGCGCGCTCAACGGGGGCGTCTCGGCGGACTACACCGGCGTGCCCATCCGTCCGGGAGACATCATCACCTCCGCGTCGGCGGTCTCCGGGTACTCCCAGCGCACCGGCCGCCTCGGGCCGATGCTGATGACCGACGTCGCCACCACCTGGACCAACCAGGACGGCGCGGAGGTCAAGACCCAACGCATGACCCTCATCCGCTACTGACCTCCGGGAGGAACCGATGACCGACACCGCAGTGCGCCAAGACGTCGCGCAGTACGCGGAGGGCGCTCCCGTCCCGGGGTTCACCCGGCCGGCGGGGCTCGAGGCGTGGAACCGCTACGCGGCCGTCAACGACGAGTTCGTGGGCATCCACATGGACGACGAGGCGGGCAAGGCCGCCGGCTATCCCGGCGCCATCGGCATGGGCAACCTCATCTGGGGCTGGCTGCACTGCATGGTCGACGAGTGGGTCGGCGAGCACGGCAGGCTCGCGCACCTTGAGTGCCGCTTCCGCGCCCCGGCGCTCAAGGGCGACGAGGTGGTCTGCGGCGGCGTCGTCACCGCGCGGGAGACCGCCGCCGACGGGACCGCGACCCTGACCGTCGACGTCTGGGCCGACAGGTCGACCGGCGACAGGCTCGTCTCGGGAACCGCCCGCGTGACCCTCAACGCCTAACGCGCACAGAGCGCGCACAGAGAAAGAAAAGGGCCGCTGCGACCGAATCGGTCACAGCGGCCCTTTCACGTTCATGACCCCCCTGCGGGGCGGACCAACCTGCGCCGGAGGATGGCCCGCCCCCTGGACGACGGGGTCGCGGGGCTCAGCCCCGGGGGTCGACTTCCAGGTCGTCGCTGCTGAAGTACAGGGGGGCTCCGTAGGAGTCCTCCACGTTCGTCACCAGGAGCCCGGGGCGCAGGCGCGTGGTGCGCACGTCGTTCTGGTTCAGCCACGCCTCGGCCGAGTCGACGTCACGGACCTTGAAGCGCAGGCTGTAGATCATGTTGCCCCACTTGGCGACATGCCGGCCGAGGTCGGAGTCTTCGTTCAGCGGCTCGACGAGCTGCAGGAGGCAGTCGCCGAGGCGCAGGATCTCCGACTTGGCCTCGAGGTCGGCGTCGGTGTCGGAGCGGATCGGCTCGGCCTGCATGGTGTCGGCGTAGATCTTCACCGCCGACTCGAGGTCCTTGACGCCAAGCGTGACGCACTCGAACCGCTCGATCGTCAGCGGGTGGAAGCGCCACATCTTCTCCAGCGACGACCATGTCTCAAGTCCGCGCGGGTCGTTCGGCATGTCAGTGCGGCACAGCTCGACCATGAGGCCGGCGGTGTCGCGCGGGCTCGGGAACACATAGGCGGTCTCGGGGTCGAACTCCTCGATCCTGCCGCCGCCCGGCTTGCCGATGTAGATGCCCGACCGCAGCATCCGCTCGGCGAGGCCGACGAGGTCGTCCACCTTGTAGCCGACCGAGTGCAGGTGCCGGCCGAACTTCGTGAAGAACTTGCCGACCGGCAGCTTCGGGTTGACGGGCACGGCCGGCGACATCGTCTCGATGCACAGGTCGCCGATCATGAGGAGTGTCGCGTAGCGGTCCTCCCAGGGCAGGTAACTGGGCTCGTCCACGCCCATGTACACGAACCCGCCGAAGACCTTCTCGTACCACTCGCGCAGTTCCTGGGCGTCCTCGGCCATGTGCACGACGTGCACCATCTGGCCGATGCCGAAGTCACCGGTCTGCTTGGCCTGATGCTTCACCTGTGCTCCCTCAGTCCTCGGCGTGCTCGGCGACGGCCCACTGGATCACGGGCGGGCGGTTCTCCAGGTCCATGTCGGCGCTGCGCGCCATGCCGCCGAGCGCCGCCGACAGCTGGGCGTTGGCGGCCTCGACGTCGCCGTCGGCGATCTCGTAGACGGTGAGGAAGCGCGGCGGCTGCCCCGATCCCGGCTCCTCCACGATCCGGTAGCGGACGACCCGCTCGATCGCCGGGATCGCGGCGCGCACCTCGGGGATGTGCACGGTGTCGTACCACTCCGACAGTTGTTCGGTGCGGTTCGCCACCGGGCTGCTGAAAGCGACAAGCGCTGCTTTGCCCACGTCGGGCCTCCTTCTTCTGCTTGTTCTTGGATCGGTGCGTTTGGGGTCTAGTGCGTGACCGCGGCGGCGGTCGCCGCGTCGGGCCTGCCGTGCCTGCTGCCGGGACGCGCGTGGTCGAGCGCGTCGGTGACCGCCGCGCGCACCGCCGCGACGTCCTCGGGCAGCACCGCGTCGGCGACGCCGAAGCGCAGGAGGTCCTGCGGGGTCATGCAGAGCGCCCGCGTCAGTTCGGGGGCGCGGCCCGAGTCGCGGTACAGGACCGCGGCGCCCGCCTCGGGCCCGATCACGGAGAAGACCGCGCCCTCCAGGACGAGCAGCCGGTCGGTGTGCGCCAGGGCGATCGCCCCTCCGCTGCCGCCCTCGCCGACCACAAGGCACACGCTCGGCGGGGCGAGCTCGGACAGCGCGAGCAGCGTGCGCGCGATCTCCGCGGCCACCCCGCCCGCCTCGGAGTCGGGGCACGGGTCGGCGCCCGGCGTGTCCACGAGGGTGAGGACGGGCAGGGCGAGCCGGTCGGCGAGCCGCACGGCGCGCTGCGCGAGCCGGAACGCGCCGGGGCCAGGCGCGCCCGCCCTGGTCCGTCCCGCGAACCTGTCCATCGCGACGACGACGGCGGGCCGCCCCCCGACGGACGCGAGCCCGGCCCGGACGGCGGGGTCGGGCCCGCCGATCTCCACCCAGGAGTCGGTGAGCCACGCCGCCCACTCGAGCCCGGACGGACGCCGCGCGCCCCGAGCGCGGAGCAGATGCTGGTACGGATCAGAGGGGAGAGCCGTGCCGTCCGGGCCGGAAGGCCGTCCTGCGGGCGGCACGAGCGGCCCGGCCTCGAGCGCGCCCACGGCCGTGGCGAGCCACTCCCACGCCCGCGCGGGCGGCACGATCGCGTCGACGAGCCCGTTGCGCAGCGCCGACTCGGCGGTGTGCGACGTCGCGGGCGGGAACGCCCCGGTGACCTCGGCGACGACCCGTGGCCCGCCGAAGCCGATCGTCGCGTCCGGCTGGGCGGCGCGCAGGTCGGTGAGCGAGGCGAACGAGGCGAAGACGCCGCCCGTCGTGGGGGAGCGGAGGTAGGCGGCGGACCTGAGCCCGGCCGCGGAGTGCCGGGAGGCCGCCGAGACCGTGCGCGGCATCTGCAGGAGCGAGATCATGCCCTCCTGCAGCCGCGCCCCGCCCGTCGAGACGGTCTGGACGACGGGAAGACCCGCCTCGAGGGCACGGTCGAAGGCGCGCACGACGCGCACCCCGGCGACCGCGCCCATGGTCCCGCCCGACCTGTGGAAGTCGCAGTCGATCCACACCGCGGGCGAGCCGTACAGGTCGATCAGCGCGGTGCGCACCGACTCCTCGGCCGCCGAGGGCACGGTGTAGCCGGGGAAGGCGAGCACGTCGGCCGAGCGCAGGTCGTCGTCCCAGCTCTCGACCATCTCGACCGCGTTCTGCGCGAGCGGATCAATCGTCATAGGTGTAGAAACCCCGCCCGGTCTTGCGGCCGAGCCACCCGAGCCGCACGTACTGCTTGAGCATCGGCGGCGGGAAGTAGCGCGGGTCCTTGTACTCCTCGTACATGGACGCGGCCATGTCGTGGACGATGTCCAGCCCGATGAGGTCGCTCAATCGGAACGGTCCCATCTTATGGTTGAAGCCGAGCGTGATCACCGCGTCGATCGACTCCATGTCGGCAACGCCGCGCTCGAACGCGCGGATCGCGTCGAGCAGATAGGGGACGATCAGGAGGTTGCCCACGAAGCCCGGCACGTCGTTCACCAGGACCGGGGACTTGCCGAGGCTCGTGGCCAGCGCGGTGAGCGCGTCGATGCAGCGCTGCTCGGTGACCGGCGTCTTGATCACCTCGACCAGCCGCATCGCGGGCACCGGGTTGAAGAAGTGCAGGCCGACGACCTGCTCGGGCCGCGACGTGGCCGCGGCAAGGATGACCAGCGGAATGGTCGAGGTGTTGGAGGCGATCAGCGTGTCGGGGCCGACGAGCCTGTCGATCTCGCCGAGCAGCTGCTTCTTCAGCTCGACGTCCTCGAAGACCGCCTCGACCACGAGGTCGGCCTTGGTGATCTCGGTGAGGTCGGTGGTGAGGGTGAAGGCGGATCTGGCGCGCTCGGCCTGCTCGGCGGTGATCTTGCCGCGCGCGGCGGTGGCGGCGAGTCCCGCCTCGATCCGTTCCCGCGCCGCGGCGACGCCCGCCTCGGACGCCTCCACGCCGACGACCTCGAGGCCGTTCTGGGCGGCGAGCTGGATGATCCCGCCGCCCATCGTCCCGGCGCCGACGACGGCGATCCTGCTGATGTTCATGTGTCCACCTCAGAGAAGATGTGCCTGGAAGAAGACGGGCAGGGAGAAGGGCCGCACCGTCGCCGGCACGGCCCGGTCCACGGGGGTCAGGCCACCTCGATGACGACCGCGCCGCCCTGGCCGCCGCCCGCGCACATCGACGCGAGGCCGACGCCGCCGCCCCTGCGGCGCAGCTCGTGCACGAGGGTGGTGACCATGCGCGCGCCGGTCGCCGCGATCGGGTGGCCGAGGCTGCACCCGCTGCCGTAGATGTTGACGACGTCCTCGCTGATGCCGAGTTCCTGGCAGGCGGCGACGGGCACCGACGCGAACGCCTCGTTGATCTCCCACAGGTCGATGTCGGCGACGCTGAGCCCGGTCTTGTCGAGGATCTTCGTCGCGGCGTCGATCGCGCCCACGCCGGTGTACTTGGGGTCGACGCCGACCGAGGTCCAGGCGCGGACCGTGGCGAGCGGCGTCAGGCCCTCGGCGGCGGCGAGGTCGTCGGCGACGACGGCCAGGGCCGCGGCCGCGTCGTTGGTGCCGCAGGCGTTGCCCGCGGTGATGGAGTAGCCCTCGATCTCCGGGCGGAGCGGCTTCAGCGCGGCCATCTTCTCGGCGGTGGTCGTCGCGCGCGGGTGCTCGTCGGCGGCGAACTCCACGACCGAGCCGTCGGGGAGGGTGACCTTGATGGGGGCGATCTCGTCGGCGAACAGGCCGACGGCCGTGGCGGTGACGGCGCGCTGGTGCGAGCGCAGCGCCCAGGCGTCCATCCGCTCGCGGCTGATTCCGTACTTCTGGGCGACGTTCCAGCCGACGGTCAGGTCGGTGAAGTCGTTGGCGTCGTCGGTGTAGGGGAAGGTCGGGGGAGTGCGGCGCTCGGGGGAGTGCGGCGCGGGCCAGGTGAGCGCGGGGCCGGTGGACGAGGAGTTCGCGCCGCCCGCGACGACGGCGCGCTCGGCACCCGCCCGGATGCCGGCGGCGGCCATGCCGAGGGCGGTCAGGCTGCTCGCGCAGTGCCGGTTGACGGCGACGCCGGGAACGTGGACCATGCCCGCGGCCACCGCCGCGTGACGGGCGAGGTCGCCGCCGCCGTAGAGCGTCTCGCCGAAGATGACGTCGTCGAACCGCTCGGCGGCGAGGCCGGAGCGGCGGACCGCCTCACGCAGGACGTGGACGGCGAGGTCTTCGGCGGGGGTCGCGGCGAGCGTGCCCTTCCTCGCGGTTCCGATGGGGGTGCGGACCGCACTGACGATCACGGCTTCGGGCACGGGGCCACCTCACTGTGCTTCCTTGGGTCGACGTTGTCGCCGGGCGCGGCGCCGCCCGGCGACGACTCGAACCATAACCGATATTTCTAAAGTCGTAAATGTATCCATCGACACGTCTTGAACCGAGGCGGGGTCGTGCTGCGCGAACCGATCGCTCTGTCATACGGTGGGAGTTGCGGGCTCGCGCCCGTTGACGACCCCGGGAGACGATGTGTCCAGGCAGCCGGTGGGCGACGAGCCCGTCGCCTCAGCGCGGCTGCGGCCCGCGACCAGCGCGGACGTGGCGCGTCTCGCCGGAGTCTCCAGGGCCACGGTCAGCCATGTGCTCAACGACCAGGTGGCGCGCTTCAGCGCCGACACCGTCGAGCGCGTGCGCAGCGCGGCCGCCGAGCTCGGCTACGTCCGCTCCGCGGCGGGCCGCGCCCTGGTCATGGGCCGCAGCGACTTCGTCGTCCTCGTCGTGCCGTACACGACGTTCACCAACCTCCAGGACGTCATCGAGGTCATCTCGGCGCAGATCGAGGAGGTCGGGCTCAGCCCCGTGATCCACTTCAGCGTCTCGCGCGCCGAGAGCGCCAAGTCACGGCGCTTCCAGCACCTGATCGAGACGCTCAGGCCCGCCGGGGTGGCCGACCTCGGCGGCCTGTCCCCGCAGGAGGTGGACTTCCTCGCCGAGGTCGGATGTCCGCTCCTGGCCGAGGACGAGCAGCCCGACTACAACCCGGCGATCGGCCGGCTCCAGGCGGAGCACCTGCACTCCAGGGGCTACGAGCGGATCTGCTACGCCTTCCTGTCCGACGCCCGCGACGACCCCTACGGCCAGCAGCGCGCCCGGGCCGTCACCGAGTACTGCGCGCGGGAGTCCCTGCCCGAGCCGCCGTACGTGCGGGTGCCGCTGGAGCGCGAGGGCGCCCGCGAGGTGCTCAAGGAGCTGCTCCCGCGCACCGGCGGCCGCTTCGGCGTCGCCTGCTACAACGACCTCGTGGCGATCGCGCTCGCGGAGTCGGCCGCCGCGCTCGGGCTCGACGTGCCGGGCGACGTGGCGTTCATCGGCGTCGAGCACGCCCCCGTCGGCCAGATCATCTCGCCGAGCCTGACCACGGTCGCCGCCAACATGTCGGTGTCGCTGTCGCACATCGTGCACAGCCTCGCCGTGGAGTTCGGCGGGACCCCGCTGCCGAGGCCCAGCCCCGACCAGGCGTTCCGGGTGGTCCAGGGCGAGAGCACCTGACCTGGGCGCGAGCCCGGGCCACCCGCGCGGGAAACCAGGACGCGCCGCCTCAGGTGTGACCGTTGACACGTGTCACCAGCGTTCGTAGGGTGAGCACCGGCGACGGAGGAGCACTTCCGCGGGTCACCCACCCGCGGAGTCGTGCTGGCGAGGAGGCTGGCCGATGGCGCTGGACGGACATGTCGACGTTGTGGTCGTGGGTTTCGGGGTGGCGGGAGCCGCCGCGGCCCTTGCGGCGGCGCACGCCGGCTCGCGCGTGCTGGTCCTCGACCAGACCCCGCTGAGCGAGTACCGCCTGACGGGATCGCGGCGGCCGCGCGAACTGCTGCGGGCCGGACTGCGCGCGGCGGCGCGCGAGGCGGGCGCGGAGGTGCGCCCGCGCACCAGGGCGCACGAGCTCCTTGTGGCGGGCGGAGAGGTCTGCGGCCTCGGCTACGCGACGCCGGTGTCGCGCGCCGTGGGCGCGCGGCACAGGTGGCTGCGCGCCGCCGCGAACCTCGCGCCCCGGCGGCTGCGCCCGCGCCTGGAGAACGCCGCGGAGACGCTGTGGCGCGACGGCTTCCTGGTCGGCGAGGTGGACTGCTCGTCGGTGGTCCTCGCGATGGACGCGGGCCACTGGGACTTCGTCGGCCCCGCCACCTGGTCGGCGGCGCGGGCGGGCCTGGCGGCGGTCGAGGCGCGGCCCAAGCGCTCGCGCTGGCCTGAGCTCCCGTCGGGCGACCCGACCCCGGAACTCGCGGTGCGCGCGTGGTGCGCCGAGCGCGAGCCCGCGCCCGAGGCCGACGCGCACACCGTCGCGCACACCGAACTCGGCGTGGACGAGGAGACCGGCGCGGTGCTGGTGGGCGGAAGCGTCCCGGTGCCCGGCCTGTACGCGGCGGTGCGCACGTGCCACGCGGGGGCCGACGACCCGGGCGCGCACGCGGTGATGACCGCGGGCAGGCGCGCCGGGAGCAGCGCGGTGAACGCCGGAGACGGACGCTACGGGACAAGGATTCGTGCGGTCGGCTGACCGGCGCGGGTCAGCGCCCGCGGAACTGCGGCGCCCTGCCCTGCCGGAACGCCGCGATGCCCTCGTGCAGGTCCGACGTGGTCATCGTGACGGGCTGGGCGAGCGCCTCCCACTGCAGGGACGCCTCAAGGCCCGCCGCCGACTGCTCGAGCCCCGTCTTGGTCAGGCGCAGCGCGATCGGCGCGGCCTCGGCCATGCGGGCGGCGACCTCGAGGGACTGCTTGAGCGCGTCGTCGGAGACCCCGGACACCAGGCCCCAGTCCAGCGCCTGGTCGGGCTCGACCTCGCGGCCGGTGTAGAGCATCTCCCGCGCCCGGGTGACCCCGATGGCCTCGGGCAGCAGCCAGGTGGAGGCCATGCCGCCGTGCGTCCCCCGGTAGATGAACGGGGTGCTGAAGCGCGCGGTGCGCGCGGCGAAGCGCAGGTCGCAGGCGAGCGTCAGGCAGACGCCCGCGCCGACGGCCGGGCCGTTGACCGCGGCGATGACGGGGAAGGGAAGCGTGCGCGGCCGCAGCCAGCTCCGGTAGAACGGGAGCATGCGCTCGCGCAGCCGGTCGATGGTGACGTCCTCGGCCGAGCCCTGGTCGAGCCACGACAGGTCGGCCCCGGAGCAGAAGGAGCTGCCCTCACCGGTGACCACGAGCACGCGGGTCTCGCGGTCGGCGGCGACCTCGTCGATCGCCAGGTCCCAGGCCCGGGTCATCTCCTCGGTCATCGCGTTGCGCACGCCCGGCCGGTTCAGGGTCAGCAGGCGGACTCCCGGGCCCGGCTCGCTGAGCACCACCGCGTCACTGGAGGCGGACGCCATGAACTGATCCCTTCTGTCGTCAGGCCGCACACGCTACCGGAGCCGCCGTGCCACGGCCGGATCTACCAGGTGAGCAGGCCGGCGGAAGCGTCGGTGTCGCCCGAGGCGGCGGCCAGGCGCGGCTGGTCGGCGCGCGCGGGCTGCTCGGCGGGACGGTCCACGGGGATGTCCACGAGACGGGGTCCCGGCGCGAGCTTCCACAGCTCGTCGATCACCTCGCGCAGCACGTCGGCGCGCAGGGTGTAGAAGTAGTTGCGGCCCCGCTTGTGCACCTCGATCAGCCCCGCCTGGGTGAGGATCTTGGTGTGGTAGGAGATCGTGGTCTTGGAGACGGGCAGCGTGTCCTCCAGGACACTGCAGGCGAACTCCTCCTCCTGCGCGATCTGCTGGACGATGTTCCATCGGATCGGGTCGCTGAGCGCCTTCAACACTTCGGTCGTGGCGACGGTTTCGCGCGGCATGACTGCCCCTCCTCTCGACCAGGTCGTCGGCCGACGTTTTCATTCATCGGCATCCATGAACTTATCCCAACGCAAAGCATACGACCTCGGTTCGGGGAGTGACCCCTCCCACAGAGGTGATCTTCCGGTTGGAAAGTTGTCGGTTACGTACAGAGTCGCGGCCACGCGCCGGTCCGAGGGGTGCGGGGTCCCGTGTGGGGCGGGCGTTTCGGTCCCGGCGCGGGTTCATGATCCATAGACTCTCAGATACTTCGATACATTGACAAGTGTTGGCACATCGGTGTTCAGTGAGGGCGTTCCCCCTGGGGTCTCCGGACCGACGCATGTCCGCACCCGTTCCCGGACGCCCTTAGCGCAAGTGAGAGGAGTCCCGATGGAGCTTGAGCTCTCGTCGGACCAGAAGCTCTTTCAGACCTCGGCCAGAAGGCTCCTCGAAAAGGAGTACCCGCTCGACCGCATCCGAGGGATGAAGGACGGCGAGCCGCGCTGGAGCCGTGACTGGTGGCAGCAGGGCGCGGAGCTCGGCTGGGCCGCCTCGATCGTGCCCGAGGAGCTGGGCGGCGGCAGCGTCTCCGGCGAGGGCGTGCGCGACCTCGGCGTGCTGGCCGAGGAACTCGGCTCAGGCGTCGCGCCGGGTCCGCTGCTGCCCGTCAACGTCGTCCTCACCGCTCTTGTCGAGACGCACGGCGCGGGGCCCGACCACACCGCCGAGATCGAGGCGCTCGTCGCGGGCGAGAGCGTCGCGAGCTGGGCGGTGTACGAGCCGGACGGCGAGTGGTCGCCGCTCGCGCCGGCCCTCACCGCGACCCCCGACGGCGACGGCTATGTGCTCGACGGCGTCAAGGACCGCGTCCAGGAGGCCGAGCAGGCCGACCTGCTGCTGGTGACCGCCCAGACCCCCGACGGCGTCGCGCAGTTCCTCGTCCCCACCGCGACCGAGGGGGTGACCGTCACGCCGCAGTGGAACGTCGACCTGTCGCGCTCCTTCGGCGAGGTCTCCTTCTCCGGCGTGCGGGTCGGCGCGGACGCCCTCGTGGGCGCGCCCGGCGCGGACGAGGTGATCGAGCGGCAGCTCCAGATCGCCGTCCTGATCCAGTGCGCCGAGGTCTGCGCGGTGCTCGACCGGGTCTTCGCGATGGCCGTCGAGTGGGCGTTCGACCGCTACTCCTTCGGCCGCCCGCTCGCCTCCTACCAGGAGCTCAAGCACCGCTTCGCCGACATGCGCACCTGGCTCGAAGCCTGCCACGCCACCACCCAGGCCGCCGCCGAGGCGATCCAGGACAGGTCGCCGGAGGCCGCCGAGCTGGCCAGCGTCGCCAAGTCGTTCGTGGGGGACAAGTCGCTGCTCATCGTGCAGGACTGCGTCCAGATCCACGGCGGCATCGGCGTGACCTGGGAACACGACCTGCACCTCTTCCTGCGCAGGGCGACGATCGACCAGGCCCTGTACGGGACGCCTGAGGACCACCGCCTGCGCCTCGCCGACCTCGCCGCCGCCACCCCGAAGGGCTGATCCGCACATGACCGAGACCATGGAGAGCGTCGAGTCCTTCCGCCTCCGGGCGCGGGCCTGGCTCGCCGACAACATGCCGCGCTTCGACGAGGAGGCCGAGAACGCCGAGGTCGCCGAGGACGACACCGGCGACTGGCTGCGGGCGCGCGAGCTGCAGAAGCTGCTGTACGCCGGCGGGTTCGCGGGCATCTGCTTCCCCAAGGAGTACGACGGCCTCGGCCTGACCCCCGCGCACCAGCGCGCCTTCAACGAGGAGAGCGCCGGGTACGAGATGCCCCTGGCGCTCAACCTCCCCTCGTTCGCGATCTGCGCCGCGACGATCCTCGACTGCGGTACCGAGGAGCAGAAGCGCGACAGGATCGGCGCGGCCGTGCGCGGCGAGGAGATCCTGTGCCAGTTCCTGTCCGAGCCCAGCGGCGGCTCCGACCTCGCGGGCCTGATCACCCGCGCCGACCGTGACGGCGACAACTTCGTGATCAACGGCTCCAAGACGTGGAGCACGTCGGCCTATGCCGCCGACTGGGCGCTGTGTCTGGCCCGCACCAACTGGGACGTGCCGAAGCACCGGGGCCTCACCATGTTCCTGATGCCGACCAAGGCCCCCGGCGTCACCATGAACCGGGTCCGCATGGTCAACGGCTCCCTGGAGTTCTGCGACGAGTTCTTCGACAACGTCGTCCTGCCCGCGTCCGCGGTGGTCGGCGAGGTCGACGGCGGCTGGGCGGTGGCGTCACGGCAGCTGTTCCACGAGCGCAACTCCATGGGCGGCGGCTCCCCGTTCGTCAGCGGGCAGCGCCAGCGCGGCGGGATGTCCCACGTGACCCCCGCCGACATCGCCGAGGCGTCGGGCCGGGCCGCCGACCCGCGCGTGCGCGCGATGGTCGGCCACAGCATCGCCATGGGCAGGGTCGCCCAGCAGACCGCGCGGCGGGTCACCCGCGGCATCGCCTCGGGCGCGCTGCCGCCCACCGCGGCCTCGCTCCTGCGGCTGCTGCACGCCGAGTACGCCCAGCTGAACGACGACCTGTCCGTGCGGATCGCCGGATCGCGGATCGGCTTCGGCTCCGAGGGCGGGCAGGGCGCGACCGGCCGCGCCTCCATCGGCTACCTCATGCGCCAGGGCGGCAGCCTCGGCGGCGGCAGCACCGAGATGGCGCGCAACGTCATCAGCGAGCGCGTCCTCGGCATGCCGCGCGAGGCCGCTCTCGACCGCGACGTCCCCTTCAACCAGGTCAAGCGCGGCCGCTGACCGCGCAGAGCCGACCACCAAGACTGGAGCTGCCGAGATGAACCTCGCGATGATCCTGGACATGGTCGCCGACGGGATGGCCGACCGCGTCCTCGTCGGCGACCCCGACACCGGGCTCACCGGCGCGGGCCTGCGCGCGAAGGCACGGGCCGGAGCCGCGCGGATCACCGCCGACGGCGCCCGCAGGCTCGTGTACCTGGGCCCGAACGGCCCCGCCTTCCCCGTCGCGCTGTTCGCCGCGACCCTCGCTGGCGTGCCGTTCCTGCCGGTGAACTACCGGCTGGGCGACGAGCAGCTCGCCGACATCATGGGACGGCAGGACTCGCCGCTCGTCGTGACCGACACCCCCGAGCGGGTGCCGGGCGCGTCGACCCTGGGGATCGCGGACTTCCTCGCGCTTCCCGAGGCCGACGAGGCGGGGAACGCGGCGCTGACGACCGACCCGGCGTCGGTCGCGGTGCTGCTGATGACCAGCGGCACCACCGCCGCGCCCAAGAGCGCGGTGCTGCGGCACGAGAACCTCACCGCCTACCTGTTCGGCTCGGTGGAGTTCGCGTCGGTGCCCGACACCGACGCCACGCTGGTGAGCGTGCCGCCGTACCACATCGCGGCGGTCGCCAACGCGCTGTCGAACCTCTACAGCGGGCGGCGCATCGTCTACCTCGACCAGTTCACCCCCGCCGGGTGGCTCGACACCGTCGAGGGCCAGCGCGTCACCCACGCGATGGTCGTCCCGACGATGCTCGCCAGGGTCGTCGCGGAACTGCGCGCCAGAGACGCCAGGGGGCCCGCGTGCCTGCGGTCGCTGTCGTACGGCGGCGCGAAGGTCGCGCCCGAGGTCATCGAGGAGGCGCTGGCGCGCTTCCCGGAGACGGGGTTCGTCAACGCCTACGGCCTCACCGAGACCGCGTCGTCCATCGCGGTCCTCGGCCCCGACGACCACCGCGTCGCGGTCGCCGCCGACGATCCCGAGGTCAGGGCGCGGCTCGGCTCGGTCGGGCGGGCGCTGCCGTCGGTGGAGATCGAGGTGCAGGACGAGGACGGCGCGCCCTGCGCGCCCGGCGTGCTCGGCGACATCGTCGTGCGCGGCCCGCAGGTGGCGGGGGAGTACCTGGAGGCGGGCAGCAAGGTCCGCGCGGACGGCTGGTTCCCCACGAGGGACCGCGGCTACCTCGACGCCGACGGCTACCTGTTCGTCCGCGGCCGTGCCGACGACACGATCATCCGGGGCGGCGAGAACATCGCGCCGGCCGAGATCGAGGACGTCCTGAGCGGCCACCCGGCCGTCCAGGAGGCCGTCGTCGCGGGCGTGCCCGACGTGGAGTGGGGCCAGCAGATCGGCGCGTTCGTCATCGTCAGGCAGGGCAGGTCGGTGGACGCCGACGAGCTGCGCGCGTGGGTGCGTGAGCGGCTGCGCGGCTCCAAGACGCCGAAGTACGTGGAGTTCGTCGCGGAGTTCCCGACGAACCCGACGGGCAAGGTGCTGCGCCGCGACCTCGTGGCGCTGGTGCGCGAGGACGACGCGGTCACCGCCTAGCGGTCCCCCGGCGTCCGTCCGGGACGCCTTTCACCCCAGCGGGCGTGTGCCCGGGACGAGGAGTTCGTTGCGATGAATCTTGAAGGAGCGTCCGCGCTTGTCGTGGGCGGCGCCGGCGGCTTCGGCGAGGCGACGGTGCGGCGGCTCGCCGAAGCCGGGGCCGCGGTGGTCGTCGCCGACCTTGCCGAGGACAAGGGCAAGGCGCTGGAGGCCGATCTCGGCGGGGACAAGGTGCGCTACCTGGCGACCGACGTCACGAGCACCGAGTCGGTGGCCGCCGCGGTCGCCGCCGCGCAGGAGCTCGGCACGCTGCGGGTCGTGGTGATCGTGCACGGCGGCCCGGCCGCGGGCCGCCGCCTGGTGAACCGGAACGGCGAGTTCTACCCGCTGGAGACGTTCAAGCAGACCACCGATGTCTTCCTCGGCGGCACCTACAACGTGCTCAGCCAGGGCGCGGCGGCGATGACCAAGAACGAGCCGCTGGAGTCCGGCCAGCGCGGCGTGGTGATCATGACGGCGTCGATCGCGGGCTTCGAGGCGCAGGTCGGCCAGACCGACTACGCGGCGGCCAAGGGCGGCGTCATCAGCCTGACCCTGGCGGCGGCCCGCGACCTCGCCCCGACGGGCGTGCGGGTCATGACCATCGCGCCGGGCACGTTCTTCACCCCGGCGTTCCGGATGGCCGAGGAGGACGCGCAGGCCAAGTGGGGCCCCGGCGTGCCCAACCCCAAGCGCATGGGCCACGTCGACGAGTACGCCCGCCTGGCGCTGCACATCGTCGACAACGACTACCTGAACGGCGAGGTGATCCGCGTCGACGGCGCGGTCCGCTTCAACGTCTAGGGACGGCCTCAGGCCCTCGGAAGGCCGTCTGACGTTTCACGACGCCCGCTGAGGCATCCGCGCGGATGCCTCAGCGGGCGTTCAGGTTTACAGTTCGACGTTCTTCGAAGTATTCTGCAAACCCATCGGAATGAGGTCTTGCTCACTAAATAGTTCGATGTATATGATTCTATCGAACTAAGGGGTGGTCCGGGGAAGCCCGCACAGGCCGCGACACCGGCCGCCCCGTTCCCGCAAGTCACCGCCCGGCCCCCCGGGCGCGAGGAAGCAGAGGTCTCTTCCTGTGTTCCAACCGATGCAAGGCGTCCGCGTCATCGAGGTCGCCCAGTTCACCTTCGTGCCGTCGGCGGGCGCGGTCCTGGCGGACTGGGGCGCCGACGTCATCAAGATCGAGCACGCGGAGAAGGGCGACGCCCAGCGCGGCCTGATCAAGGTCTTCGGCCAGAGCGTCGTGGACGACGCCTCGACCTTCGCGCCGATCATGGACGGCCCGAACCGCGGCAAGCGCAGCCTCGGCCTGTCGCTGGAGAAGCCGGAGTCCAAGGCAGTCCTCGCCGAGCTGGTCAAGGGCGCCGACGTCTTCCTCACCAACTTCCTGCCGGGCGCGCGCCGCAAGCTCGGCATCGACATCGAGGACATCCGCGCGATCAACCCGGACATCGTCTACGCGTCAGGCACGAGCTTCGCGCACAGCGGCCCCGAGTCCGACAACGGCGGCTACGACGGCACGGCCTTCTGGTCGCGGGCCGGCAACGCCGACAGCTCGACGCCCCCCGGCTACGACAGGGTGATCAACCAGCCGGGCGGCGCGTTCGGCGACAACATCGGCGGCATGACGATCGCGGGCGGCATCGCCGCGGCGCTGTTCGCCCGCGCCCAGGGCCAGGGCGCGCCCACCGTCGACATCTCCCTGCTCGGCGTCGGCGCGTGGGCCAACCAGCTGAACGTGAACATGGCGCTGCTGGCGGGCGGGCCGCTGCCCAAGCACGACCCGCGCTCCACCCCGGTGTCGAACCCGCTGACCAACACCTACCTGACCTCCGACGGCCGCTGGATCAACCTGATCATGCTCCAGCCCGGCCGCTACTGGGCGGACTTCTGCCACAAGATCGACCGCCCCGAGCTGGCGACCGACGCGCGCTTCGACTCGGCCGAGAAGCTGATGGCCAACTCCGCCGAGGCCGTGGCGATCCTCAACGAGATCTTCGCCCAGCGCACGAAGGACGAGTGGGTCAAGGCGCTCGAGCACGTCGAGGGCCAGTGGGCGGTCGTGCAGAACAACTTCGAGGTCGGCCACGACCCCGCGCTGAACGCGATCGGCCAGATCGCCGACGTCGTGGACGCCCAGGGCGTCACCCGCAAGCTCGTCGCCAACCCCGTCCAGTTCGACCGCAGGCCCGCCGAGCTCCGGCGCGCTCCGCTGTTCGCCGAGCACACCGACGAGATCCTGCGCGAGCTCGGCCTGTCGGACGAGCAGCTGATCCAGCTGAAGATCGCCGGGGCCGTCACGTGAGCGAGATCAAGACAGTCGGCTTCATCGGCCTCGGCAGCCAGGGCGCGCCGATGGCCCAGCGGATCATCGAGGCGGGCATCCCCACCACGCTGTGGGCGCGCCGCCCCGAGACCCTCGAACCCTTCGCGGGCACCGGAGCCACCACCGCCGCCTCGCCCGCCGAGCTCGGCGCGGCCGTCGACCTCGCCTGCGTGTGCGTCCTCGACGACGCGGGGGTCGAGGAGATCGTCTCCGGCGAGAACGGCCTGCTGAAGGGCATGCGGCCCGGCGGTGTGATCGCGGTGCACAGCACGGTCCACCCCGAGACCTGCGCCAGGCTCGCCGAGCGCGCCGCCGAGCACGGCGTCGGCTTCGTCGACGCGCCGGTCAGCGGCGGCGGCCCCGCCGCGCAGCAGGGCAGCCTGCTGGTGATGGCGGCCGGTGACGCCGAGACCGTCGAGCGGTGCAGGCCGGTCTTCGCCACCTACGGCGACCCGATCGTGCACCTCGGCCCCGTCGGGGCCGGGCAGCGGGCCAAGCTCATCAACAACCTGCTGCTCGCGGCCAACCTCGGCGTCGCCGAGAGCGCGTTCGCGCTGGCCCGCGACCTCGGCGTCGACCCCGCGCAGCTCGCGGTGGTCCTCGCGCGCGGCTCGGGATCGAGCTTCGCGACGGGCATGCTGCCGCGCACCGGATTCGTCCTCGCCCCGATGGGCGACAAGGCCGGCCCGCTGCTCCAGAAGGACGCCCGCATCGTCGCCGATCTCGCCGCCGCGAGCGGCGTCAAGGGCGGCCCGGTCTTCGACGCCGCCGACGCCGCCCTCGCGTCGATGGGATGTGCCCGATGAGCGCCCCGCTGAAGCTCGGCTTCGTCGGCGCGGGCCGGATGGGCGGCCAGATGGTCCGCCGCCTGCTCGCCGCCGGCCACGAGGTGACCGTCCTTGAGGCGTCCGAGGCGGCCCGCGCGGAACTCGCCGAGGCCGGGGCCAGGACCACCGCCGAGGTCAAGGACCTCGCCGACGCCCAGATCGTCGGCGTCTGCGTGCACACCGACGCCCAGGTCCAGCAGGTCTGCCTGGACGGCGGCCTGATCGACACCCTCGCTGAAGCGCCCGGCAAGCCCGGCGCAGCCCTCGTCGTGCACACCACGTGCAGCCCCCGGACGGTCGAGCTGCTCGGCAGGTACGGGGCACAGCGCGGCGTAGCCGTCGTGGACGCCGCCATCAGCGGCGGCCCGCACGACATCGCCGCGGGCACCCTCACCCTGTTCGTCGGCGGCGACGCCGACGCCTTCGCGCGGGTGACGCCGTTCCTCGCCGCCTACGGCGACCCGATCCTGCACCTCGGCGCGCTCGGCGACGGCCAGCGGGTCAAACTGCTCAACAACGCGGTCTTCGCCGCGAACATCGGCGTCGTCGGCCAGGCCGTCGCCGTCGCCGAACAGCTCGGCGTGTCCGAGGGCTCGCTGCTCAAGGCGCTCGAGCACGGCAGCGGCGCGAGCCGCGCCCTCGCCGGGATCGGCACCCGCGGCTCGGTCTCCGGATTCGCCTCGAGCGTCGCGGAGTTCCTCGGCAAGGACCTCACCGTCGTGCGGGAGACCGCCGCCGACCTCGACGCCGACCTCGGCGCGCTCAACGCCGCGCACGCGGTCCTCGAACACCTGCTCTGGCCCGCGGAAGACGCCTGACCCGGCACGTCCCCCCACCCCAAGAACCTGGAGAACCGCTGTGACCAAACTCGGTGAGCGCATGCTGATCGGCGGCGAACTCGTCACCGCCGCCGGTGGCCGCACGTTCGACAACATCAACCCGGCGACGGAGGAGGTCATCGGCACCGCGCCCGAGGCGTCCGCCGCCGACGTCGAACGCGCGATCAAGGAAGCACGCCGCGCGTTCGACACCACGTCGTGGTCCACCGACACCGAACTGCGCCGCCGCTGCCTCGTCCAGCTCCGCGACGCGCTGCGCGCCAACGTCGAGGAACTGCGGTCCATGGTCGTCGCCGAGATCGGCGTCCCGGTCATGCTGACCGGCGGGATCGCCCTCGAGGCCGCGATCGGCTACTTCGACCACTACATCAACCTGCTCGACACCTACGCGTTCGAACGCACGGTGCCGACCAAGGAGATCTTCGGCACGCCGGTCGACCGGATCATCCGGCGCGAGGCCGTCGGCGTCGTCGCCGCGATCACCCCGTGGAACTACCCGTTCTACCTGAACATCTGCAAGGTCGGCGCGGCCCTCGCGGCGGGCTGCACCGTCGTGCTGAAGCCCGCGCCCGACTCGCCGTGGAGCGCGCTCGCGCTCGGCGCGATCGCCGCCGAGCACACCGACATCCCCGCCGGCGTCCTCAACGTGATCAGCACCAGCGACACCCGCGTCGCCTCGCTGCTGACCTCGCACCCCGACGTCGACGCCGTCACCCTGACCGGCTCGACCGTCACCGGCCGCCGCGTCATGGCCGCCGCCGCCGACACCGTCAAGCGGGTCACCCTCGAGCTGGGCGGCAAGTCCGCCGCCGTCCTGCTTGACGACGCGCCGCTTGAGACGATCATCCCCGCCCTCGCCGGCGGCGTGTGCGTCCACGCGGGCCAGGGCTGCACCCAGCTCACCCGGCTGCTCGTGCCGCGCTCCCGCCTTGACGAGGCCGTCGGCATCGCCGCCTCGGTCCTGCCGAACATCCCGTGGGGCGACCCGACCGACCCGAGCAGCGTCATGGGCCCGGTCATCAACGCCGCACAGCGCGACAGCATCCTGCGCTACTACGAGTCCGCAGCGCGCGACGGCAGGGTCGTCGTCGGCGGCAAGCCCACCGAGCGGTTCGCCAAGGGCTACTTCGTGGAGCCCACCCTCATCACCGACATCGATCCCAAGGCGACAGTCGCGCAGGAGGAGATCTTCGGCCCCGCGCTCGTCGTGCTGCCCTACGACGACGACGAGGACGCCCTCCGCATCGCCGACGGCACGATCTTCGGCCTGTCGGCCGCGGTCTACAGCGCCGACACCGACCGGGCGATGACGATGGCGCGGCGCTTCCGCAGCGGCACCGTCAGCGTCAACGGCGCGCCCTGGTTCGACGTCGAGTCCCCCTTCGGCGGCTACAAGCAGAGCGGCATCGGCCGCGAATGGGGCACCGAGGGCCTTGAGGACTTCCTCGAGGTCAAGACCATCTCCTTTCCCCCGGTCGCGGGCTGACCCCCGACCGCGCCACCCCCCACCCCGCAGAACAGAAAGAGGTAACCACCATGGGTCGAGTTGAGGGCAAGGTCGCCTTCGTCACCGGAGCCGCCCGCGGCCAGGGCCGCAGCCACGCGGTCCGGCTCGCCGAGGAGGGCGCCGACATCATCGCCGTGGACATCTGCCACGACCTGGTGACCAACAACTACCCGCTGGCCTCCGAGGCCGACCTCCAGGAGACCGCGCGTCTCGTGGAGAAGGCCGGCCGCCGCGTCATCGCCAAGAAGGCCGACGTGCGCGAGCGCGCCCAGCTCGCCGCCGTCCTGGCCGAGGGCGTCGAGGCGTTCGGCAAGCTCGACGTGGTCGTCGCCAACGCCGGCATCATGCCGCTGAACGGCGAGCCCGGCCTCCAGGCTTGGACCGACGTGGTCGACACCAACCTCGTGGGCGTCATCAACGCCGTCCACGCCTCCCTGCCCCACCTCGCCGAGGGCGGCTCGATCGTCGCCACCGGCTCGGCCGCGGCGTTCATGGTCGGCCAGCAGGTCGCCCAGCCCGGCGCGAACCCCGGCGGCGCGGGCTACTCCTACGCCAAGCGCGCCCTGTCGGAGTTCATCCACGAGATGGCCCGCAACCTCGCGCCGCGCATGATCCGCGCCAACGCCGTCCACCCGACGAACTGCAACACCGACATGCTCAACAGCGAGCCGATGTACAAGGCGTTCCGCCCCGACCTGGAGAACCCGACCCGCGAGGACGCCCTCCTGGCCTTCCCGGCCCAGCAGGCGATGCCGATCCCGTTCATCGAGCCCGGCGACGTCACCAACGCCGTCGTGTTCCTCGCCTCGGAGGAGTCCCGGTACGTCACCGGCCTCCAGCTGCGCGTGGACGGCGGCTCGTACCTCAAGTTCCACGACTTCCACCTCTGATCTCCCCTGGCGTCACCTACGAGCAAGGAGGCTCACCGTGAAGGTTCGCGTCGACCCTGAGCTGTGCCAGGGCCACACCCTGTGCGCCATGAACGCACCCGCTCTCTTCGCGCTGCGCGACGAGGACGGACACGCCTACGCCCTCCAGGAGGACGTGCCGGCCGAGCTGGAGGGCGAGGCCAAGGAGGCCGCGCGCTCCTGTCCCGAGCAGGCTGTCGTCCTTTACTGACCGTCAACAGATCTCGGGGGAGGAGACACAGTTGAGCACTGAGGAAACGCAGGCCGCCGACACGGCCCGCAAGAAGCCCGTCATCAGCCTGGACAGGCACTCGGCGAGGTACCGGGTCGAGTTCGAGGAGCTCGCGACCGAGTTCCACGGCAAGTGTCCGGTCGCCTGGAACGACACCCACGGCGGCTACTGGTTCGCCAGCGGCAACAAGGAACTGTTCGACATCGCCCGCCGCTCCGACGTCCTGTCCAACGACAACGACGTCAGCGGCACCAAGAACGGGTACGTCGGGATCAGCATCCCGCACCAGACGACCGAGAACCGGCAGCGCGGCGGCTTCCTGGAGATGGACCCGCCGGAGCAGCGGTACTACCGGCAGGCGCTGAACCCGTACCTGTCGCCCGCCGCGGTGGCCCGGTGGAAGCCGGTCATCGAGGAGCTGACCCGTGCCTGCATCGACGAGGTGATCGAGTCGGGGCGCGTCGACTTCGTCGACGACCTCGCCAACATCGTCCCGGCGGTCTTCACCCTGGCGATGCTCGGCCTTCCGCTGAAGGCGTGGGACATCTACTGCGAGCCCGTGCACGCCTCGGTGTACACCTCGCCCGACTCTCCCGAGTACCCCGCGGTGCGCGCGAAGAGCAACCAGATGTTCATGCACCTGCTCGGCTACATCAAGGAGATCAAGGAGAACCCGCGTCCGGGGCTCATCAACGAGCTGCTGACCGTCGAGATCAACGGCTACCGGCCCGACGACTTCGAGGTCGCCGGCGTCGTCATGCTGCTGATCGGCGGCGGGTTCGACACGACGACGGCGCTGACCGCCCACTCCCTCGAGTGGCTGTCGGAGAACCCCGAGGAGCGGGCGCGACTGAGCCGGGAGCGCGAGACGCTGCTGGACAGCGCGACCGAGGAGTTCCTGCGGTTCTACACGCCGGCCGTCGGCGACGGCCGCACGATCTCCCAGGACGTGGAGATCAACGGCACGCGGTTCAAGGAGGGCGACCGGCTCTGGCTGTCCTGGGCCATGGCCAACCGTGACGAGAAGGTCTTCGAGGACCCGCACAACGTCCACCTCGACCGCAAGGGCAACCGGCACGCCAGCTTCGGCCTCGGCATCCACCGGTGCATCGGGTCGAACGTGGCGCGCGCGGTCTTCAAGACCATGCTCACCGCGGTCCTCGACCGGATGCCGGACTACGTGTGCACGCCGGGCCAGGCCGTGCACTACGACACCACCGGCGTGATCAACGGGATGAAGAACCTTCCCGCGACGTTCACGCCGGGCAGGCGGATCGGCGACGGCCTCAACGAGACGATCGCGCGGATGCAGGAGATCTGCGACGAGCAGCGGCTCGCCGAACCCGTCACCGTCCGCGCCACGACGGCCAAGCTCTAGGCCGCGCGGCACCATCCAGTAAGAAAGACGAAGGGGAGTGCGTCGTGGCCTACGTGGTGGCCCAGCCCTGTGTCGACGTTCTCGACAGATCATGCGTGGACGCCTGTCCCGTCGACTGCATCTACCCGGGCGAGCGGATGGCCTACATCCAGCCCGACGAGTGCGTCGACTGCGGAGCCTGCGAGCAGGTGTGCCCCGTCGGGGCCATCTACTACGAGGAGGACATTCCCGAGGAGTGGAGCGGCTTCACGCGGATCAACGCGGAGGTCTTCACCGACGTCGGGTCGCCGGGCGGGGCGTCGGACGCCGACGTCCTGACCGACCACGAGCTCGTGTCCGCCCTGCCGACCGGTGAGGCGGGGGCATGAGCGCCCAAGGCAGGCCACTTCCCTTCGTCACCCCGTGGAACGAGTACTACTGGCGGTCGGGGGCCGACGGCGTCCTGCGCCTCAAGGGGTGCACGTCGTGTTCGGCCCTCATCCACCCGCCGAAGCCGGTGTGCCCGTCGTGCCGGAGCGCCGACCTTGAGATCCGCGAGGTCTCCGGGCGCGGCTCGCTCTTCGGCTTCACGGTGAGCCACAGGTTCCAGCTCCCGGGGGTCCCCTCGCCCGTGATCGTCGCCCAGGTCGCGCTCGAGGAGGACTCCCGGGTCAAGCTCACCACGCGTCTCGTGGACTGCGCGGAGGACGACCTCCACCTCGGCATGGCTGTGGAGGTCGCGTTCGAGCAGGTCGAGGACGTGTGGCTGCCGAACTTCAGGCCGTCGGCCGAGCAGCCCGCCGAGCCCGTCCCGCTGCCCAGGGACGAGCTGCCCGCCGAGCGGGTGCGCGAGTTCGTGCGGCCCGCGCGCACGGCACGCAAGTTCGAGGACGACGTGGTGCTCTCGGGCGTCGGCAGGTCGGCGTCCGGGCGGCGGCTGATGACCGACCCGCTGTCGCTCACCGTCGACGCGTGCCGCGCGGCGGTCGCCGACGCCGGGCTCACCATGGACGACATCGACGGCCTGTCCACCTACCCGGGCGGCGGCCTTGAGCACGGCATGGGCGAGGGCGGCGTGACCGCGCTTGAGGCTGCGCTGCGCGTCCGTCCCACCTGGTTCAACGGCGGCGGCGAGACGTTCGGGCCGGGCGGTTCGATCATCGCGGCGATGCTCGCGGTGTCGGCGGGCCTCGCCAAGCACGTCCTGTGCTTCCGCACGGTGTGGCAGTCGACGTCCGAGACGCTGATGCGCACCGGCGCGATGCCGCCTCCCGCGGGCGGCAGGTCGGCGGGCGACATGGGCTGGGGCATGCCGTTCGGCGCGACCTCGGCCGCGCACACGCTCGCGCAGACCGCCCAGCGGCACTTCCACAAGTACGGGACGACCCGCGAGACGCTCGGCTGGATCGCGCTCAACCAGCGCGCGAACGCCGCGCTCGAACCGACGGCCGTCTACCGCGAGCCGATGACGATGGACGATTACCTCGGCGCGCGGCCCATCACCACGCCGTTCGGCCTGTACGACTGCGACGTGCCGGTCGACGCGTCGATCGCCGTCGTCGTCTCGGCCGCCGAGACCGCAGGGGACCTGCGGGTCAGGCCCGTCAGGGTGGAGGCGGTCGGGACCCAGATCATCGAGCGCCTTGAGTGGGACCAGAGCACCTCGACGCACGAGCCGCAGGTGCTCGGCCCGGCCGCGCACCTGTGGACCCGCACCGACCTGCGCCCCTCCGACGTGGACGTCGCCGAACTGTACGACGGTTTCACGTTCAACTGCCTGTCCTGGATCGAGGCGCTCGGCTTCTGCGGGATCGGCGAGGCCAAGGACTTCCTCGACGGCGGCAAGAACATCGCCCGCGACGGCGTCCTGCCGCTGAACACGCACGGCGGGCAGCTGTCGCACGGCCGCACCCACGGCATGGGCCTGGTGTACGAGGCGATCACCCAGCTCAGGGGCGAGGCGGGGGAACGCCAGGTGGCCGGGGCGCGGGTGGCCGCGGTGAGCAGCGGCGGCCTCACGCCGAGCGGTGTGATGCTGCTGCGGGCCGACGCATGACCGGCCCGGGTTCCGCGCGAACCGAACTCCCAGGGATCATTGATGCTATGACGAATGTAGAAACGTCGATCGGAGGGCGTGTGCGGACCGGGGAGACGCTGTTCATCGACGGCAAGTGGCAGGGCGCCGACGACGGACGCACCTTCGACGTCACCGACCCGGCCACCGGCAAGGTCGTGGGCGCGGCCGCCGACGCGGGCGTGGCCGAGACCGACCGCGCCATCGCCGCCGCCGCCGAGGCGTTCGAGTCGTGGAGCAGGGAGACCGCCTACCGGCGCGCGGAGGCGCTGTGGAAGGCGCACATGCTGATGGCCGAGCGCGCCGAGGAACTCGCCGCGCTGATGACGCTGGAGCAGGGCAAGCCGCTCAAGGCCGCGCGCAACGAGGTCAGGTACGCGCTGAGCTTCCTCGCCTGGTTCGCCGAGGAGGCCAAGCGCGTCTACGGCTCCTCGATCCCGTCGCCGCGGGCCGACCAGCGGCTGACCGTGCTGCGCCAGGCCGTCGGGGTCGTCGCCGCGGTCACCCCGTGGAACTACCCGATCTCGATGATCACCCGCAAGGTCGCGCCCGCGCTCGCCGCGGGCTGCACGGTGGTGCTCAAGCCCGCCGAGCAGACCCCGCTGTGCGCGGTCGCCGTCTTCGAGATCCTCGCCGAGGCGGGGTTGCCCGCCGGGGCCGTCAACCTGGTGACGACGAGCCGTCCCGAGGCCGTCGGGGACAGGCTGCTCGACGCGCCCGAGGTCCGCAAGCTGACCTTCACCGGCTCCACCGAGGTCGGCAAACTGCTCGCCGCACGGGCCGCGGCGACGATGAAGCGGGTGTCGATGGAGCTCGGCGGACACGCGCCGATGCTCGTGTTCCCCGACGCCGACCCCGTCCACGCGGCCAAGGGCGCGGCGCTGGTGAAGTTCCTCAACACCGGCCAGGCGTGCATCAGCCCGAACCGGATCTTCGTGCACAGGTCGGTGCTCGAAGAGTTCACCGATGAGCTCGTCGCGCGTGTCGGCAGGCTCGTCGCTGGGCCCGGCGACAGGCCGGGCGTCTCGATCGGCCCGCTCGTGGACGACGCGTCGGTCGCCAAGGTCGCCGCCCAGGTCGAGGACGCCGTCGCCAAGGGCGCGCGGCTGCTCGCCGGCGGCCGCCGCCTCACCGAGGACGGCCTCGACGCCGGACGCTTCTACGCCCCGACCGTCCTGGCCGACGTTGACGAGACCATGCGGATCTACCGCGAGGAGACCTTCGGCCCCGTCGCGGCCGTCATCGCCTTCGATGACGAGGACGAGGCGATCCGGCGCGCCAACGACACCGAGTACGGGCTCGCGTCCTACGTCTACACCAACGATCTCGGGCGGGCCCAGCGCGTCGCGGAGGCGCTGCGGTTCGGGATCGTCGGCGTCAACGACATCGACCCGACCGGCGCGGCAGCCCCGTTCGGCGGCGTCGGCGCGAGCGGGCTCGGCCGCGAGGGCGGCGCGCAGGGCATAGACGAGTACCTCGACGTGAAACTCGTCGGAACCGTCGCGCGCTGACCCGCCAGCTGTACCTCCCCGCCCGCACTTCGGGCGCGCGGAACCCCTGTTCGAGGAATGAAGGAGCACCTGATGAAGCTGCGCGTGGGACAGACCCTCCGGAGCGCCGTTGACGCGACCGCGCTCGTCGTGGTCCGCGCCCCCGACGACGACCTCGCCATCGCCTGCGGCGGCGTGGACATGGGCGAGGAGCAGGTCGCCGAGCGGTCCCCGGCCATCGCGGGCGCGGGCTCGGGCGTGCTGCTCGGCAAGCGTTACACCGTCGACGGGATCGACGTCGAGCTGCTGTGCGTCGCGGGCGGCGACCACGCGGTGTCCGTTGGCGGGACCGAGGTCGTCCAGAAGTCCGCCAAGCCGCTGCCCGCGTCGGACTGAGCCGATGACCAAGCAGCAGCCAAGCGGGCACGTGGTCGTCGTCGGCGCGGGCCTCGGCGGGATCAGGACGATCGAGCGGCTGCGGGCCGAGGGCCACACCGGGCCGATCACCCTGGTCGGCGCGGAGCCGCACCCGCCTTATGACAGGCCGCCGCTGTCCAAGCAGATCCTCAAGCGGCAGTGGGAGCCGGAAAGGGTCGTGCTGCGCGACGACTCGGCGCTCGCCGAACTCGACGTCGCGGTGCGGCTCGGCGCGCGGGCCGTGGCGCTGCGCGGGACGACCGTTGAGCTCGCCGACGGCGAATCCGTCACCGGTGACGCGGTGGTCGTCGCGACCGGCGTCACCGCGCGCACCCTGCCGGGCCAGCCCGCAGGCGTGTTCACCCTCCGCACGCTTGACGACGCGCTCGCGCTGCGCGACGCGCTCGACGCCGCGCGGTCCCTGCTGATCGTCGGCGCGGGGTTCATCGGCGCTGAGGTCGCGTGCGCGGCGGCGGAACGCGGTGTCGAGGTGACCGTCATCGAGGCGGGCGGCGCGCCGTGTGAGCGCGCGCTCGGGCCGGACGGCGGCGCGCTCGCCGCGCGGCTGTTCACCGAGGGCGGCGTCAAGCTGCTGTGCGGCGCTGCGCTGTCCCGGTTCGTTGATGCCAGGACCGTCGAACTCGCCGACGGGACAGTGCTCACCGCGGACCTCGTCCTGGTGAGCGTCGGCGCGGCCCCCGACCTCGGCTGGCTCGACGGCGCGGGCCTGGCCACCGCCGACGGCCTCGCCTGCGACGCCCAGGGCAAAGCCGTCGGCGCGGAGCACGTGTGGGCGGTCGGCGACGCGGCCGCGTGGTGGGACGCGAGCGCGGAGGCCCATCGGCGCAGCGAGCACTGGACCACGACGATCGACCAGGCCGCCGCCGTCGCGTGCGCGATCGCGGGCGCCAAGGCGCCCGTCGCGGGCCCGGCCTACGTGTGGTCGGACCAGTTCGGCATGAAGGTGCAGACGGTCGGCCGCACGGGTGCGGCCGACGAGGTCGTCGCGCTGCACGGCGACGGACTCGACGGAGGCGCGGTCAAGGGCACGGTCATCGGTTACTTCACCGGCGGCGTGCTGACCGGCGTCGCGTCGTTCGGCGCGCCCGCGCTGTTCGTCAGGTACCGGGCGCTCGTCGCGGCGGGCGCGGGCCGGGACGAGGTCCTGGCGAAGGCGAGGGGCTGAACCGATGACCGAGATCGACATCGCCGCGGCGCTGCTGCGGCTCACGCTCGGCGTGACCATGGTCGCGCACGGCTGGAACCACGCGTTCGGCGGCGGCAAGCTGCCGGGCACCGCGCGCTGGTTCGAGTCCATCGGCATCCGCCCGGGACGGGTTCATGCGCTTCTGGCGACGCTCACCGAGCTCGGCGCGGGCGTCCTGCTGCTCGTCGGACTGCTCAACGCGCTCGCCGCGGCCGCCGTCGTCGGCACCATGATCGTCGCGCTCATCGCCAACCACATCCGGAACGGGTTCTTCATCTTCCGTCCGGGTGAGGGCTATGAGTACGTGCTGATGATCATCATCGCGGCGGGCGCGCTCGCCGCGCTCGGCCCCGGCCGCTGGTCGCTCGACCATCTTGTGGGCTTCACCCTCGACGGGCTGCCCGGCCTCGGCGTCGCGGCGCTCGGCGGGGTGGGCGGGCTGCTGCTCCTCGCGGTCTTCTGGCGTCCGAACCGCACCAAAGCCGACGCCTAGCCTTCCGCGCGGCGGTCCCGAGGCCGAGCACCCCTCGGGCCGCCGCGCGGAATTTCTCGGTGTCCGACACCGGTCAGCGACGCGGGCGGATCTCTCCGGGTTTGCCCGAAGTGTCCCGGCGCTCGGTGGGACGATCGTGCGGGGGCCGTGGAAAGGAACGCGCGTGTCGGACGGACTGACGCTGAAGCTCGTGCTCGACACCGGGGACGGGGATCTGGAAAGGGCCGAGGAGGAACTCGGGTTCCTTCTCGACGAACTGCGCGAACTCGAGGTGACGGCGTCGGTGGCACGCCCCGCCGCCGGGCCCGCGCCGGACGGCACCCGCAGCGGCGAGCTCATCGAGTGGGGCGCTGCGATCGTCGGCCTGCTCGGCAGCGAAGGCGCGCTCACCCTGCTCGTGGAGTTCACCCGGGGCTGGCTCGCCCGCCGCGCGACGGGCTCGGTGGTGCTGGAGTACGGCGGCGACCGGCTGGAGATCACCGGGGCCACCGACGCGATGAAGGAGCGCGCGCTTGAGGCGTTCCTCGCCCGCCACGGGAATTGAGCCGCGTTGGCGGGCCGCAGGGCGCTGATCCTCGCCAACAGCCTGTACGACGATCCGCGCTTCCCGCCGCTGCCGGCCGCCGAGGCCGACGCGCGGGCGCTGCGCGAGGTGCTCGCCGACCCCGCCGTCGGCGACTTCGCGGTCGAGACGCGGCTCAACGCGACACGGCGTGAGGCCGCGCGGGCGCTGAAGGCGCTGTTCACCGAGGCCGGACCCGACGACCTACTTCTGCTGCACCTTTCGCTGCACGGCTGGAAGGACGAGAACAACCGGCTGCACTTCGTCGCGAGCGACACCGAACGCGAGGACGTCGGGTTCACCGCGGTCCCCGCCGACGCGGTCAACGAGTGGATGCGGCGCAGCAGGTCGCGCAGCATCGTGCTGATGCTCGACTGCTGCTACAGCGGAGCGTTCGCGCTCGGCACGGTCCGGAGGGCGGCCGACGCGCCCCGGGTGGACGTGGCGACGCCGTTCGCGGGCAAGGGCAGGGTCGTCATCACCGCGTCCACCGCGCTGCAGTTCGCGCACGAGGGCCAGGCCCCCGCCGAGGGGGAGGAGGTGCGCACAAGCCGCGACGACGCGCGCCCGTCGGTGTTCACCTCGGCCGTCGTCGACGGCCTGCGCGACGGCTCCGCCGACCTCGACGGCGACGGCCACGTCTCGGTCCACGACCTCTACGGCCACGTCCACGACCAGGTGAGCCGCCGCATCAAGGGCCAAACCCCCACCCTGAGCGTGGACAGCGTCCGCGGCACCATCCACCTGGCCCGCAACCCCCGAGGCCCCGCCCCGACCACCACCACAACAATCTCTCGCGACCCCCTCGCCGAACTCCACGCCGCCCTCAACGACAAACGCGCCTGGCGCAGAGCCGGCGCCCTCCTCCTCATCGAACGCCACCTCGCCGACGTCCGCGAACAGTACCGCGCCGCCGCCCACCAGGCCCTCCTCCGCCTCATCGCCGACCCCGACCCCGACGTAGCCCGCCGCGCCCAAACCCTCTTCCACAACACCCCCCTAGCCACCCTCCCCGACCACCTCACCCAAGACTCACCGCCCGACCAGCCCGCGCGCAGCAGGAAGCCCACAAAACCCGACCAAGGCACACAACACGCGCAATTCGCCCAAGACTCACCGCCCGAAGAGCCCGCGCGGCTCGCGCAGCCCGCGCAGCCCGGGCAAGCTGAACAGTTCGCGCAGGCCGGGCCGTCCGCGCAGCCCGAACCGTACGGGCAGGCCGCGCAGCTCGGGCAGGCCGAACAGCTCAGGCAGGGCGGGCAGGCCGCGCAGCCCGAACAGTCCGGGCAGGCCGAACAGCTCGGGCAGGACAGGCAGGCCGCGCAGCCCGCGCAGCCCGCGCGGCCCGGGCAGCCCGGGCAGCCCGGGCAGCCCGGGCGGGCGGGGAGCCCCGGGCGGGCGGGGCGGGATGAGATGTCCGGGCAGGGCGGGCAGGGCGGGCAGGGTTTGGCGGGTGGGGGGCATGATGGGGAGGCGCGCGTCTCCCCGGACGCGTCCGGGCGGTCCTCTTCGGGTGGGTTCGGGGCGCGTCTTGTCGGGATCGACTTTGGTACTACGAATTCGGCGGTGGGGGTGGTTGAGGGCGGCGGCGTCAGGGTGATTCCGGGGCGGGATGGGGCGGCGACGACGCCGAGTCTTGTCGCGATCGCCGATGACGGGAGCGTGCTCGTCGGGGCCGAGGCGCGGCGTCAGGCGGGGATGAACTCCGCGTACACCATCAGATCGGCCAAGTTGCGGCTCGGGACCGGGTGGAGCGTGACCCGGGGGAAGGTACGGATCACCGCGGAGCGGGCGGTCGAGCTGCTGCTTGAGCGGTTGCGCGCGGACGCCGAGGCGTATCTGGGCGGCCCGATCGGCGGGGCGGTCCTGACGGTTCCGGCGAGCTTCACCCACCGTCAGCGCGAGGAGCTCGCGCTCGCCGCGCGGACCGCGGGCGTCGACGTCGTCAGGATGGTGAACGAGCCGACGGCCGCGGCGATCGCCTACGGGCTCAGCCGCAGGGACGAGGCGACGGTCCTGGTCTTCGACCTCGGCGGCGGCACCTTCGACGTGTCCGTCGTGGACGTCGCCGACGGCCTGATCGAGGTGTGCGCCACCGCGGGCGACAACCATCTGGGCGGCGACGACTGGGACGCCCGCCTCGTCGACCACCTCGTCGCGGCGTTCCAGCGCCGCCACGGGGTAAGCCTGCGCGGGAACTCCCAGGCGCTGCACCGGGTGCGCGCGGCCGCCGAGGAGGCCAAGATCCAGCTGTCGGCCGCGCGCTCGACCGAGGTCAACCTCCCCTACATCACCGCCGGCACCGGCGACTTCCAGGACCCGCCCGTGCACCTGACGGAGACCGTGACCCGCGCGGAGTTCGAGACGATGACCCGCGACCTGCTCGACCGCTGCCGCAAGATCGCCGCCCGGGTGATCCGCGCCGCGGGCATGTCCCCGTCGGACCTTGACCACGTCATCCTCACCGGCGGCGCGACGCGGATGCCCGCCGTCGCGGCCCTGGTCCGTCGGCTCACCGGACGCGACGACGTCCACCGGGGCCTGATCCCCGAGGGCGTCGTCACCGGCGCGGCCCTGAACGCGGGCGTGCTCGAAGGCCGACAACGCGACCTGCTGCTCCTCGACGTGCGCTCGTTCCCCGTCGGCCTCGAGACGGCCGGGGCGGGGCACACCGAGGTGGTCGCCAAGGACACCCCACTCCCGTTCCTCCGCTGGACCCTGCTCGCCCCGTCCCACGACGGCCAGACCGCGCTCACCGCCCACCTGATGGACGATCCGGCGGACGGCTGCGACACCCTGGCGGTCCTCCGGCTCACCGGCCTGCGGAGCGTCCCGGCCGGGACGCCCGTCGCCGAGGCGACCGTCGCCGCGGACGTCACCGGAACCCTGAGCCTGCGGCTCAGGGAGCTGCGCGGAACGCCGGACGCGCTGCCGGGCCGCGCGAGGGAGCTCGCCAGGCTGCGCGCGGACCAGCGAGCGGGGGACGAGATCCCCGACGACTTCTACACCGGCCGGGAGGAGTCGGTGACCGTCACCGACGCTGTCTCGCGCGCGGCCGCCGCGCTGGTGCGCTCGGCGGCCTGGCGCGCCCACCGCGACGACCTCCCGATGGCGTGGAAGGACTGAACGTCACCCGGAGCAATATCCGCCGAGTTTCGGACGTCCGGAACTCGGGAGGGTTCGGATCGCATCTGCGCGCCGATGTCGGGCCTGGGCGCGAGGAACGGCGTGTCAGGCAGCGACCAGTCGGCCCGGCGCGGGCCCGTGCCCGTTGCCGTACGCCCACGAGCGCCGGATCTGCACGGGCGAGGCGAAGCCGCTGAGGTCGACGCCGTCGTCGGAGTCGCGGAAGGCGCGCACGCCACGGATGACGTTGCCCGCGCCCGACCCGTCCTTGACCGCGACGCCGTCGGCGTTCTCGCCGTTCTTGGGGTCGTCGTGGTTGTCGTGGAAGTCGGAGTCGAGGACGCTGTTGCCGATCGTGCCCTCACCGCGCAGGACGAGCCCGGTCGCGCCGTTCTCGTATATCTCGAGCCGCTGGAACACGGTGTGGGTGCAGCTGAAGCAGACCCACGGGAAGGTCGCGGCGCTGTGCACCGTCAGGTTCTGGACCATCCAATATGCGGCACTCTGCGTGACGAACCACTGGTTACCGCGGATGAGCGAGGCGTCGATCACCGGCCGCTCGTTCCGGTAGCCGCTGAGCGTGATGCGCCGGTCGGCGGTCCCGGTCGTGCTGATCGCGACGGGCTCGGCCGGCCGGTAGGCGCCGCCGCGCAGCGCCGCGACCTTTGCGGCGAGCGGCGCGGGAACCGGCAGCATCGCGGCGGTGGTGAGCACTGCCACCACAGCGCGAGCAGCCGCTGGTCGGCCGGGTTGAGCCAGCGGGTCGCCGCCGCGATCTCGCGGCGCTGCTCGGTGAGCGCGACCCTGACGACGGTCTCGCCGAGCGGGTCCGCGCCGGGATCGGCGAGGTCGGCCCCGTCGTCGAGCGGCCGTTGCCGGGCGAGGGCCGCGCCCCGGCTCCTGCCGCGCTCCTGCGTCTGGCGGATCGCGATCGCGATGAGCCATGACCTGAACCGCTCGGGATCGCGCAGGCCGGGCAGCGCGGTCATCGCGCGCAGCATGGTCTCCTGGACGACGTCGTCGACGTCCGGGTGCCCGTCGAGCGCGTCCGAAAGCGTTATCGGCGCGCGTCCCCGCCCGTCTCCTGATCGTGGCGGCCCTGGGGGACGCCACGGCCTCGGCCGCCGAGCCCCTGGAGTAAGTGTTCGTTGACAGAATCCGGTTCGGGTATAACAGTTGCCGAAACCGCCACCCCAGAACGGATCACCGTATGACCGAGTCACGCGCCGCAGTACTGCGCGACCCAGCAGGCCCCTTCAGCATCGAGACCGTCATCGTTGACGCGCCACGGCCGGGGGAGGCGCTGGTCCGGGTGGTCGGGGCGGGTATGTGCCACACCGACCAGCTCGGCCGTGCCGGGGTGTTCGGGGAGGCGTTCCTGCCCGCCGTCCTCGGGCACGAGGGCTCGGGGGTCGTGGAGGCGGTCGGGCCCGGGGTCAGCTCGGTGGAGCCGGGCGATCACGTCGTGCTCAGCTTCGACTACTGCGGGACGTGTCCGGCCTGCCTGTCCGGCGCGCCCGCCAACTGCGCGCTGTTCGAGCTGAGCAACCTCACCGGCCTGCGCCCCGACGGGTCGGGCTCGGCCAAGGACGCCTCGGGCGCGCCGCTCACCAGCCGCTGGTTCGCCCAGTCGTCGTTCGCCCACTACACCCTCGCGACCGAGCGGAACATGGTGAAGGTGGCCAAGGACGTCCCCCTCGCCCTGCTCGGCCCGCTCGGCTGCGGCATCCAGACGGGCGCGGGGGCCGTGCTGAACACCGCGCGGCTGTCGCCCGGCGAGTCGATCGCGGTGTTCGGGGTCGGCGCGGTCGGGCTCGCCGCGATCATGGCGGCGAAGGCGTCGGGCGCGGGCGACATCGTCGCGGTCGACCTCAACCCCGCGCGGCGCGAGGCGGCGCTCCGGCTCGGCGCGACCCGCGCGGTGGACGGCGCGCACCCTGACCTCGCGACCGAGATCCGCGCGGGCGGCCCCGGCGTCGACGTCACCTTCGACACGACGGGAGTCACCGCGGCGATGTCGGCCGCGGTGGAGGTCCTCACCCGGCCGGGGCGCTGCGTGCTCGTCGGCGCGGGCATGGACCTGCTGACGGTCCACCCGGCGAGCCTTGTCGGCAAGACCGTCACCTATGTGTACGAGGGCGACGCGATCCCTCAGCTGTTCATCCCGCGTCTCATCACCCTGTGGAAGAAGGGCCTCTTCCCCTTCGACGAGCTCATCACCACCTACCCCCTGGCGGACATCAACCAGGCGGAAGCCGACACCCACAAGGGGACGGTCATCAAGCCCGTCCTCCTCATGGACGCCGAAGCCTGACGCCCCCGCCCGTCCGCACCCCGGACGGGCACCCCGACAAAACCTAGGTTTTCCCCACGAACAGATCTGGGAACGTTCCACTGGGACGGTCGGCGCGCGGGGGCGTCGGCCGCGGGCGGCGCGGAGGGGACGGCCCATGGGGGACGCGCAGGCGGGACGGGGGAGGGCCGACGCGCTCGTCCTGTTCGGGATCACCGGCGACCTCGCCGAGAAGATGGTCCTGCCCGCCCTCTACGGGCTGGTCAGCCAGGGGTTCGAGCTGTGCCGGGTGATCGGGGTGACCCGCGGCGACTGGTCGGTCGAGCGCCTCCGCGACCACGTACGCGACGCCGTCACCGCGCACGAGAAGGTCGAGGACAAGGCACTCGACAAGCTCCTCGCCCTGCTGCGCGTCGCCCGGGTCGACTACACCGACGCGAGCACCTTCCGGAGCATCGCCGAGCAGGCCGACGGGTGCGCGGTCCTCGCCCACTATCTCGCCCTCCCCCCGAACCTGTACGAGCCCGCCGCGCGCTGCCTCGCCGAGGCGGGACTGAGCGAGAACGCGCGGCTCGTCGTGGAGAAGCCGTTCGGCCACGACCTCGCCTCGGCCCGCGACCTCCAGGCCGGGCTCACCAGGTACTTCCCCGACGAGGCGATCCGCAGAGTCGACCATTACCTGGGCAAGGAGTCGGTGGAGAACCTGCTCACCTTCCGGGCCGCCAACACCGTGATCGACACAATCCTGCACCGGCACCACGTCAGGTCGGTCCAGCTCACCGCCGCCGAGGACCTCGACGTCGCCGACCGGGGCGGCTTCTACGACGCGACGGGCTGTCTGCGCGACGTCGTCCAGAACCACCTGCTGCAGATGCTCGCCTACTTCGTCATGGACACCCCGCGCAGCGGCTCGCCCGAGGACGTCCTTGCCGAGCGCACCCGCGCGCTGAGAGCGGTCCGTACTGTCCTGCCGGAGGATTACGTCAACGGGCAGTACGAGGGGTACCGGGAGACGGAGGGCGTCGCGCCGGACTCCGTCACCGAGACGTACGCGGCGCTGAGGCTGTACGTGGACACCGACCGCTGGTCCGGCGTGCCGTTCACGCTGCGCGCGGGCAAGTGCCTCGCCGCGCGCGCCACCGAGATAGCCGTGGAGTTCGACAGGCCGGTCGCCGGCTACCACCACACGGTGTGCGCGCAGAAGGCCGCGCCGAACCTGATGCGGCTGCACTTCGAGCCGCACGCCGGCGTCGCGTTCGGCCTGCTGGCGCGGCGCGGGGCCGACGAGACCGTCGTGGACGAGCTCACCACCACGCTCGGCTTCCCGCACCTGAACCGGTCGCGCCCCTACGAGCACGTCCTTGAGGGTGCCGTCACCGGCGACCCCACCCGGTTCTCCACGATGGAGGCCATCACCGAGTGCTGGCGGGTCGTCTCCGACCTGCTGCCCGCGCCCTTCCCCCCGCTGACGTACAAGCCGGGCACGTGGGGGCCGCCGGAGTCCGTCCGCCTCACCCGGGACGACCACTGGCACACCCCGCGGACGCCCTGACGCCGTCGGTCACTCCGCCAGGTCGAGCCGGGGCAGGCGCAGCGCCGCGATGACGGCGAGGGCGAGCGTGAGCGTCCCGAGGAGCGCGAGGGACGCCGCGCCGAAGCCCTCCTTCTCGGTGTGCGACCCCGCGACGTAGAGGGTGTAGGCCGAGCAGAGCATCGAGGGAACCGCGACGACCCGGGCGGCGGTCGCGGCGGTCTCGAGCCGCAGCCACACCGACGCGGTGACCCCGACGTACAGGGCTGCGGTAGCGGCGGCCAGCCAGACGACGGCATGGTCGAGCAGGGTCGGGTCGTAGCCGTAGTGCTCGAGGTCGTCGAAGGCCCACGCGAGGCGCAGCGGCAGGTACGCGAGGACGAGGGTCGCCACCGCGAGTGCGGCTCCGGCGCGCGTGTACATGGGGGCATCCTAAGAATTACGATCTGGGCGCGATGACTGTTCTGGCGGCCAGATACGAGCTCCGCGGCATGATCGGCGAGGGCGGCATGGGACGGGTCTGGCGCGCGCACGACCTCGTGCTCGACAGGGTCGTCGCGGTCAAGCGCGTCACCTTCCCCGAAGGGGTCTCGGCCGACGAGCGGATGGTGCTGTGCCGCCGCGCCGTCCGGGAGGCCCGCGCCGCCGCGGCCGTGCGGCATCCGTCGATCGTCGCGGTGCACGACGTGCTCGAAGAGGACGGCGTCCCCTGCGTCGTCATGGAGCTCGTGGAGGGCAGGTCGCTGCGGGAGGCGCTGCCGGTGCCGCCGCGCGAGGCGGCGCGGATCGGGCTCGCGGTGCTGTCCGCGCTGACCGCCGCGCACGCGGCCGGCGTCGTCCACCGCGACGTCACCCCGGGCAACGTGCTGCTCGCCGACGACGGCCGCGTCGTCCTGACCGACTTCGGCATCGCGGCGGTCAGCGGCGCCGAGGCGCTGACCCGCACCGGCGTCCTGGTGGGCGCGCCGGGCTTCCTGCCGCCCGAGCGGCTGAGCGGGGGCGTCCACGGGCCGGAGGGCGACATCTTCTCGCTCGGCGCGACCCTCTACGCGGCGGTCAACGGCCACGGCCCGTTCCGGCGCGCCACCGAGGCCGCGACGCTCGCCGCGACGGTGCTCGACCGGCCGCCGCGCCTGCGCGGCGCGGGCCCGCTCGGCGGCCTGCTCGCGCGGATGCTGCGCAAGGACCCCGCGACGCGCCCGCGTCCCGCGCGGATCGAGCGGACACTGCGCCGCGCGGCGGGGGAGCGGGTGTCGTGGTGGGAGCGCGCGGCGTGGCTGCCGGACGTCAGATGGGAGTACGGCTGGCTCGTGCTCGTCGCGGCGGTCTCCTCCGCGTTCCTTTTCGCTGATCTCGCGCCGTACGACGCGCGCTATCGCGGTCTCGACGTGTGCGCGGTAGCCGCCTCGATGCCTTCGGTGGTCTCCCGTGATCCGGAGCCCGGCTGCTCTCTTGAACTGTCCGACGGCAGGACCCTCACGGTCTACTGGTGGGACACCCCGAACCCGCGGGCCGGACGCGTCGAGTACCTGCGGGCGCGTGAGCGGGCCGTCTACGGGAAGGTCACCACGCTGCCGCGCCTCGGCGACGCGGCCTTCGCCACCGGCGACGGCGTCGCCGCCTGCTTCCGCGACGGCGCGCTCGTCGTCCGCGTCTCGACCGACAAGGGCGACTACGGCCCGCACCCGCGCGCGCTGTGGGAGGCATTGCGGAAGGCGCGGCCATGATGCGGCTCGAAGGCAGGTACACGCTCGGCGAGGTGCTCGGCGAAGGCGGCATGGGACGGGTGTGGCGGGCCTACGACGACGTCACGCGGCGCGAGGTTGCCGTCAAGGAGGTCTTCGCGAGGGTCAGCGCGGAACGCGCGCTGCGCGAGGCCAAGGCGATGGCGCGGCTGCGGCATCCGGAGATCGTCAGGGTCCACGACGTGCTCATGTCGGGCGACCGGCCGTGGATCGTCATGGAGTTCCTCGACGGGACCACGCTCGACGCCGTCCTCGCCGATAAGGGGTCGCTGCCGCCCGAGCGGGTCGCCGAACTCGGCCGCGCGGTCCTGCGGGCGCTCGCCCACGCGCACGACCAGGGCGTCGTCCACCGGGACGTGAAGCCGGGCAACGTGTTCGTCCGCGCCGACGGACGGATCGTGCTCACCGACTTCGGCATCTCGAGCCTCGACGGCGAGGAACGGCTGACCGCGACCGGCTACCCGATCGGCACGCCCGGCTATGTCGCGCCCGAGCGACTGCGGCACGCCGACCGGCCGCCCGAGCCTTCGGCCGACCTGTTCTCGCTCGGCGCGCTCCTGTACACCGCGCTCGCCGGACGCGCCCCGTTCGCCCGCGACACGCCGCTCGCCTCGCTCACCGCGCCGCTCACCGACCGGCCGGAGCGGCCCGACGGCCCGCCGAGGCTCGTCGCGGCGATCATGGGGATGCTCGCGGCCGACCCGCGCGGCCGTGCGGCGGCGGCTTCCCGGCTGACCGATCCGAAGATCACGCGGCCGGGTTCCAAGATGTTCCGGGGCGTGCGCGCGCTGGAAGCGGGTCTGGTCGTCGCGGTGGCGGTCGGGGTGGTCGTCGGGCTCGGCCTCGCGGCGCGCGACGGCCCCGAGCCGCCCGCGCCGGTGTTCACCCAGCCCGCCGTCGTCACACCGCCGCCGCGCCTTGAGCCGAGCCTGCAGATCCCGCAGCTGTTCCCGACCATCGACCCCGAGGACCTCTCATCGCTGCTGCCGACCGTGACCTACGCACCGCCGCCGGTTGACCTGTGCGACCTGTCGCCCGACTTGTGCTGACCGCGCTGCGGCTGCACGTCATGCTCGCGCTGCTGCTCGCGGGGGCCGCCGTGTACCCGTTGGCCGAAGCCTTCACGACCCCGTACGCGCAGGACGGGCGTCCGCACGAGTTCGCGGTGTTCCTGCTGTTCGCGGCGGCGACCTCCGCAGTTCTCACGCGGCTGATCCGGCGTGCGACCCGGCGGCACTGGCTGCTCGCGGCCGGGACGCATCTGCTGCTGCTCGCGGTGCTGCTCAAGGCGGCGCTCGTGACCGGGCCCGGATACGCGTGGGCCGCGACGGTGCCCGTCATCGCGATGTGCGGGTTCCTCGTGGTGACGGCGTTCGCGCTGCGTGCGCGTTAGGGCGTGAGGACGGCCGCGCCGTTGACGCGGTCGGCGGCCAGGTCGGCGAGGGCGCGGTCGGCCTCGGCGAGCGGGTACCGCGTGGTCTCGACGTGGATCTTGAGCCGGGCGGCCAGGCGGAGGAACTCTTCGCCGTCGGCCCGTGTGTTGGAGGTGACGGAGGTGATCCGGCGTTCCTGGAACAGGTGCTTCTGGTAGTCGAGCGAGGGGATGTCGGTGAGGTGGATGCCCGCGATCGCGAGGGTGCCGCCCCTGTCCAGGCGTTCCAGCGCCGGGGGGACGAGCTCGCCCACCGGGGCGAAGAGGATCGCGGAGTCGAGCGGTTCGGGGGACGGGTCGAACGAGTCTCCGGCGGAGTCCGCGCCGAGGTCGAGAGCGAGCCGACGCGCGGACTCGGCGCGGGTGAAGACGTGGACGCGCGCGCCCTGCGCGAGCGCGACCTGTGCGGCCAGATGGGCCGAGCCGCCGAAACCCCAGATGCCGAGCCTGCCTCCCGGGGGAAGCGCGGCCAGGCGTAGCGCGCGGTAGCCGATGATCCCCGCGCAGAGCAGGGGCGCGGCGGTGACGTCATCGATTTCGTCGGGGAGCGAGTAGACGTAGGCGTCCTCGGCGAGCGCATACTCAGCGTAGCCACCGTCGGCGTCCCAGCCGGTATAACGCGACAACGGGCACAAATTCTCCGCCCCACGCCGACAGTAGGCGCACCGCCCGCACGTGGAGCGCAGCCAAGCCGCCCCGACCCGCTCTCCGATCGCCCGCAGCGCCCCCGCCCCCGCCGCGACGACCTCGCCGACGATCTCATGCCCCGGCGTCACCCCCTCCCGCCGCACCGGAAGATCCCCTTCGGCCACATGCAGATCAGTCCGGCACACCCCACAAGCCAACACCCTGAGCAACACCTCCCCGGCCCCCGGCACCGGCACCTCCCGCTCCACAACCTCCAAGGGCCCCGCCCCAATAGGCCCAGGCCGCACCACACTCCAAGCCCACATAACCCCACCCCCCACCCCTACCTACCGCCCCCCCACCCCCCAAAACCCCCACCCCACCCCGTGGGCTCCACGCCCCGCCCCGATCGGCGAGCCAGCCGCCTGAAGCGCGCATGAGGAACTCGCGCTCTAGCGCGAGTTCCTCATGCCGCGCTGCGCTCATGCCGCGCTGCGCTCATGCCGCGCTGCGCTCATGCCGCGCTGCGCTCGTGCCGCGCTGCGCTCGTGCCGCGCTGCGC